>JANTFR010000140.1 GCA_024763355.1 Anaerolineales bacterium
GCCCCATCCCGCCGTACTCTTTGGGTTGAGCCGGCCCCCACAACCCCATCTGTTTGACCTTCCGGCGCTTTTGCTCGATTTCCGCTTCCAGAGTCGAAAATTCTTCCCGCAAAAGGTACGGTTCCAGAGGGTACACTTCCTGCTCCATGAAAGGGGCAATCATATCCAAAATGATTTGCGTAGTTTCAGGAATGGAAAAATCCATAACGTTTCTTTTCCTTCGTTGAGGTATGCCTTGAGAACGATAGTATGCGAACCTCGCCCCCAGAGGTGGTCAGGGCGCTGAGACGAAGCCCAGAAGCGTCTCCGGATATTTGTCCGTCGCCAGGAGGAAACCGCGGTCGTCGAGACGGACGATGCCCTCCCAGTTGCGCGCTTCGCCGTCGGAGCGCAGTTGCAGGTAACGGGGCGCTTCGTCGAGGAGAGTGACGCCGTCATCCGCCCAGTGGAGGGCGACCAGGCGCTCGACGGGGCCGCCCGGCACGTGACTCTCTCCCAGGCCGTAACGCGCCGCCAGGGGGTCATCGTCGGTGCGCTGCTCCACATCGCCGGGGTAGAAGTAGTTGATGCCCCAGAAGACGCCCTTCCCATCCAGAGGGGTGACATCGGTAAAGCGGTATTCCAGGCGGGGGAAAGGCACGCTTGCAAGCATCTCCAGCGCCGGGGAGAAGACCAGGGCGGCGGGGTCGGGGTTAAGTTGCGCTCCGTTGACCTCGTAGAAAGATGCCACGTTGCCGTCCGGCAAAACCAGCAGGGCCTCATCGCTCTTGTTAGGGACATTGGCAGGCAGGGGGATTTGCGTCAGGGTGGAGACATCCACGCGCAGGAGGCTCAAATCGGGTTCCAGCGTGCCGCGCACCAGGTAGCCCTTCATCCGCCCGCCGGAGGCTTCGATGGTCAAGTACACCGTCTCGCCATCGAAGGCAATCGCCTCGAAACCCTCGAAGCCGAGCACCTTGGGGGGGAGGTCATCCCACACCAGGGGTACGGGGCGGGGCGTGAGAGTCCCAACGGGGGAAGCATCCAGAGCAGCCAGGATTTCGCCTTTCGCCAGGACGAAAACCGCCCCATCCGCGTCCTCCGTCTCGGCGGCGAAGCGGTTGGGATACTGCGGCAGGAGGATGAGATTATCGCCATACCAGGCCATTCCGGAATACTCGGCTTTGCGCTCCGCGGCGGGGCCGTCCAGGGGCAGGAGAGTGACGGGCGTTTCCGACAGGCGGGGCAGGGCGGTCGCCGCGGGGAGAGGCGTTTCCGTAGGCGGTACTCGCGTCACGGTGGCCGCGGGGAGCGAAAGCGTTTCGGGGGCGGCAACGGTAGGGGAAACGGGAGCAGCCGCGGGGGCAGTCCGGCATCCGGTCAAGAGGAGAGCAATCAGGAGGAGGAGAGAGGGGAGAGGTTTCATAGGAGATGAGAAGGTGATGGGGGAATGGGGTGAGAAGGTGAGGTAATAGGGTGAGGAGGTGGGGAGGTGAGGTGATGAGAGGGTGAGGTGGAGGGAGGGCGCACGTCGCACACTCACACGCCGCACTTGATACCTGACACCTGATACCCAACACCCAAACTGGGGTACAATCAGCGTATGGAACTTCCTCCCCAGCGTCCCCCGCGCCCGATGGGCGTGACTTTGCTCAGTTTAGCAGATGCACTCATCTCCGGCTTTGCCCCCGTGCTGGCTGCCGTGCTGTGGGTCCTGCAAACCAAACCACAAACGGGCGGGGGCACGGCGCTGTTGACTGCCGGGCTGGGGGCGATGATTGTTTTCGCCGCTCTGGGCGCATTTGCCGGCGACGACCGGGCGCGCAGCGCGCTGATGTACCTGCTGGTATTGTATTACAGTTTGCAATCCTTCGCACAGGTGATTCTCCTGGTTACCGCATCCGAACCCGTAGTGCAGTTACGCGCCGCGGCCAAAATTCTTGGCATGGTGCTGTGGGTAGCGCTCAACGTGTGGTACTTTCTGCGCACGGCTACCCTTGCCTACTACCGCCGTCCTGTCTCTGCCTCCAAATCATGAGCCGCGACCGACTTGTACCCTACAACATCGCCCTGGAGGACTTTCGCGAGGCGCGTCGCCAGGCCGCCCTGGAGACCCTCCTGGCGCGGCTGCGCGGGCAATCGGCGGATTTGCTCTCCTTCGAGGAGGTGCGTCGGAAGTTGCGCGCCGTGGATGGCCAGGCCCGCGGCCTTCAGGAAATCCCGCTGGATGCCATCGTAGGAAGCGTGGGACGCTACACAGATTTCACGCGCAACTTCCTGCCTCGCGCCCACGTGGACGAGCAGCGCTGGACTCGCGTCAACCTGAAGGCCAGCGGAATGCGCGGCCTGCCACCTATCGAGGTCTACAAAGTGGGAGGTGCCTACTTCGTCAAAGACGGCAACCACCGCGTCTCCGTAGCCCGCCGCCACGGGGCAAAGCACATCCAGGCATACGTCACCGAGGTGGAGACGAAAGTCCCCATCTCCCCCGAGGACGAGCCGGATGACATCATCATCAAAGGAGAATACGTACGCTTTCTGGAGCGGATGCCCATTGACAAGGTGCGTCCCCAGGCCGACCTGCTGGTGACCGAACCAGGCAAATACGAGTTATTGGAGGAATACATCCGGGTCCACCGCTATTTTTTGGGATTGGAAAAGAAACGGGAAATCTCCATCGAGCAGGCGCTGGCCTCCTGGTACGACAACGTATACATGCCGGTCGTGAAGGTCATCCGCCGCCGGGGGATGCTGCGCGATTTTCCGGGACGCACCGAAACCGACCTGTACCTGTGGCTGGTAGAGCACCAGGAGGAAATCCGCCGGCGTTTGGGGTGGCACGTGACCCCCGAGGAGGCCGCCGGCGACTTGCGAGCGCGCTTTACCCACCGCGTGCAGTACGGTCTCCAGCGCGCCGCCGAGCGTATCTACGATTTGATGCTGCCCGACCCCATGGAAAGCGGGCCGCCCCCCGGCGAATGGCGGCGTGCGAAAGGCAACGAGAAGCGG
Source organism: Anaerolineales bacterium (assembly GCA_024763355.1). GTDB lineage: Bacteria > Chloroflexota > Anaerolineae > Anaerolineales > DRKV01 > DRKV01. Next base: position 2,989 of record JANTFR010000140.1, read on the forward strand.
CTTTTCGATGCCATTCTGATTCCTGTTAAAGGTGACGATGCCGGCTGGCAGGCGGTAAAACAGGCCCTGGTTTTCGCCCGCCACGATGGGAGTCTGCTGCGCGGCCTTCACGTGGTTCCCGATGAACAAGCGGCCCGTTTGCTGCGCCCCCAGATGCTACAAAGCGCCTTTGCTCAACAATGCGCCGAGGTGGGCGCACAAGGCGAGTTGACGGTAGTGAGCGGCAAGCCGGCGCGGGAAGTGTGCGCCCGCGCCCGCTGGGCTGACCTGGTGGTGATGAAGTTGAACTACGTGCCTGGGCCGCGCTTCTGGCAACGCTGGCGTTCCGGTTTCCGCACCCTGATTCGGCGCTGTCCGCGTCCCGTGCTCGCCGTCCCCCAGCGGGCCACATCTATGGAACACGCCCTTCTGGCCTTCGACCATACCCCGCGGGCCCGCGAGGCGCTTTATGTAGGGGCATACCTGGCTGCCAAATGGGGCACACGTCTGACCGTCCTGACGGTGAGAAACCCTCAGGTCAAGGGAGACCCCCAGGCAACAGCCCGCGCCTACCTGGAAAATCTTGACATCACGGCATCCTACCTCGAGGAACGCGGCCCCGTGGCCCCCATCATCCTGGAAACCGCCGCCCGGCAAGGCTGCGACCTCTTGCTTATCGGCAGTTACAACCGCCCGCCGCTGCGGGAACTCATTCGGGGAAGCGTGCTGGAGGACGTATTGCGAGGAACAGAAATCCCCACGCTGATTTGTCGGTGAGCGGGGAAAAATTTACACGCGAGGAAATCAATGAAGGGAGGAGTTGGCGGGCAGGGGGTCAGGCGGGGAGTTCCAGTTCCAGATAGCGATAGCCGTAGGTATTGATAATGGTGGTTTCTTCAAAACGGCTGCGGTAGTGCGGCTTTGGGCCGTACAGGTGGATGTGCCCGTGGAAGTGATAGGTCGGCTTGAAGACCTCCAGCAGCCAACGAAAAGCGCGGATGCCCTGATGAGGCCAGTCGGGCATGTCGTGAATCCCCCAGGGAGGCGCGTGGGTGACGAAGATATCCAGAAAGCGACCACAAAGCAAACGATTCGCCAACAGGGAGGGCACCAAATGGAAAACGTGCATCCACATCTGCTGCTGGGTATACTGAAAAGGGCCCCGGCTGTACCGCACCGAGCCCTCTACGCCCGCCAGGAGGAGGCCATCCCGCCGCACTACGCGCCGATGCAGGTTGATTGCCCCGTGCGGATGGGTGCGCTCTCCGGCGTTGCCGTACTCCACGAGTTTAGCATGGTTGCCACGCACAAAGAAAACAGGAGTATCCAACATGCTGACCACGTACTCCACGTAGTAATACGGCAGGTCGCCGCAACTGATGACCAGGTCGGTATCCGCAAAGCGGGCGCGCGCCCGGGGACTGTAAATCACATCCGAGATTGTGTCGCTGATGCTGAGAATACGTTTCGTCATGCCAAAGACGGGCCTTTTCAGAGAAATTGGGCGGTACATCCTGCTGGTTTGCCGTGTGGTTATCCCATTGTATCAAATGCCCCCAAAATCGAGTACAATTACCTCACCGGCCCCATCCTCTACGGATAAAATTCCATGTCATTGCCTACATTACTTATTGGTGAACGCGACCCCTTCATGCGGCGGACGCTGAGTCACTTCCTTACGCCCAAATTCCAGTTACATTTCACGGAGGACGGGGCAACCCTGGTAGAGGCGGCACGAACACTTCATCCCCACCTCATCGTGCTGGAAATCCTGCTCCCCAGACAAGACGGCCTGCAAGTGTGCCGGACGCTCAAAAGCGACCCGGCCACCCGGGCGATTCCTGTCCTGGTCTTCACCTGGCTGAACGCGGAAGAACGCGCCCTGTTGGCCGGAGCCGATGCTTTTCTCCCCAAGCCATTTGAGGCCTCCCTTTTCTCGGCTACGCTACAACGCCTGTTATCCAGGCGAGGAGAAACCCCATGATTGCGCGACTCCCCACACACGTGCCAGGGCTGGATACCGTCTTGCACGGCGGGCTGCCGATGAACAGCACAGTGCTCATCAGCGGCGCACCGGGTACCGGGAAAACCACGCTGGCAAATCAAATACTCTTCCATAACGCCAGCGCGGAGATGCCCGCGCTGTTCATCTCTACCGTCTCAGAACCCCAGGCCCGTCTTTTGCAGTACATCCAGCAATACCATTTCTTCGACATGGACAAAATTGGCGCTGCCATCCAGTTTGAGGAATTGGGGAGCCACCTTCTGGAGAAAGATGGGGACTCTGCCATTCGGCGCATCGAGGAACTCGTCATTCAACACCAACCGCGCTTGCTGGTGGTGGATAGTTTCCGTTCTTTGCTGGACTTGAGCGAGCATCAGGCAGTCACCCGGCGCGCCATCTTCCGGCTGGCATCCATGCTGACATCCATGCCCTGCACCACGCTGCTAGTGGGGGAATATCAGCGTTCCGAATTGAGCACCACCATCGAGAGCACCATTGTGGATGGCATTCTTGCCCTCGACAACCAGCCTATCGAACTGCGCGATTTGCGCAGTTTGCGGGTCATCAAACTACGGGGCAGCAATTACGACGCCGGCGAACATTCACTGGAAATTACAGCACACGGCATCAAGGTTTATCCGCGTTTCCGCACGCCGAAAACACCCCGCAACTACAACGTCAGCCAACAGCGCGTTCCAGTTGGAATTCCCGGTTTCGACGACCGCCTACTCCCCGGCGGTTTACTGCGGGGCACGACTACCCTGGTGAGCGGCGACCCAGGCATTGGGAAAACTGTAACCGCGCTTCACTTTTTGCTTAACGGGGCCGCCCAGGGGGAATCCAGCCTTTACATCTCCTTTCAGGAAGACCCGCGCCAACTGATGAGCATCGCCGATAATTTTGGGCTTTCCCCTCGCATCCATCAAGAACAGGGCACCTTCCACCTGGCGTACACATCTCCTGTCGAACTAGACCTCGACAAACATGCGTACACCATGCTGGAAGCCATCCAGCGTACCCAGGCTCAGCGGGTAGTGATAGACAGCATCAGCGACCTGCAAGCCGCGGCGCACCGAGGGCACAGCCGCTTTTTTGATTTTGTCTACAGCCTGGTGCAATGGTTCAAGGATTACGGAATTACCGCCATTCTCACCACGGAAATGGGGAATATCTTTGCTCCTGAATTGACTCTCACCGGGCGGGGGGTTTCCCACATCGCTGACAACATACTCCTGATGCGGTATACCGAAATTGATGGAGAAATCCGACGGGCTATCACCATGCTTAGTGCTCGCGGCAGCAATCACAGCAATAACGTTTTTGAATACCTGATAGACGAAACCCAGGGTCCCCGCCTGGGGACGCCCATCAACAGCGCTTTTTCCGCCTTTAGCGCTCCCCAACGTATGTAACCCAACGAATCTAACCGTGCACACTCCCCACACCTCATCCCAAACCGGGCTGCAAGCCCTGCAACGTCTCAGCATCACCTTGGGAAACACCCTCTCCCCCCAAAATGAGAGCGCCTCTTTTCTGAAGTGGGTGACATCGGTTTTCTCCCCCTCGGTGGTAGCCTTATTTGTTTGCGAGGAGGCGGAGGCACTCCATTTTATAGATGGAAGCCCAATGCCTCAAGACCGGGACACGCCTCTCCCCATAGGCTTCAACCCCTGGGAATGGCTGGAAACTCGAGGCGTCGCCAGCCCGGAAGAAGGACGGTATGCCCTCCCCCTGAGCGTAGAAGGTGAAATCCTCGGCATTCTGTGCCTGGCTTTCCCGGAACCGTTGAGCGAAACCAACGAACAAGTGCTGGATATCGCCGCGACCATGTTGAGCGGCATCCTGCGGAACATCCAACGCTACCGAAACATCGAATCCCTTGTGGAGGAGAGAACAGCCGCCTTGCGTATCAGCGAGGAGCGCTACCGATTGATTTCCGAAACCA
>JANTFR010000141.1 GCA_024763355.1 Anaerolineales bacterium
CCCGGCCTGTTTGCCTTCTTGCTCAACTGGGTGCCCGAAGCGGCCGCCGGGGTGGCGGTCAGCCGGCTGCTGCCGCGGCTGGCGCGGCGCTATCTTTCCCCCAAGGAAACCGAAGCCCTCACGCTGGGCATCCCCGGCAATGTGGTCAATGAGATGAATCTGGCGGTCAGCGACCTGGCCGACCTGGCACGCCAGTCCCCGGCGCTGGCGGCGCACTTCGAGCGGCTCGGCGACGATGCGCACGCCTGGCTGTCCCAGGCCACCCAACTGGATGGCGCAGAGCCTTTCCTTTCCGCCTGGGATGACTTCATCGCCCGCTACGGCGCTCGCGGCCCTTCAGAAATCGATATCGCCTCCCCGCACTGGTACGAAGACCCGCTGCCTCTCTTGCAGGTCATCGCCGCCCAACTGGACGCCGAACCGGGCGCGCAGCGCGCCCGCTGGCGCGCCATGGAAGCCGGACGCCAGGCCGCCTTCGAGAAACTGCTGGCCGCTGCCGGACGCGGGCCGCTGGGTGGCTTGCGGCGCCGCTTGTTTCACCGCCTGTATCACGTACTGACTGAAGTCGGCGGCATGCGTGAGCATCACAAGTTCCTGGCAGTGCGTGTGCTGGCGGAAGTCAAGCGGGTGCTTTACCCCTGTAGGACAGGCTTTCCAGCCTGTCCGGACGGGCTGGAAAGGGACGGGCTGGAAAGCCCGTCCCACAACGACACCATCGCCGAGATGCTGGTCGCGGCGGGCAAACTGGACAAGCCCGACGACATCTGGTTCTTGCGCTGGCCGGAACTGCTTTCCATCTGGGATGACGCAGAAACGGATTGGGCTGCCGTCATCGCGCCGCGGCGCGAAGCGTTGGCGCATTACCAGAAATTCACGCCGCCGGTCATCATCACCAGCGACGGCGAGACGCCCTCCGTTTCCTATCAGATTGCTGACCTGCCGCCCGGCGCGTTGGCCGGCACGCCGGTCTCGTCGGGCGTGGTGGAAGGCGTGGCGCACGTGGTGCGCGACCCGCAGCGGGAACAACTGTCGCACGGCGAAATCCTGGTGGCGGCTTACACCGACCCTGGCTGGACGCCGCTCTTCATCAACGCGGCCGGTCTGGTGCTGGAAATCGGCGGGACGCTCAGCCACGGCTCGGTGGTGGCGCGTGAGTATGGCATCCCGGCGGTAGTGGGTGTGCGCGGCGCGACGCAGAAAATCCGCACCGGCCAGCGCCTGCGCGTGGACGGCGACCGCGGCGTGGTGGAAATCCTGTCGTAAATCGCGGCGTTCCGTCAGCATGGGCTGAACGGCCATCTTGAGAGTGCTATAATCAATACTGTGTCACACGTTGGCTGTTCAAGGAGAAACGGGATGAAAAAACAGGCGCAAAAATGGTTGATGCTTCTCGGATTGCTTGGGGTGGTAGCGTGTAGTCCCCGACTTTCGGACGCCCCTCTTTCCAGCGGGACGGAAACCGAAGACACTGAAGGAAACCGCTGGCAGGAAACCTGTCTTCGGGGAACCATTGAAGCGTTCAATATGGAAATTGACCGCTATACTGGATGGCTGCAAACCGCTGATGGGGAACAGGCGGCCATGTATCAGCAGGCCCTGGATTACTTGCAGAAAGAATTGCAGGCTTATGAGAACTTGTCTCCCGCCGAATATACGGTTGGCAGTGCCTGGCGGTATATTCCGGGCGTTGTAATGGGAACTTATGGGCGCGATACTTTGCCGCCTGTTCCTGAACGCATTAAATTGGAGGATGCCTGGCTGGAGGAAGACGGTTTGCTGCACTATGAGGGCATGTCTCGGTCCGGGCCTTTTTACACCCTTGTCCCCACCGAGCCGCAGCCAGGTATTCAGACGGGCGTCCACTACCGCATGGAAATTCAGCCGATTATGCCGGTATCTTATCCCTTTCCCAGTTATTACGTCTGTTTGTACACGGCAGATGTTCTGAAATGACTTGAGCGCCAACACTCTTGTCTTGGATTCAAACCCTACCTGGTTAGGGCCATTCTCTGGCGACGTTTTCAGGTATGGAAGAGACCTAACGGGTTGGCCTGGGCATCGAAGCCGGGAAAGACTGTCTCTAGATAGGGGTTTTGTAAACGGTCGCGAACCAATTCACTGAGCACCTGGCGGTAGTCGGTGGTGACGGCCAGGTCTGCGCGGTCGTAGAGTTGTTCATTTGCCAGCCCTGGCCACTGTCCGAAGACCTGACCGCCGTTGACTCCGTTGCCCAGTACCAGCATGGCTGAACCGTGCCCGTGGTCGGTGCCGAGCGATTCGTTTTGTACCAAACGGCGTCCGAATTCGCTTATCACGACGACAGACAGATGGTCTGTGTAGCCCGAATCCAGGTCCAGGTAAAAGTTTGCCAGGCCATCTCCCAATGCGCCTAGCAAGTTGCTCAAATAACCATCTTCCCCTTCGTTTTCGTACTCGTGGGTATCCCAGCCGCCAAAATCAACCGCAGCAACCTGCAAACCGGCGTCCAGTTTAATCATCTGGGCAACGGTTTTTAATTGCTGGCTAAGTTCGTCATCGTTATACACTGCCCCGTTGGAAGGCTGGTACTCTACATCGACCAGAGGTTGCACGGTCTGGATGGCATCGAGCGCGCGCTGCCCGGTTTGTCCTACCAGCGAGTCTCCCGCATACAAGCGGCGGAGAGCCTGTTTTTGGGCGTCTGCCAGGCCGTTATCCCACAAGGAAAAATCAGAGGGGGCATACATGTTGACGTTTGCCACATAGTTGAGCAAAGAGGTCGGCTGTTCCGAGGTGGAAATGGAGGGTATCAACCCGGATGAACCATAGGGGGCGCTTTGTAAATGGCGAGTGAGCCAGCCGGAACGCACGTCCTTGCGGCCGGGCGTCCCTAATTCCACATATTCCATGGCATCGAAGTGGCTGCGGGTATCAACGTTCAAGCCCGTGGCATGGACGACTGCCAATTTCCCCTCCTGGTACAAGTCGTGGATAGGAGCAAGGGCAGGGTGCAGACCAAAGCGAGCATCCAGGGTGAGGAGTGAAGCGGCAGGAACAGCAATGTCGGGACGGGCGGCTTCGTATAGCCCGCGGTCGTCGCCATCCAGCGGGGGAACGACATTCAAGGCGTCCCAGCCACCGCGCAAGAAGATGACCACCAGAGTATCCGCTGAGTTTCCTTGCGCCGAGACGGAAAATCCGCTTAGACGCGCACCAGCCATGGCGGCAATGGCGGCGGAGCAGCCTTGCAAGAATTGTCGACGAGAAAGGGAAGGGGACATAGCAGCACCTTTTGGAATGAAAAACAGTCGGGGGCGTGGTTAGCGCATCGAGAATTCAGGTGTCATCAGGACGAGTTGCACCAGGCCATTGAGCCAGTAATCGAAATCGTCTTCGGGTAATTCATCATTGGGGGTAAATTCTCCGCGAGTGATGAAGTCGAGGAGGGCCTGGCGGGATGTATCGGGGAGCGGACGCCCTAAAAGGCGCATAATCCAGAAATCCACCAGTTCTGCCGCGGTGCGGAGAGAAGGCGGTGTTTGGGCGCGCACATCCACACGTACGGTGGTGCCATCTTCATCATCCAGCCAGTTTTCGGTGAGGGCAATGGACAGGTTCCAGCGCTGGAGCAAAGACATTGTGTTTGCCCAGTGAGAGGCCGTGTCGGGATAGCCGTCGGGGGTGTGGCGTTCAAACGGCGGCTGTCCCATCATGTAGGCCATCCACCCAAGGCTGTCGGGCAAACGAGTGAAGTCGGCGTCGAGAGCGCGTAGCATGGCGTATGCGGCTTCCAGTGGACGCTTGATTTTTGCTCCCCAGGTTTGTGAGAACTCCGGTGAAAGCAAGATGGTTTCGTAGACGCGTTTGAGTTGGTCGGGAGCGTCGTGATAGGTTGTGAAGGTCTCGGCGGCTGCTGTTACCACGCTTTCGGGCGGGTCGTCGGCAATCAGACGGCGGCATAGTTTACGGGCGATGAAGTCCGCTGTGCCGGGGTGGGCGGCCAGCAAGTCCAGCACATCGTGCCCATCCTGCATGTCGGGCTGGTCGGCGGGCAGATAGCGCCCCAGCACCAGTTTGTTGAAGCGGTCGTGCCAGGGTTTGTAGTATATGAAATGCCCTGTAGCACCGATGTCATTCTCCCAGTCCTCAATGTCATCGTCAACCCGCCAGCCGGTAAAGGAACGGGCTGCTTCGTACACATCATTGTCCACGTAGCCGATGGCTATCCCGTTTTCGTCTTTTTCGACAGTGGTTGGGTCTAAAACGCCGAGATAGTTTTCCGCTCCCAGGGTGTGTAGTTCGAACAATTCGCGGGCGAAGTTTTCGTTAGGGCCGGCATCCGAACTGTTGTTTTGGTTCAAGTAGTAGAGCATAGATGGATGGGTCGCCACGGCCTCGAGCATTTGGCGGAAATTGCCGAACATGTGCGCTCTCAAAACATCCCGGTCATAAGAAACCAGTAAAGGTGTGCCTTCATCTTGCCAGATGTACACGTTGAAATGGTTGAACCAGAAATCGGCCAAGACTTCGCTAAGTTGTTTGCGGCTGTACACTGCCCGCAGAAAGGTGGCTTCTACTAGTTCATAGGCGGGTAGACTGTACCATTCCCAGTAAGCGTCGTCGTTTTCGTCATAGGGATTGTTGGCGATATGGTCGGTGAACAGTTCTTCCAGAGATTTGTGCAGGGTTTGGAAGCCGGCGGCAGCATAGCGGACCTCGAATTCGCTATCATCAATCGAATCAGGATTTAGTTGCTGCATCACGTAGGCATTCAGACGCGCCGCGTCCGTCGCCCCCAGGGATTGGAATGCATCCATGTCGCCTGGGCGCGGGCCGAAGGCCATGCGGTTCAAAGCGATGACGGTCAAAGGCGCAGATGGAGAGAGCCCACCGCCCCCATCTCCCTGCATGATAAGCGGTAAATACGTAGAAAACACGTTGCCCGCTGAGGCTGCCGCGGTAGGCCCGCCGCGGGGGAGCAAGGCACTCAACACCGCAGCACCAGCCAGGGTGCTGCCCATTTTCAGAAAATCACGGCGATTGATGACAGGGCGTCTTTTTTGTAACATAGGGCCTCCAAACAGGTGGGGACGTATATCAGGTGCCATTCTAGGACATGAATAGCATCCATACAATCCCCCATATGTCAGGGCAGAATGATATATTCCGCTGAGACCTCAAGAAATTGCTCCCGCCTGTTTTGTGTTCTCATGGACGCGACAAAGCGGAACCGGCGTACGCCGGTTCCGCTTTGTCGCGTCTGCGCCTATCCTGAGATGCACAGGAATTTATTTTTGTTGGGGGGGCATCACGGGAACATCTTCGGGATTTTCTTGCTTTGCGTCTCCACTGCCGAATTCAAAGGCTTTCAGCATCCGTTTGACCATATCAGTAAAGACGTTGTGTTGATAGCCTCCCAGCCAGGACAAGATGTAGATAATGAAAGGGGAATCGATGTTTCCGTTAGTCAGGGAAAGCAGCCCGACCTGGATAGAACCGTAAATGAACAGCCCTACTACCATGCCCATGATGGGGCTGCCGATGTACCACATGCGGTGTTGGATATCGAAATCCTGATACTTGGTGATGTGCCGGATGAGGGCCAGCAATGCGCCGGTGATGCCGCCGATGCCGCCCCACACCATACTACCCATGATGTACAGGAAAGGCGTTCCCACCGGCTGGAAAGCGGCATCTCCCAGGCGGAACATCCACCACACGAAGAGAAGCGCCCAGATAACCTCGTAGACGAAAAGCATCGTCCCCCATGTGCTGGACCATTGTTGCAGGCGCTCACTGAAAGCGACGCGGTATTCCACCTCGTTGACAAAACGTTCTGCTTCCTCGTAATTCTCCGGGCCTGCCAGCAGTTCGTTGCGGGCCGCTTCGATGGCGTCCATGAGTTCCCGCGCCAGGTACAGATTCTGGATGTGTTTGGGTATCTGCTTGTGATTCCGGTCTACGCGGTCCCACAAATCCTCCAGACGTTTATTGGTGAGGAACAATTTGACCATCTCGGGAGCGGGAGGCTTCTTGGTCTTCTGGGCGGGCATATCGGGGTGCGGTATCCCCTCGGAAGGGGCGGGCTCCGCAAAAGCCGCGGGGGAGAAAACCGGCGCACCGCGCATTGCCTCTTCGGGAGGGGGCGCGATTTCGGCATCCGGAGCGGAAGGTTCTTCTCCGAAATCCTCATCCACGATAACTGGCTCATAAGCCTGAAGACTGCCGTCCTCCGCGGGAGTCTCTCCCTCGGCGAGGTCAAAAGTCGGTTCCAGGGCACCCATGCCGCCATCGCGTTCTTTTTCCGGAGCGGCCTCCACACCCAGAGCTAATTCTTCGGGGGCGGCCTCTTCCTCAGAAGGAAGTTCCGTTTCCGGGCGTTCTTCTGGAGGGGTTTTGTCTGAAAAACTCATAGGGGTTCTCCTTGATGAGGTTCTTTTTAACAGCCTTGTGAGCCGCGTGCCGTAGTAAGATGCAGGGAGCGTAAGCCGTCTCTTGACCAGAGTATAGACGAACTCGAAGCGCAAGTCAATTTTAGAACTGTATTAGATTTGTTTCTGGAATGGGAAAGCGCTGCAGAGGTTGGTATAATCAGGAATACGTGGAAAACTTTATCGGAGGTACTTGTGAATCCAACTCGTAATCGCTCAGCCATCGTGTATGTGCTTTTGCTCGTGGCAATCGTCACTATGGTGCTGTACCAGTTCAACCAACAGACGACTGCTCCCGATGTGCTGACTATCAACCAACTGGCTGCGGATATCCGCAGCGGCTCGGTGCGCCGCATTGTGGAAGATGACGACAGTTTGCGGGTCATTTATGACGACGGCACGGAACGCACCTCGCAAAAAGA
>JANTFR010000142.1 GCA_024763355.1 Anaerolineales bacterium
TATCATCCACGGGGAACCAGCGGGCCGCGGCGGCGTCGCTGGCGGGGGCGCTTTGCAGGGGGTAGTCGCTGGGGACGAGGGCAAAATAGGCCACGGTTACCACCCGCTCGCGGGGGTCTCGCCGGGGGTCTCCGTAGGTGTACAATTGCTCCAGATAGAACTCCCCGCGTAACCCGGTCTCCTCCTCCAACTCGCGCAGCGCGGCTTCCTCCAGGCTTTCGTCAATCTGTACGAAGCCGCCGGGCAAGGCCCACATTCCCTCGAACGGGGGATGCGCCCGCTGAATGAGCAGCACTTGCAAGCGGTCGTCCCGCAAGGTGAACATGACGACATCTACCGTCAGAGCCGGGCGCGGATATTCGTAGGTGTACGGCATTCTTCGTGTCCTTTCTACAACATGGATGACAGGAGTATAGCGCAAGATGAAAAATTTTCAAGGGCAAATCGTGTTGATTACCGGCGGTTCCAGCGGAATTGGGCGAGCGACGGCCCGTTTGCTGGCGAAAGAGGGCGCGGCGGTCTGGCTGATGGCCCGCAGAAAGGAAACTTTGGAAGAGACGCTGGCGGAACTGCGCCCCCTGTGCGCCTCGCAGAAGTGCGGCATTTTGCCCGCCGATGTTTCCGACCCCCTTCAGGTGGCTGAGGCCGTGGAAAAATTGACCGCCCTCGCAGGTTGTCCCGATATGGTCATCAACTCCGCAGGGATTACCCGTCCCGGTTATTCCTACGAACACTCCCTGGATGTGTACCGGCGCATCATGGAGGTCAACTACTTCGGCACGCTACACGTCATCCAGGCTGTCTTGCCGTGTATGCTGGAACGCGGCAGCGGGCAGATTGTCAACATCTCCTCTTTGGCCGGGATAATCGGCGTGTTCGGCTACGCCGCCTACGGAGCCTCCAAATACGCCGTGATGGGGTTGAGTGAAGTGTTGCGCGCTGAACTGAAACCCAAGGGCATCCGTGTTTCCGTTGTGCTCCCGCCAGATACGGAGACGCCGCAACTGGAGTGGGAGACGCCTCTCAAACCCCCGGAAACCAAAGCCATTTCCGGGAACGCCAAAGTGCTCTCTCCCGAACAGGTAGGGCGCGACATCCTGCGCGGCGTCCGGCGGGGACGCTTTCTCATCCTGCCGGGCTTCGACAGTAAGGCAGTGTACTGGCTCAGCCGTCTCCTCGGCCCGGCGCAATATCCCCTGCTGGATTTTTTGGCCCGTTCCAGGTGACAATCTCCGCCTACAGGCTTTCCCCGCGTTGCAAAGCCTCCCACGCGCCCAGCCAGGGCTGCCCCATGCGATGGCGAGACGAAACCTTGACGTGGCTCAATTTCTCGGCCACGCGGGCCGTCAGGGCAGCCACCTGCGCCCAGTCGTCCCTGGCTAGGGCCTCGCGCAGCGCTGCCGCGGTTTGCCCGGCCCATTCCCACTCCAGGCGGAAACGGTCGGCCTTGACCCAGTAATCGCGCTTCTCCCAGGCGGCAACGGAAACATCCACCCCGCGGGCGATTTCTTCCAGGGCAAGAACGATGAAAGCAGCCAAATCGCGGCTGCGGGCGTTCACTTCGGATTGCTGCATCAGTTCCCGAATGGCGGCGACGATGGCTTTGGTGAGCCGGGTACGTTGTTTCCCGGCGGCGTTGGGGTTGATGACGCGTGACAAAAGAACCTCCTGAATATATGCGTGTGACACAGTGAGGGGCACATTATACCGAAAGGGGGGAGGAAATCAGCAGATTGCTCTCACTTTGTCATCCCCAATTCACCAATCACCGACTATCGGTGAAGTATAATTCTCCCCATGCCCAAAAACACACCCATCAAAGGTATCATTCTCGATATGGACGGCGTGCTGTGGCGCGCCGGACATCCCATCGGAGATTTGCCGGCCCTCTTCGACCGCATGAACCGCCTGGGACTGCGCGTCATGCTGGCGACCAACAACGCCACCAAAAGCGTAGCGCAATTCCTGGCGCAATTCGCCCGCCTGGGAGTATCTCTGGAACCCTGGCAAGTGCTCACCTCCGCGGTCGTGACCGCCGCCTATCTGCAAGCGCACTACCCAAAAGGGACGCCGGTCTTCGTAATCGGCGAAGACGCCCTGCGAGACACCTTGCGGGAATATGGCCTCGCTCCCCTGCCGGCGGATGAAATGCCCGTCGAGACGCCGCCCCTCGTCGTGGTCGGCATGGATTGGCATTGCTCCTACCAGCGTCTGCGCCACGCCACCCTGCTTATTCGCCGCGGAGCGGCCTTCATCGGCACCAATCCAGACCGTACTTTCCCCACCCCGGAGGGGCTGGTGCCCGGCGCAGGCAGCCTCCTGGCGGCGCTGGAAGCCGCGACCGATACACCACCGCACATCATGGGCAAACCCGCCCCGGAAATGTTCTACCAGTGCCTCCAACGGCTGGGCACCGCCCCTGAAGAGACCGTCATGGTAGGCGACCGCCTGGAAACCGATATTCGCGGCGCGGCGCAAGTTGGTCTCCGCACCGCCCTGGTCTTGAGCGGTGTCGCCACCCGTCCGCAGGCCGAAGCCGCTACCCCTGCCCCCGATTGGATTGCGGAGAATCTGGAGGAGTTTCTGGGGAGGACGACAGACCACGGACGACGGATGATGGACGGCGGACAACGGACGATAGACGGTAGACGGTAGACCGTGTACCAATGCACCAATGCACCAATGCACCAATGAACTAACGAACCAATGCAACCGATGAACTAATGAACTAATGAACCAATTGAACCCAACCCTCTACGACCTGAGCCTCCCCGAACTGTCCGCCCTGCTGGAATCCTGGGGCGAAAAATCTTATCGCGCCCGCCAAATCTGGCAGGGAGCCTACCGCAATTTGTGGGACGCGCCCGAAGCGTTCAGCAACTTGCCCTCCGCCTTGCGCGCCCGCCTGGAAGAGCATCTGGACTTTCAGGCCCTCCAGCCGGTCACGCAACTGGAATCCAGGGACGGGCAGACGGTCAAGACACTCTTCCGCCTGCGGGACGGGCAGCACATCGAAGCGGTGCTGATGAAATACGGGGAGGCCTTCACCCCCGACCCCTCGCCCGCGGAGGGAGGGGTGAAGGGGAGGGGGAAGATTCGCAGGACGCTGTGCATTTCCACGCAGGCGGGATGTGCCATGGGCTGCACCTTCTGCGCTACGGGACAGATGGGTTTTCGGCGCAACTTGAGCAGCGGCGAAATCGTCGCTCAAGTGCTTTACTATGCCCGGCAACTGGCCGAAATCGGGGAGCGGGTCACCAACGTGGTGGTGATGGGGATGGGCGAGCCTTTCCACAATTACGAGAACACCCTGAACGCCATCGCGCGTCTCAACGACCCGCAGGGCTTCAACTTCGGAGCGCGGCGTTTCACCATCTCCACCGTGGGACTCGTCCCGCAGATACGCCGTTTTGCCGATGAACAACATCAAGTAGGGCTGGCGATTTCCCTCCACGCCGCGGACAACGACCTGAGGGCTTCCATGCTCCCGATTGCGCACAAGTATCCCCTGCCCGCCCTGATGGAGGCCGTGCGTTACTACGTGGAACGTACCCGGCGGCGCGTCACCTTCGAGTGGGCTTTGATAGACGGAGTCAACGACACCCCCGAAGCGGCGCGGCAACTGGCAGCCCTCATCAAGCAGTACCTCCCCATTCACTTGACGCACGTCAACGCTATCCCTCTCAACCCCACGGAGAACTTCCGGGGACGGGCAACCAGCCGCAAGCAGGCCCGTCTCTTTCGGGATACGCTTGAGAAGAACGGTATCTCTTGCACCATCCGCCTGCGCCGCGGAATAGACATTCAAGCCGGATGCGGTCAATTGGCCGTCCGCGCCGGTCGGGAGGGCGAAACCCGCTTTCAGATATGACCCAATCCACCGCCGAGCAACGCGAAAATATCTACGCCATCGCCCAGGAAATCACTCAGGCGCTCCGCCGCAATGACACGGCGGAGGCCGTGCGCCTGCTCACGGATTTGCACTACGCCGACCAGGCCGATGTCTTCGACGCCCTGGATGACGAAACGCAAGACCGCCTGATTCCCCTCCTGGACATCTCCACCACCGCCGACCTGCTGGAGGAATTGGAAGAGGCCGACGCGGTGGAGGCCGTCGAGGATATGCCCACCGAGCGGCTGGCCGATGTGCTGGACGAGATGGAGCCGGATGAGGCCGCCGACCTGCTGGGCGACCTGCCCCCGGAGCAGGCCTCCGCCTTGCTGGAGGAGATGGAGGACTCCGACGAAGTCCTCCCCCTCTTGAAGTACCCCGACGACACCGCCGGCGGCTTGATGACCACCTCCTTCATCGCACTGCGGCGGGGGACGACCGCGCAGGAGGCCATCGAGTACCTGCGCGCCGTCGGGCCGGATGTGGACGTGCCTTATTACCTCTACGTGGAGGACGAGACAGACCGCCTGATTGGCATCGTCGGGATGCGGGAACTGGTCGTCGCCGCCCCGGAAACGCCCATCGAACGCATCATGGACCCGGATGTCATCTACGTGCGCGCCGACGAAGACCAGGAGGAAGTCGCCCGCGTGATGACGCGCTACGACTTGACCGCCATTCCGGTGGTGGATGACGACATGCGGCTGATAGGGGTCATCACGTACGACGACATTCTGGACGTGGTAGAAGACGAGGTCACCGAAGACATCTACCACATGGCAAACGTCTCGGACGCCGAACTGACCCCCGAAAGCCCGGTCTGGCAGCAGGTACGCGGGCGTCTGCCGTGGCTTCTGGTCAACACGGGGACGGCGGCTTTCGCCTCCTGGGTGGTCAGCCACTACGAAAGCACCATCTCGGAGGTGGCCGCGCTGGCTATCTTTCAGTCCATCGTCACCGGGCAAGGCGGCAACGCGGGAAGCCAGAACGTTGCCATGATGGTGCGTACCATCGCCCTGGGCGACCTGGAATCCCGGCAAATGCTCCCCATCCTGTACAGGCAGGCGCTTGTAGGGCTGATACAGGGACTGGCCGTCGGTGCAGTGGTCGGTGTAGGAGCGTATCTGTGGCGCGGCAATCCCTATCTGGCGCTGGTAGTAGGCCTGGCGCTGGTAGGCAACCTGTTCATCGGAGGGCTGATTGGCACCCTTGTCCCCAGCGTCCTCAAGTGGCTTAAACTCGACCCCGCCCTGGCCTCCTCGGTCTTCGTCACCGCGGTGACCGATGCCGGCGGATTTTTCATCTACTACACTCTGGCAGGCCTGGTACTGAGACATTTATGATGAGCGAGACCACTATGAAACCCCAGCAGCGCATGAAAATCATCCTCAATCCCTACTCCCGCCGCTGGACGGCGCGGGAACGCATCCCGGAAGTGCGCGCCGCGCTGGACAATCTGGAAATAGATTACGACCTGGTGGAAACCGAAGCCCCCGGTCATGGAATCGCGCTGGCGGAGGAAGCCGCGCGCCAGGGATACAGCGTCATTGTAGCCGCAGGGGGAGACAGCACCGTCAACGAGGTGCTCAACGGGATGCTGCGAGCGGAGCGAGCGGAGCAAGCAGAAGATGGGCAGCAGGTGCAGGACTCCCTTCGAGAGGCCGCCGCCTCCGGGGAAACGGAAGCCCTTTCGGGCGAGTCTGCTCCCCCTTCCCCCGAAGAGGCTGCCATCCCCCTTCTCGGCATCCTCCCCCTCGGAACGGCCAACGATTTGGCCTGGGCGCTGGGCATCTCCAAAGACCTGAGACAGGCGGCTTTGAATCTGGTCTCCAATTGGACGCGTCCCCTGGATGTCGGCGAATGTAACGGGCGCTATTTCGGCAACAACGTGGGCATCGGGTTGGAGCCGTACGTCACCCACCTGCAAGCCGGAATGCAGGGAACGGGAACCAGCCGGTATCTGCGGGCGGCGCTGAAGGCCATCGCGCATAACCCGTCCTGGGAAATGGAAATCCGCTGGGATACGGGGCGTTACCATGGCCCTGCCTCGCTGGTGAGCATCGGCAACGGGGCGCGTACGGGCGGCTTTTTCCTCACGCCCGAAGCCAACCCCTCGGATGGCTACCTGGATTTCATCTTCGGACATTTGCCCAGCCGCTGGCAGGCCGTGCGCCATCTCCAGAAAGCCATGCAGTCCCGCAACCGCCTGGCGGAAAGTCCCCTGGCCTGCGCCGGGCGCTTCCGGGAGATGCACGTTACCTGCACCGAGCCGGTTTACCTGCACACGGACGGCGAACTGCATCCCATGCAAAGCGAAATCCACATTCGTCTGCACCCGAAGCGGGTGCGCGTCCTGGCTCCGGCAGGCGGTCTCAGGGGATAACCCGCGACCCTTTCCCCACTTGCAAACTTTCCCTCTCTGCGGTATCCTTCGCACTAGACCGACTGGTCGGTCTAGTGCCGACTGCAAGGAGCCGCTATGCCGGAAAACACCCGCGAACGCATCCTCTCTGCCGCCATCAAGGTTTTCTCACAAAAAGGCTATCACGCCGCCCGCATGGACGACATCGTCGCCGAGGCGCACTCCTCCAAAGGCGCGGTGTATTTTCATTTCCCCGGCAAGGAACAACTCTTCCTGGCGCTGATTGACGCCTTCGCCGAGAAACTGGAGGCGCGTCTGGCCGCCGCCATCGCCGCCGAACAAGGGGGCATGCGCCGCGTGGAGGCCGCTCTGGAAGCCGGGCTGGGCGTTTTTGGCGAATACCGCCTGCTGGCGAAAATTTTCCTCGTGCAGGCCGCCGGTCTGGGACAGAGTTTCGAGGAAAAACGCCGCGCCATCCTCGACCGTTTTGCCCGCCTGATTCAAACCCATCTCGACGAAGCCATTGCCGACGGCGACATCCCCCCGCTGGACACCGAAATTGC
>JANTFR010000143.1 GCA_024763355.1 Anaerolineales bacterium
GTGAGCAGGGCGGCCTGCCCCCCCACCATCGGCGTAACGAAATAGCCAACCACCAGGATAATCACCACGCCCAGCAGGGCAAGCATCGTGTGTAATGTTTTGCTAGAGACTTCAACTTCAACACTCATCTTCCTTCGCTCTCCTGTTGTTCTTTGAGTTTGGCAGCCATCAGGTTACCGAGTTCCCAATTCACATTTTCCAGAAACGTGATGTTGTGGGCAAACAATTCGCAGCATTGCCCGTTATTGGACTGGACGTGCCCATCCACGGCAATCCGGGAGCCGTTTTTGAGATAGGGATGTACCAGTTCGGCCAGCGTCCCGGTCACGGTGACTAGCAGATTGTCGGCGTACCGGCTGTTGTCCAGCCTCAGATGCAGGAAGGCAACCCCTCTCGGGTCGTCCCCTGCCCTGCGCCCCGGTCTGCGCTCCAGGTGGAAGCCTTCCCGCACATCTCCGATGACAAAGGCGTGATTCGCATCTCCCAGCCCGCCGTTTTCCGGCTTTTCCAGGCCGCGGCGCTGCCGGGCCGCTTCGCCGCGCTCCCAATTGATGTTCCGCAGCAGCACCAGGTTGGAAACCATTACTTCCCATACCGGTTTGCCTCTGAAGAAGCGGGTCTGCAATGCACCAACGGCCAGTATTTCCGAACCGCGCTGCAAGTACGGACGGTAGATGGTTGCCATTTTACCCTGTACCACCAATCTCAACCCCGAATAACCGCGGGCCGGTCGCTCATCAGCATCATGCGTAAGTACGGCACTCTCTGTCCTTTCATCAGCAGTGTGTCGTAGTAGATGTCTCCGGTGATGTTACCTACCACGAAGAATTGATTCATGCTGTCACCTCTGAAAATGGCACCTGCACGCCGGTTTGCACAGGTGGAGAAATGTTTCGTCCGTTTGCTACGCGCCCGAATAAACCCCGCTGCTCTCCAGGGCAATTGCCAGCGGCTTTGCCAGAACCTCGATGGTGATGGGGCGCTCCAGAGTTTCGCTCTGAAAGACAATTGCCACAATGTCGGTGTGCCCGCCGGGGACGACGCCCACAATCGTGGAGCCGGTCATGGGGAGAAGCGGTTCAATGGTGGGAAACCCCTCGAAGCGCAGTCTGTGTCCCGACGAAAGCACCAGGGTGGGAACGCCTGCTACGGGCACGGCTGCGGTCACCCGTGCCCCCACAATGTGACGGTACGCCAGGGTAATGGCTGTTTCAGCGTCGGACGTCGTCATTAGCGGCCTCCGAGAGGGGAGTAGGGGGGAATGCCATCGAGGACGATGCGCTCAACGGCATTGGCGTCAATCTTGTAGAGCAGGCGCTCCGGTACTTTGCCGTTCAGGACAACCACAACCGACCGGCCGCTCATGTAGCGGCGGTTGATGATTTGGAACAGTTTTTCCCGCGCCCAGGCAGTGGCGCCTTCCAGCGAGAAGTCATCCAGAATGAGCAGGGGAACGCTGCACACGGCATCGAAGACCGCCGTGTAAGGGTGTTGGACATCGGGAGCAAAGGCGGCGCGCAGGTGGTCAAGCAGGTTGGGGACGCTGACGAACATGACCCATCGGGAATTGTTTTGCAAGATGCGGTGTGCAATTCCCGCCGCCAGGTGGGTTTTGCCGTTGGCTATGCCCCCCAGTATGACCAGGTTGCCGGGCGTTCCCATTGCGTCGGCATAGCCCATAGCGGCGCGCTTGGCAGCGGCCAGCCGCTGCTGAAGGACGTGTCCGAGTTCGGGGCGGTCCGAGAAACGCTCCAAAGCAAAGCGTTCCAGGTTCGCCAGCGGTTCACCCACAGACACGACCGGGGTGTCTGCCACCTGCCCCGTGCGATAATCCGCGGGGGCGTGCGGATGACCACGGCCAGGCGCGTGTCTTGTAGCCGTGACCGGATGCGCGGTTCGATTTGCGAAAATTCCTGATTTGTGGTCACCACCAGGGGAAGACGATGGATATACCGGTCGTTGACGATTTGGAACAGTTTTTCCCGCGCCCAGGGGGTAGCGTTTTGCGTGCCGAAATCGTCCAGAACGAGCAGGGGGACGGAGCGCAATTCTTCCAGGCGCGCTTGATAGGTGTTGTCTTGATAGCCTGCCCGCAGGGTGTCCAGCAGGTTGGGTACGGTCATCATAACCGTGCGGATGCCCCGCGCTACCGCGGCGTTGGCGATTGCCGCCGCCAGGTGGGTTTTGCCGCTGCCGTAGTTACCCTGCATGACCAACCAGCCTTGTGGCTGCTCTGCGTATCGCCTGCATACGGCCAGCGCCTCGCGGGCGATGGAGCGGATTTCAGGAGGCCAGACGGGGCTCCCATTGGGGTGGAAGTTCTCGAAGGTCAGCCCCGCCAGGTCTTCGACATCCCGGAAGGCGGCGGAGGCCTGCTTCTCCCGGATGCGCGGCTCCATGCAGACGCAGGGCTGCAACTTGCCGAAGCGCGGGTCTCCGGGGGGAATGGTGGGGTCGTGAAGCCAGCCCACGCCGCGGCAGTACGGGCAGTTGGGGTCTCCAGGCAGGTCGTGGGGCGGTCTTGCAGGCGATGCGCCCGTAGCGGCGGACGGCTGCACGGTGGCGGCGATGCGCGCCAGGTGGTCGCGAATGTCAGGCATCGGCGGCCTCCAGAATTGTCAGGCGGTACAGGGTGGTTGCGCCCGGCTGTGCCCCGGAGCGCAATGCCTGCCGAAAATGCGCCGCGGCGTGTTCCCGGTCGTCGGCTTCGACGGCTTCCAGCAGCAGGCCGCGCACCCGGCGGGGGTCTTCCTGGAATGCGGTCGCAATCTCGGCAAAGCCGGATGCCCAGCCGATTTTCTCCAGCATCTGCAAGATGTCGGCAGGTAGACTCTCGCGGGCGGTGCGCTGCGCTGCCCGTGCTTGGAGACGCTCCAGGTAATCCTCGGCCATTTCTTGAAAGTTCCAGTTGCTGGTTATGGCCGTAACCAGCCATCCGGCTCCATTGGCCAGGCCGAGTTCCAGTGCCAGCGGGTAGAGCACCAATGCCCAGACGACCCGCTCGGCGTATTCGGTGTCCCGAAAGGCATTCTCCAAAATCTTTTGGCGGGCGGAGTAGTACACCCCCGCACTCTTTAGCGCCTTGTCCAGCGCCCTGCGACTGACCTGCCGGGCCTCGTCGCCAGAGCCGGAAAGTGGTAAAAAAACTTTACCACCCGCGCGCGTAGTTAAGTATTGTTGTTTAACTAGATTTAAAGACTCTACAACAAAACTTAACTTAAGCAGAGCAGGTGGTAAAAAAACTTTACCACTCGCGTTCGCGTCGTTTTCGCCTAAAACCGTTCTTTCTCCCGCGGGCGATTGCGATGGGGAAAGCGTGTTGTAGCGCACGGAGTAGGCGAATGAGGACTGTCCCCCGTCGGTAGCCACGGGGACGCGTTCCAGAGTGCCGCGCTCAATGGCGTCTTTTATCCCGGAGGATACTGATGGGCGCGACAGCCCCGTTGTCCGCTGCAATTCGCTAAACGGCAAGGGCGTATCTCCGCCGTAGGAAAGCACGGCAATTATCACCCTGAATTCCGCTTTGCTCATATACGGCATGATAGAGACGAGTTCCGGGGGTAACTGCACGTGCCTGGGGATGCTCAATCCGTCGGTGAGTTTTGGACCTTTCATGCTGCGTTCTCCCTACCGGTAGTGGGCGTGACACCGGTCTTCGGCGTCGTGTGCCCGCCGAACCATTCCGCGCTCGATAGCATCGTTCAAGCCTTTGCGGACTTCCGCTTCCGAAAGCCCCGTCTTTTCGACAAATGTTTCGATGGGGACGCTTTCGCCAGCCAACGCGAAAGCGACAATGGTTACTTTGAGTTCCGCTTCCTCCATGCCGGGAAATGACATCACGAATTCAAAGGGCAGTTGAGCATGGGGGGTACTTGCGCCATTGGGAAATTTGGGTCCTTTCATGGTTCTTGCTCCTTTCACAGAATAGCGGATTTGTCGAAGTCGGCCAGGATGTCGTCAATCGTTTCCTGCACTTCTTCTTTTTGGGGAGGCTGCTGACCGGTACGGCTGAGGGCCGTGTAAACGGCAGCCTCCACCACCTGCCGGATGGCATACAAGTCTACGGCGGCCTGCACCGGTTGGGCGGGGGCGCTCCCCTGCTCCTGGCGGCCCGTAGCCGCCGCATGGAGCGCGTTTACGATAGCGCGGTTGCGCGCTCCCCAGGGCAGGCCGTCCAGCCACTCGGCTACGGCCTGCCCTTCGGGGGTATCGGGAATTTTCACGTGATATTGCCTGATGGTTCTCAAAACAGCCTCCTAAAAGGTACTATTTAGTACCACTTGGTACTATTCGGTACTATTAGCCCACAGCGGCTTTGTAAGCCCCGAATCCGGGGTCAATGCCGAATACCATCTCTGCATCCGGCCACAACTGCCTGCGGGCGTACTGCGCCAACCCACGGGCATTTGCGGTAGCCGGTTCGGGCAGGATTTGGACGTGGGGGAGGGAGCGGGCAAGGTAGTCCTTGTAGAGCGCCGCGCCGCCCCCGGCTGCAATCCGTACATCCGCCAGCAGGTTGTCCCAGGCCATGTTGACGGCCTGGGCGATGGCCGTGGCGTTGGACTGCAAGGCGGCCTGGATGACGGGGGTGAGGTCGTGCCCCTGGATGCTGGCCTGGCCGCGGCGCAGGAAACTGTCCGCCTGCCGCAGGCTGATGGTCACGCCGGTCAAGCGGCGCACCTCGCGGACAATCTCTTTGGCCGCCTGGTGGACGCCGATGGTATCCCCGGTCGTTCCCAGGGGCGAGACCGTGAGGTTGCTCACGGTGAACAGGTCAAGCGTGTTGAAGCCGGGGTCAACGATGGCGATGGTGCGTCGCAGGGCGTTGCGGTCTCCGCTCTGGTAGGCCCAGGTGAAGAATGCGCCCAGGGGCTGCGCCATGCCGCGCACCTCGGCGATTTCGACGTCGAAGGATTGCCCGTCCACGGTGAAGCGGTGCCGGGCGACCATCCAGCGGCGCAGTTCGGCCATGATGCGCTTGGCTTCGGCGGTACTCTCCAGCACCTGCACCGGCAGGCCGTACAGGCCGGGCACGCCCCGGTACATGCCCGGCTGCAAGGCCGTTCCCAGGGCGGCGTAGGTCATCACGCGGCCAAAGACGCCGTTGCCCAGACTGGCGAAGTTCAGGCGCTCGATGGGGCGGCTGTTGTGCCGCCATACGCCGTCACCAGCCAGGAACGCCTGACCGCCGAACTCCACGGTCAGGGGGGTGTCCTGCTGCGGATGCCGCCCGCGACGGCGCAGGCCCATGTCCAGCGCGCCCAGGTCGCGCACGCGTCCGGGGGCGATGATGCTGGGGATGATTGCAGTTTGCATAGAGGGTCTCCTTGACTAATTGCGGAACAAAATGCCGTTGATACGGGTTCGGTTTTCGGCGGTGTTGCCGTCCAGCAGTTTGGCAATCCGCCGAACGTCCGCGCCCAGGGCGTGCAGGCGCTGAACGAGGGCGCGCTCTGCACCGCTGCCCGCTCTGGGGCGAGGGTAGGCTTTCCAATCAATCCGATACCGGGCGGCTACGGTCTGAACGCGCTCGCGCGCAGGCGCGGACTTGGATGGTAAGAAATTCGCCACTTTGGTTTGGGAAAATCCGCTCTTGAGCAGTGCGAGAATCAATTTGGTCTCTGCTTCGGTGTTCGGCGCAAAAATGCGGGTAAACTGCTCGAAGGTGCGGACAGGGGGTGTCCCGTGTGGGACAGGGGGTGTCCGGGACAGGGTGTGTCCCGCCGAAACTGCCGGGACAGGGTGTGTCCCAGGCCGGACAGGGGGTGTCCCGTGTGGGACAGGGGGTGTCCGGGACAGGGTGTGTCCCGCCTGGTTACCCCGTTCCCGCGCCCACCAGCGCATGATGGCTTCGTCAATGGCATCCGCCTGACCGCGGGGGTAAGGCAGTTCGGCGTCTGCAATGACGCTCTCTACTTCGCCCCGCTCCATGCGGGCCAGCGCCCAGCAGCCGGAAGGAATGCCAAAAGCGGGTTTGCCGTTTACGGGGGCGCGGGCAACGTACTGGCCGATAAGACGGGCATCCGGCGCTTCTGGTTTGCCCGCCCACACGTCCACGACGCGGGGAAGACGGGCGTACTTCTTCGGGGGCGTCTCCGGCATCACAATGAAGCGGAAGGCGTCCCGCACGCCGCCTTCCAGTTTCATGCCGCTCACGGTGGGGGTATGCGGCGTGAGCAAGCCAATCACCCCGGCTTTCCGGCCTTCGTTAACCAGACGCACGGCGACGGCGGCGATGTTGGCGCGCTGACTGACTGCCTTCCACTCGTCTACGAAAACATAGATGCGCGGCACGGCGGGCAGGGCGCGGCGGGCTGCCAGACGGTAGCGGGCAACCATCTCCGTGAGGGCCAGGTACATAGCCAGGTCGCCCTCGGTACGCCGGTATCCCGCACCGACGATGTGAACGCCGTCCGGCCAGGCGTCCCGCTCCGGGTCGTAGTGGTAGGCTACGGCCATGACCACCGCGCCGGAACGGATGCGGTGAGCGGCCAAGCGGCTCATCACGGAAGTCTTCCCGCTCCCCGTTCCGCCGACCACGGCCATCGGCGGGCTGATCGCCCGTTACCAGGAAGAAGGCGTGCTGCGCCGGGAACATCCGCTGCACAGCGCCGCGGCGCTGCTGGGGCCGCTGGTCTATTTCGCCATGGCGCGCGGCACTACATTCGAGGGACAGATCCCCCCGGCGGCCCCGGAAACGCATGTGCGGCATTTTCTGGAGGGACGAAAAACAGGAAGATAAATTGCTGATCAGCAACGGCCTTTATGCT
>JANTFR010000144.1 GCA_024763355.1 Anaerolineales bacterium
ATCGGGGCGGGGATTGCGGCTATCATCCTGCTGGCGGCGTTGATTGCTGCCGTGTGGCTCCTGATGCAGCCCGGCACCGACACAGCCCGCGTGCGCGACATCTTCATCATCTTCATGGCCCTGGAAATGCTTTTCCTCGGCCTGACCCTGATTGTGCTGATTGTGCAACTGGCGCGTCTCATCAACCTGCTGCAAAACGAGGTCAAACCCATTCTGGATTCGACCAATGAGACGGCCAACACGCTGCGCGGCACGGCGGTTTTCCTGAGCGACAACCTGGCAGAGCCGGTCATCAAACTCAACGAATACGTGGCCGCCCTGCAAAAACTCGTCTCTTTGTTGAAATTTGGCAAAAAATAAATTTCCCCATCCCCCATTATTCATCCCAAGGAGGTACACCCTATGGCCGAGAACAACAATGACTTTGGAGCATTCCTGGCCGGCGTTATCGTTGGCGGACTGACCGGAGCAGCCATCGCGCTGCTGATGGCCCCTCAATCGGGCGAAGAGGTGCGCGGCACCATTCGCGAGAAAAGCATCGAACTGCGCGACCGCGCTTCGGAGACGGTAGAGGAAGCCCGCCAGCGGGCTGAGAAAGCCATCGAAGAAGCCCAAACCCAGGCGGAAAGCGCCATCGAAGAAATGCGTAAACGCGTGGAAGAACTGAGTGAGGTCGCCAAAGAGCGCACGGCGGAACTGCAAAAGCGCGTCAAGAGCGCCGAGGAAACCGCCCCATCCGGAGAAATCGAAGTCGAAGCCGCAGAATCCGACGCCCCCGCCGAGGCTTCCGCCGCCTGAAGTTATCCCCCTCTTCAAAAACGCACAAATCGGGTGACGGCCACTTTGCAAGTGGCCGTCACCTTTTTAATCAAGCCAATTCGGCCAGCACCTGCGGGAGAGCGGCCAGCACGTCGCCGGCCAAAACACTGGCGGGGTGGCCGAGGGTATCCAGGGCGGTCAGGCCGGCCATGCCGTGCAGCCACGCGCCCGCCGCGGCAGCCTCGAAAGCCTCCAGCCCCTGGGCGCGCAGCCCGACGATGACGCCCGCCAGGACGTCGCCCGTCCCGGCACGCGCCAGGGCGGGGGTCGCTACGGGGATGACCGCCGTGCGTCCGTCGGGGGAGGCCACCACGGTGTGCGCTCCCTTCAGCACCACGACGTGTCCCCACTCGGCGGCAAAGCGTTCCGCCGTACCGAGACGGTCGCCTTGAATTTCGGCCTTGCTCAGGCCGGTGAGGACGCTCATCTCGCCGGGGTGGGGGGTGAGGACGGCAGGGGCGGGCAGTTTGCGCGCCCAATCCTCGATTTGCGCCAGGAGTTTGAGACCGTCGGCATCCACCACCAGGGAAGGCAGCGGCGGAGAATCATCCCCCTCCCCCGCGGGGGTTTCTTCGTGGACGAATCCAATCCGGCGGCGGGCGGCGCTGCTCTCCGCCTCCAGCAGGGCGGCGATGAAATCGCGGGTAGTTTCCTCCAGGCCAAAGCCCGGCCCGAAGAGAAGAGCGGTAGGCCGCCCCAGGTTCTTGCGCAGCACCCCGGCGGCGCTCTCGGCTATCACGCCCAGTTCGTGGGGCAGCAGCACCCAGGTGGCCTCGGGGAAGTGCCCTGCCAGAGCCGTGTGCAGGGGAGCGGGGACGGCCAGCGTCACCAGCCCCGCGCCGACGCGGTAGGCGGCCTTTCCGGCCAGCAGGGCCGCGCCGGTGTAGTTGCTGGAACCGGCCACGACCAGCGCCGTGCCGAAAGTGCCCTTGTGAGCGTCCGGCGGTCGGGAAGGGAGAATTTCCTGCACCCAGGCGGGATTGGGGACGTAGCGGCGCACGGCCTCCCAGGTGGGCAATCCCTCCGGCAGGCCAATGCTCACCAGACGGATTTCGCCGGTCAAGGTGGAGGCGGGCAGGCGCAGCAGCCCCATCTTGACGGCGGCCATCGTGACGGTGAAATCGGCGGGGATGGTCTCCGGGGCGACCTCGCCGGTATTGCAGTCCACGCCGGAGGGGGCGTCCACGGCGACGACGACGGGCGGCTCCTCCGCCTCGGTCACGTAGCGGCGCACGGCATCCAGCCAGGCGGCGGCACTGCCGCGCAGGGGAAGACGAATGCCCGTTCCCAGGACACCATCCAGCAGGACGGCGTACTCCGCCAGGAGGGAGGGCAGCCCCTCCAGGGTAACGGTATCCGCCTCAAGGAGGGTAACTCCGGCGCGGCGCGCCCGCTCCAAAAGCGGGTCATCCGGGGGGCGAGGGCGCACCACCAAAGCGGCAGCCTTCCAGCCGTTTTCCGCCAGATAGGTGAGGGCCACAAGGGTGTCCCCGCCGTTGTTGCCAGAGCCGACCAGCCCCAGGACGCCGTCTTCGGCCAGGTATCCCAGGAGGTCTTCGACGGTCTCGGCCAGGCCGCGCCCGGCGTGTTCCATCATGGCAGCGTAGGAGTGTCCGGCGGCATCGGCGGCCTTTTCGATGGCCTGCATTTCGGGTACGGTGACGAGTTTGGGAATCATGACGTTAGGGGTTGCGAGGTTAGGGAGTTAGGGGTTAGGAGGTTAGGAGTTAGGGGGGTAGGAGGTTGCGGGGGCAGGGTTATTTGCGGCGGAGGGTGAGGGTGAGAGCCGCGGCGGCGAGGGCCAACATGCCGGCAGCCAGGGAGACGCGGCGGGGTTTGTGCGAGGGGAGATGCGCTTCCAAGTGAGTCAAACCCTCTCGAACAGGCTCCAGGCGCTGGCGGGAGGAGGCTCCGAAGAAGAGACGCATGATGCCCGCCGCCAGACGGTAGTGTCCGGGCTGGCGCAAGATGGTGGCGATGTCCCAGGCATAGGGCGGGTCGCCCGCCGCGTAGGCGTAAGGCAAGGTGAACTGCATCAGGCCCTCCTTGCCGTGGATGCGCCCCGTACCCGTGTCTTTGAGGCCGCCAAACGGCAGCATGGGGACGGCAAACTGGGCAATCGTGTCGTTGATGACCACGGAAGAAGCCTCTATCCGGTCGGCGACCCGTTGGGCGCGGCGCAGGTCCTGGCTCCACACGGCTGCACCCAGCCCAAAGCGGCAGTCGTTCGCCATGCGGATGGCTTCAGCCTCGTCCTCCACGGGCATGATGGGCATGAGGGGGCCGAAGGTTTCCTCCTGCATGAGAAGCATGTCGTGGTTGACGTTCACCAGGACGGTCGGCTCGACGTACATGCCCTCGATTTTCCCGCCCACGAGGATTTCCGCACCCTTTGCGAGGGCGTCGTCCAGGTGGCGGCGGATGACCTCCACCTGCCGCGGGTCGCTAATCGGCCCCAGGTAGTAGGGACTCTCCTTTTCGGGAGAGAAACCAACCCGCAGTTTGTTGACTTCGTCCACCGCCAGGCGCACGAATTCCTCGTAAACCGGTTTTTCCACATAGACGCGCTCCACGGCCATGCAGGTCTGCCCGGCGTTGAAGTTGGCCCCCCAAACGCCCCACTTCGCGGCGGCGCGCAGGTCGGCGTCGTCCAGGACGAGCATGGCATCTTTGCCGCCCAGTTCGCAGGCCACGGGGATGAGTTGCTCTCCGGCGGCCTTCATCACGGCGCGCCCCGTGGGGGTAGAACCGGTCAGGAAAATGTAATCGGGATGAGCCTTCACCAGCGCGGCGCCCACGGAGCCGTCTCCATGCAGCACCCGCACGAAGGGAGCCAGTTCCGGCACCTTCTCGAAGAGTTCGGCAATCATCACGCCGGAGGCGGCGGTCACTTCGGAGGGTTTGAGGGCCACCACGTTCCCGGCCAGCAGGGCGGCGATGACGGGCGGGAGCGCCAGGGCAAAGGGGTAGTTCCAGGGGGCAATCACCGCCACGAGACCGTAGGGTTTGTAGGCCACCCAGGTTTTCTTGAAGAGATACAGGCCGCGGGGGACGCGTCGCGTCCGCAGCCAGGCCGGCGCATGTCTGGCGTATTGCCGGAGCATGTCGGCGGTCATGAAGACCTCGATGAGAGCATCCTGACGGCTTTTGCCGGTATCCTGGTTGAGCACCGCCGTGATGTCATCAAGGGAATCGAGCATCACCTCCAGAAATGCAAGCAGGATGCGGGCCCGTTCGCGGGGTGTTTTCGCCCTCCAAAGGGGCGCGACTTCCCGAAGTTCCCGCACGGCCTGCGCGACTTCCTGGGGGGTGTGCATCCGCACTTCTCCGAATTGTTCCCCGGTGGCGGGGCAGATGAACGGCAGCATGGTTCCTCCTTGCAGTCAGAGGCAAAAGGGGTTCATGTCGCAATGCGTCATCATTATTGTATCACGAGAAGGCTGGGGGTACAGGGTACGAGGTACGGCGTACCCGGCCCGAATCGGCGCCCTCAATCCAGCGCCTTGCGAAAGACGCGGTGGTTTTTGTATTCTTTGCCGCCCACGTTGACCAGGTCGCGGCGCATCTGGACGGCGGTCTCTGCCACCTGGGTCAAGTCGGCATGGAGGAAGCCGAAATCCCGGACGGTCTTCTCCATCTCCACGTAGAGGAGGGCGTTGCCGCCGCGCCCCTGATACTGGGGCAAAATCCCCGCTCCGTTGAGGGAAACCCATTTGGTGCGGCGCATCTCCAGCAGGAGGTCAACGATGCTCCAGGGGTAGAGATGCCCTTTGGCGCGCTGCATGGCCGCCGAAACATCCGGGAAGCCGAACAGGAAGCCGACCACGTCCTCGTCGTGGGTGACGAGTTTTATCAATTTGGGGTTGGCGACCAGCATGAGGTTATCCACCAGGAATTTGACCTCCCGCTCGGTGAGGGGGTAGTACTCCCAGTTGTTGATGAACGTATCGTTGTAGGTCTTGCCGACACGGTCTGCCCAGACGCGCAATTCCTTTTTGGTGTTGAACTGGCGCACCACCAGGTTGCTGCGCTTGCGGGCGCGCTCCGCAATGCGGTAGATGCGCGGGTCAAGGTGAAAAGCATCGGCGTTCAGGTAACAGGAGACGAAATCCACTTCCTTTTCAAAACCCAAACTCTCCAGCAGGCGGGCGTAGTAGGGGAAGTTGTAGTTCATCATGTTCATCATCTGGCGGTGCTCGAAGCCCTCTACCTGGATGCCGTAGCCGTCGAAGGCGCTGAAACCTTTGGGGCCGACGAGAACGTTCAAGCCGCGCCCGCGCATCCACTCGTAGACGCGTTCAAAGAGAGCCGCGGCCACCTCCAGGTCTTCAATCACATCGAACAGATAGAAAGAGGCCTGCTTTGTGCCGTGATATTTGTTGAAGGAACGATTTTCCAGGGCGGCAATGCGCCCGACCACCTCCCCGTCCCGCTCGGCGAGGAAGAAATCGGCATCGGAGTGCTCGTAGAAGGGATGCTTGTCCTTGTTGAGCATCAGGAAGATGTCGGTGCGGAAGGGCGGCACCCAATTGGGCTGCCCGGCGTACAGGCGGTAGTGGAAATCCACAAAGCGTTTGGCCTGCGCCCGATTGCGGGTATCAATTTGTGTGACGGTGAGGCTCATGCGTTTCTCCTTTCCGGTCTCTGGCAATTGTTCAGGTGATGAATTGTTGAATGTAATGCAAATACCCTTGCGGTCCGCCCACCTTGTTCCACATCCGAACCGATTTTCGTATCCGCCGCAAAACGGCCAGCAACTCCTCGACGCTCAAGGGCGGGAACGATAGTTCCTCGATAGTGCCGTCTTCGGCCTCATGCTGCAATGTTTCGTGCCCCAGATAAATATCACAGATGATGCGCACCTCATCGAAAAGCGTGCGGCTCAAACCCTTCAGCCTGGGAATGCCCTTCTCTGGACGGCGATAGAAACTCAGCAGAGCAGTAAGGGCCTGCTCCACCTGATAATCCCGCAGGTCAGGATGTTCCTCGTAGATGTGGACAATCATACTCTCCACGCTGTACAAAACGCCCATATATTTGTCTTCAAACCTAGCCATGATTTCGTTCTCCTCTCAGCGTTGTCTTGCCTTGAGCCTCCGCAACGACGGTCTCGACCAGGATTTCCGTCCCTACTCGCGCCGAGAGCGTCCGGGCGGCGCTGCCGTTGACGAGAGCGATGCTCAGCAAATCAGCGCTATCCCACAGGGCGACGAGAGAACCGGACTTCCCTTCGCCGAAGGTGCGCACAAAAGGGATTTCCCGCCCCCCGCAGATGACGCGGGAAATTGTCTCCCCCCGGAGTGCGTGCCGCTCCAGATTGGTTGCCAGGTTCCCGAAGCGGTCAATCTGAATCACCTGGGCGCGGTATCCCTCCGGGGTGCGCTCCACCGTGGGGAAATCCAACAGCACGGGGTCGTCTATGAGGGGGCCGAAGGCTTCCAGAGGGACGCCGGCGGCCAGATGCGCCCCCACGGGAGCAAAGATGTCGCGCCCGTGAAAGACGGTACTGACCCGCGGCAGGCGGTAGCGCGGCTCTTTTGCGTTGGCTATGCGCAAGACTTCTCCGCGCCCCCGCGCCCACAGGAGCATGGGGGTCAGCAGGCCGTTGTCCGGTCCGACGAAGAAGTAGGGGCCGCATTGGGCGGCAATCGCCCGCCGGGCCGTGCCCACGCCGGGGTCCACCACGCAGACGAAGATTGTCCCCGCGGGGAAATAGGTGAAGTGCCGTCCCAGCAGCACCGCGCCCTGGAAAACGTCCTGCGGGGGTATCTCGTGGCTCAAATCCACGACAGGGACGCCGGGCGCGATGCCCTGGATGACGCCTTTCATCACGCCGACGTAGCCGTCCTGGGTGCCAAAATCGGTGAGGAGGGTGATTGGTTGCATTGGGTCATTGGTTGGTTGGTCTTTTGGCCCACCTGTCCACTTTCTCACTTG
>JANTFR010000145.1 GCA_024763355.1 Anaerolineales bacterium
AGCCGTCTCGCAGCCAGTTCTCACCGGTCGAATGGTGGATGAAAATCAACTTGACGGGTTGCTCCGGCGGAGAGGGGTCGTCGGCCTGGGAGAAAACTCTTGCCGCGGGCGTGATTGCGCTCAGCAGCAATGCCAGGGGCAGGATGAGGGACAGCAAAACGCGTTTCATGGGATTTCCTCCTTTCGTGGGGGTGAGACCTCACAGGTCTGGCAGACCTGTGAGGTCTATCGCCCTATTTCCCGTTAACCCGAATTATAATGGGCTGCATGGAACGGAAAACAACTGCCGGGTTGCTTCTTTTGGGGGTGCTGTCTCTTCTGGGGCTTGCTGCGCCCCTGCCGGGGGCGCGCGCCGCACCCTCTCCACGGGCGGAATCCGCTTTTTCGGGAGTGACCCTCTCCGAGGGGGTCTATTTCCAGGAGTTCCACCTTCCCGTGGACGGTCGTCCGGTGAATTTCTTCGTCGTGCGGATGCAGCGCGGCCTCCCCAACCTCACCCTGGATGTCGCCGTGGCCGACGGCGCGCTGGCGCACGGACGCGATACGGTGGCGGGCATGGCGCAGGCCGCCGAGGGGAGGCTTTCCACCTGGGGGGAGCGCCCCTGGGGGGATAATCACGTTTTGGCGGCCATCAACGGCTACTATTTCGACCTGGAGAGCGGCACGCCCTGGCGCGGGGTGGTGCAGTCGGGCTGGTACGCCCAGCGCTTCGACGAGGTGGAGAGCGGCAGCGGCTTCGTGTGGACGCGGGACGGGCGCGCCTTCGTGGGGGGGTGCCTGTACCATCCTGCCGGCAAACAAACGGTCACCCTCCTGGCGAGCGGCAAGACGCTGCGCTTTCAAGGGCTGAATCGCCCGCGGGGTGACGATGAACTGGTGCTTTACACCGCTCAGTACGATGCCGATACCGGCACCTCGGACGATGGCCTGGAGGTGCTGGTGGAGTTGCGCGCTCCGCTGGGCATCGCGCCCTCCGGGAGCGACGCCCAGGTGACGGGGGTGGTGCGCGCTATCCGCGACCACGCGGGGAGCACGCCGCTCCCTTACGGTTACGTGGTGCTCTCCGCCAGCGGGAAGGCGCGGCGGCAGTTGCGTAAGTCCGTAGCGGTGGGGGATGCGGTCGGTATCCATCAGGAGATTGCTCACTTCGCCCCTGATTGCCGCTCGCCCAACGCCGACGAGTGGGGCGGGGCGTATGCCGCTCTCGGCGGCGATTACGTCCTCCTGCGCGACGGACAGACTACCGACGACGTCCTCAAAGCGGAGGCCCAGCGCCGCAACGCCCGTACTGCTATCGCTTACAACGATACCTCTCTCTTCTTCGTCGTGGCCGACGGCTGGAATCCGGGCATCAGCGAGGGGGTGACGGCCTTGCAACTGGCCCGCTTTGCCCGTGACGTACTCGGCGCGACCGATGCCGTCACGGAAGACAGCGGCGGCTCCGCGACCATGTGGGTCAACGGGAAAGTGGTCAACAACACCTACTGCAACTTTACCCACAACTGCGGCTCGGAGGGAGAACCGGGGGCGGACGGCAAATATCCCGTTTTGCAACCCCTGGTGGGCAGTGCCGTCCTGATGGTGGCGGTGGAGCCGGGCGAACAATCCGGGACCTTTGAACGCGGCGAGGAAATTGCCGCCCGAAAGCCCGCCCGGCTGTACCAGGGACCGGGACGCCTGTATGCTCCTGTGGAAACGATACCCGCCGGAAAGAAGGGCGTGATTTTGCCGACTCTCCTGAGCCTGGGGGGAATCCGCGCCGAAGATGCCTACTGGTGGCGGGTCCGCTTTGGAGATGCCGAGGGCTGGATAGAGGAAGCCGCCTTGTGGGGGGGCGCGCTCCCGCCTCGCAGGGTGGAGACTTCCCGCTCTGGAGGCGCAGGGTACACGCTATTCCGTTGAAGCGCGGCGGGCTTTTTGCCGTCCCGCGAAAACGCTTCCCAGAACACCCAGAAGCCCAAGCCCCGCGCTGAGCGCTCCCTGCCAGACCAGGGGGGCGATGATGATGCGAAGTACGTTTTCCAGCAAGGCGCGCACTTCCAGGGCCAGTTCCCGTGGCCAGGTGAGGGTAGCGAAATCTATCCAGGGAAGGGTAATCGGCGGAATGGCGAGGAAGAGCGCCAGGGCTGCCGCGCCTCCCAGGAAGAGGGGTATCCCCCACCACAATCCCAGGGAAGCAAAGTTGCGCACGCTTAAGGCTGCAATCAGCCACAGCAGGAGCAAGGGAAGCAGCCACCCCCAGCGGCTCACGGTGCGCGCCGTGCGCAGGCTGCCTTTCAGGGCCAGGAAGTCGCTTTCCGGGGTGTCGGGGGCCAGCGTGGAGACCAGGTTCAGCACAGGAGGGATGGCATCCGTCATCTCCTCCACGGAGGTGAGGTAATCGTCGTACTGGTCGCTCTCCCATGGCGCGGGGAAGTGGCAGGGATTGTAAGGAACTTCCGTACCCGCCGGGACAGCCTTCTGACGCTGCTTGAAATCGTCGATTTGCGCTTGCGTGCAAGGGGGCAGGGAAGCGTACACGATTTGGAGGGCCTGCTCCCCGTTCCCTTGCCGGAGGTGCTCCTGCAAGGGCTGCAACACCCAAGTGATGTTGGGCTTCGCTTTTTCGTTATCCAGCCAGGCGTATGCGCCGTTCACGGTTGTGTCCGTCCAGTCCAGCAGCATTTCGTCTGTCAGACTGATTTGGCGCAGCGTAATCCAGTCCTGCGTGGTGAGGTGGCTCATGATGCCGAGATAGTCCGGCGTGCTGTAGGGGTCGGGAGGATAGCGGGAGGCGACTCCGTGGGCGTACCAGGAAAGCCCCAGTGGAATCAGTTTGGAATGCAGGATGGCATCTTCCAGCAGGTCTGTCATCCGCATTCTGTTGAAGAGCAGGCTGCCAGTATCGTAGGCGATAAATGCCAGGGGCAGGGAGATGACAAACAAGAGGGCGAACAAAATACTGAAAGCCCGTCTTGTAAAACGAAGGAAAGAACTCATGGCTGTGCTCCTTGAAAAAGTGAATGGACAACGCTCTCCCTGCGACGGCAGGGATTCTCGCGGCTCAAGATGCCCTGGCGGACGGTGTACTGAACGAACTTTGTCCGTGAGAAAGAGCGACCTTAACTTTTGTAAACATCGTTTCACTATTGTCTTCAACACCGAACTGTCAGGTGGTTAGATTCCAGTATAGCAGTTTTTTGCATTTTTTTTGCATTTGAAGTGTTTGCAAAGCAGCGAAGGGGTTAATGGTAAAATTCCCCCGATTATTTTGAGACAGACATTCACGAGTTGCGTGTCTGTCCTGTATGAAAAACCATTATCGCATCTACCAATTTTAAGGAAATTTCAAAAAATTATGGAAAATATGCGCCCAGAGGACATTGTAGGCGAGTACCAGGAATATGAACTCACCTACTACGACGGTACGTCACGCAAAGTACTGGTCACAGATATCGAGACTCCGTATCCCGACGGCAAGTTGATTGTCTCGCGTACCGATACGGCCGGCATTATCACGCACGTCAATCAGGCTTTTGTGGATATGTCGGGCTATACCAGAGAGGAACTGATTGGGCAACCACATTACATTTTGCGTCACCCTGATATGCCCAGAGCGGCTTTCAAAGATTTATGGGATACCGTGCAAAGCGGTAAAAAATGGGAGGGCTATGTCAAAAACCTGCGCAAGGATGGAGGATACTATCTGGTTTTCGCTTCTGTCCTCCCCAATATCCGAGATGGGAAAATTGTGGGATACACTTCCGTGCGGCGCAAGCCATCTCGAGAAAAGATGGAAGAGGCCTTGCGGCTCTATGCCAAAATGAGGGAGGATGAAAACGCATGACCTACCAAATGACAGTTAGCCCGGATTTCTCTCCTCAGCACATTGCTGGATGGTACATTTTTAATACATGGTTGCAAAAGAACCTTGGTTTGGATATTCACCTCGAACTGTATCATGACTTTGAGAGTCAACGTGCGAGCATTCAGGCTGATACAGTTGATATTATTTACGCCAATCCTTTTGATGCTTCCATGCTGATACGGGAAAAGCATTTCGAGGCGCTGGTGCGCCCTTTGGGTAAAGTAGACGAGGTGGTGATTGCCGTACCAGCGAACTCCCCGGTTAATCAGGTAGAGGATTTGCAACCCGGTATCCGCCTGGCATTTACCGATGACCCGAATGTACATTTGGTGGGGATGATTATGTTGGAACCTGCCAACTTGAGTCGGGAAAATATGAACATGCAAATGGTCAGCAGTTATGCTGTAGCAGCCAAAAAACTTT
The DNA here is from genome assembly GCA_024763355.1 of Anaerolineales bacterium. Classification (GTDB taxonomy): domain Bacteria; phylum Chloroflexota; class Anaerolineae; order Anaerolineales; family DRKV01; genus DRKV01. The sequence continues at coordinate 4,271 of JANTFR010000145.1, forward strand.
TGCGCGGCGAGGCTGACGCGGCCATTTTCCTGAAAGAAGCATTTGATGATTTGTCCAATCTGACCCGTCGAGAGTTGAAGCCGATAGTGGAGAGCCAGATTAGCGATATTTTCCATGCCTTGTTGGTAGGACCGCGTTTGGTTGACAAGGCAGAGACTATTCGACGTTTGTTGTTGTCTATGTCGGAAACGCCCCAGGGCAAAAGTGTCCTGATTGCTCTGGGCATTGATGGCTGGGCAAGCGTAGACAAGGAAGATGCCGAGTTTATGATTGACTTGATGGATGCCATTCAATAACGGTATCTCTTTTTCCCCCCTTGACCTTATGCGCATTCTCACGGAATCTCAGGAAAATTTACTCAAAGACGAGCGTCGCTTGTTGGGTGACTTGCAAACCCTTCTGGCGCGTTTCCATGCCAGTGATGAAGACCTGGCTACCATAAGAGAATCCCTCATCCAATTGGATGAGTTTTTCCTATTGGTGGTAGTTGGCGAGTTCAATGCCGGCAAGAGCGCCTTCATCAATGCCCTGCTGGGGCAGCCTGTGCTAAAAGAAGGCGTTACGCCTACCACCACGCAGGTCAACATCCTGCGCTACGGGAAACAGGTGACTCGCCAGATACTCGATGCGCATTTGCATGAGGTGACTGCCCCGGTGGCGCTTCTCAAAGACCTCAGCATCGTGGATACCCCCGGCACGAATGCTATCGTGCGCGAGCACGAGGTGATTACCTCCCGCTTCGTGCCCCGCGCCGACTTGGTGCTGTTCCTCACCTCCGCCGACCGCCCCTTTACCGAGAGTGAACGCGCCTTTCTGGAGAAAATCCGCGACTGGGGCAAAAAGGTGGTTGTGGTCATCAACAAGGTGGACATCCTCCAAAACAAGGCCGACCTGGAACAGATTCGGGATTTCGTTGCTGAGAATGCTCGCGCCCTGTTAGGGATTGCCCCCGAGATTTTCCCCGTCAGTGCCCGGATGGCTCTGCAAGCCAAGCAAGGAGAGCCGCAACTTTGGGAATCCAGTGGTTTTGAGGCCCTGGAGGCCTTTATCCGCGAGACGCTGGACGAGGAAGAGCGCCTGCGCCTTAAATTCGCCAATCCCCTGGGCGTGGGGCTGCACCTGACGGAGCGTTACGGGGATATCGTGCGCGCCCGTCTGGATTTGTTGCGCGACGATTTTGCCACCCTGGAAGACGTGGAGCAGCAACTGGAGATGTACCGCGCCGACATGGAACGCGATTTCCAGTTCCGCATGTCCGATATTGAAAACATCCTCTACGAGATGGAGCGCCGCGGCGACGAATACTTTGCCGAAACCCTGCGCCTGGGACGCCTCTTCGATTTGCTGGACAAGGAGCGCATTCGGGGTGAATTCGAGCGCAAGGTGGTTGGCGATGTCCCCCGGCAGGTACAGGAGCGCGTCAACGAACTGGTGGACTGGATAGTGGAAGCCGATTTGCGTCAGTGGCAAGCCGTCACCGAGCACCTCGCCGAGCGCCGCCGGCAGCACGCCGAGCGCATCGTGGGCGATGTGGGAACCTTCCAGTACGACCGCGAACGGCTCATCGAGCGGGTAGGACGTCGCAGCGAGGACGTGGTAGCCCAATATGACCGGGAGTATGAGGCCGCTCAACTGGCGGAACAGGCCCAAAACGCCGTGGCCGCCATGGCCGCCCTGGAGGTGGGCGCAGTGGGCCTGGGGGCGCTCATCACCGCCATCGCCACTACCGCCGCCGCCGATGTAACCGGCATCCTCCTGGCCGGGACGGTGGCCGCCCTGGGGTTGTTCGTCATCCCTGCCCGGCGGCGCAAGGCGCAAAAGGAACTTTCGGAAAAACTGGAGAATTTGCGTACCGACTTGGCACAGGCCTTACGCACCCCCTTTGAGCAGGAAATGCGCCGTAGCGTGCAGCGCATCAATGAAGCCATCGCCCCCTACACCCGCTTCGTACGTTCCGAGCGCGAGAAACTGGATGAAGTGCAGGCCGAACTCGACCGCCTGCGTGAGGGCCTGGAGCGTCTGCGTGCCGCCTTGCAGGCCGATACCGCCGAGAAAAGTTAAAACAGCGACACGGGGAACACGGTGTTTTCTTGCCGATAGACCTCACAGGTCTGGCAGACCTGTGAGGTCTTACCCAACAGACGAACGGAAAGGGGGAGGCGCATCACGGCATCCACAAAGCGAATAAATCCCGCAGCAGCCCCTCAGCGGGCTGCCCGAATACGGATGTCCCCGGCCCTTGCAGTCGCGCCGCGGGATACGTCCCCCGCACGAAGAAACCCTTGACCCAGGGGCGGTGCTCCACGGCGAAGGCCACTGCCTGGATGGCGCGGGCCTGGGCCTCGGCCTCCACGGGGACGACTTGCAGCCCCGCGGGGGGCGCTTCCAGCCTTTCGATGGGCAGGCAGCCGCCTTCCGGCGCAGGCACGCAGCCTTGCAGCGTCCCCGGCGCGGCGGGGTAAGCCACTCC
>JANTFR010000146.1 GCA_024763355.1 Anaerolineales bacterium
GCAATGCTGCCGATTTTGAAGAAAGAGAGCGCCATTTTGCCGATCTCGCTGTGCAAAGCCCAACTTGCGGTGGCTACCATCAGGACAATCAGGGCGGCCAGGATGACGCCGCGCCACCCGGATGGGCCGCTTTCCTCCGCCGCGACGGGACGGGATGTTGGCGCGGGGGCTGGCTTTCGACGGATGAAGAGAGCGCCAAAGAGCAGGGCGGCCAAAACAATCCAGGCGGCATTGAGTTTGAAAACCAGGCCGGCAAACGCGGCCAGCATGATGAGTGCTTCGGTTTTTCCCTTGACCGCCCGCTGTCCGAAATCCAGGGTGACGTTGAGCACGACCCCGATGACGAGCGCCTCCAGCCCCACGAAGACGGACTGCACCCACGGCAAACTGCCATAGCGGAAGTAAATCGCCGAGAGCGCCAGCACCATCAGCGTGGTTGGCGTGATGAAACCCAGCGTAGCCATCAGCGCGCCGGGGACGCCGCGCAGTTTATAGCCCGTATAGGCGGTGAAGTTGACTATGATGGGGCCTGGGTAGAGTTGCACCATCGCCAGCCCATCGTTCATCTCGTTTTCAGTCAGCCAGTGATTTTGCAAGACCATTTTTTTGAGTTTTGGCAAAATTGCCATGCCAAAAGCGGTCAGGCCGAGTTGGAAATGGGCGGCGAAAATTCTCCACAACGAAATGGACTGAAGATTCGGCGGTGCGTTTTGCGGCGAAGTTTGGGGGTGGGGCATCATGACTCTGCACTCGCTTTGTCGGGAGCGTCGCCCGCGGGCAGGTGAGGCGTCCGCGGGCAGCAAGAAAAGGGGTGGTGCTTTTAAGAATTGTGCGAAACCAGCAGCACCGGGCAGGAGGCGTGCTGCGCCACGTTTTGGGCGGTGTTGCCGAGAAGTTTATCCCACAAACTGCGGCGGCTGTGGGTTCCCATCACAATCATGTCCGCTTCGATGTCCACGGCGGCTTTGCGGATTTCTTTGGCGATGTGGCCGTGCCGAATCACAATCTCCGTCTCGACGCCTGCCCTCTGCGCCTGCTCCACCAGCACTTCCAACTTGCGGCGAACTTTTGCTTCCACGTCGGCGCGCAGCTCGGCTTCCAGTTCTACCACTTCGTCATCCGGCGCTTCCACGGCAAAACCCGGCAGCATGGGGATTTCTTCTCCCGGCTCGATGACGCTTACGAGGTAAAGATGTCCCTGGGTTTCCTTTGCTAAGGTCAAGGCCACCTTGAAGGCTTCTTCGGCGTGGGGGGAGAAATCGGTGGCGAAAAGGATGCGCTCGTGCACCAGGCCGGGGTGAGGGGGGCGGTGAGAGACAATCAAAACCGGGCAGGGGGCCTTTTTGGCGACTCTAGCGGCGGTGTTGCCCATCTCGATATCCCAGATATTGCGGCGGCTGTGTGAACCGAGCACAATCAGGTCGGCATCGATTTCTTTCGCCGCGGTCACGATTTCCTCTACAGGGTCGCCCTCGCGCACCATTTTGTGAACCTGGATGCCCTCAGCCTCCATTTCAGCCACGTTTTGCGAGAGCAGGCGCTCTTCCTCGCGTTCCACGGCCTGCTTTTCTTTCTCCAATTCGCGTTCCCACGCCTCTGGGGAAACTATAGGCGGCTCGTCCGCCTCGCTGAGCGGCTCCTGCCATATTTCGACGACCGTCATAGCCCACAGTTGCTTGTCATCCGCCTGGGCCAGGCGCATGGCGAACCGTTTGGCAATCTCAGCGTGGGGAGAAAAATCGGTTGCAAACAGAATCCGTTTGAACATGATTACCACCTCCTTATCTGGAAGACACAACATTCGCAGGAGATGCTACCGTCTCTGCCAGAGGAGCGCCGAAGTAATGCCGCACCCAAGGCTCCAGTTTCAGATATCCGACGAGGAAAATTATCTGGAAAATGGGCAGGTGGCGGCGGGAACGGCTACCAAAGGAGAGAATGCCGCGGTAGCAAGCGCAATAGCCGTACCGTTATTCTTGCCGGTACTGGCAAAGACAAGCCCCATGTGCTCTTCGTAACTCAGGCCTGCTTTGCGGTCAACCCAGGTAATGATGCCAAGCGTAACGATGACAAAGAGCAGGTTGGGGACAATCAACCACAGCAAGAGTTGCCATTCTTTTATCAGCACCCCTGCTTTCATGAAGAAAATCAGAAAGATAATCAGGAACATGCTGACGAGGGTGATGCTGCTGAAGAGAGGCGCGATTTTGTGAAAACCCTTCTCGCCCAGCCAGCGGATGAGGGCCAGGCGGGTGAGATAGCCCAATATCATCGGCAGAATGAGTACCGTGAGAATCGCGTTTATCAGCAAACTCATCGGCACGGGCACATCAAAGGAACTCCCAAGAATACCCAGCCAGAATGGAATAGCAGCGATGGCTGCCACGAAACTGGTTGCTACGGCTACCGTGGCTAACTCCAGGTCACCCTTGACGATGCCCGTGTAGCCAATGCTCATACTGGAACAAGGAACCACCATCACCAGCAGGAAGCCGAAGCCTACCTCGGGGTTGTGCAAGAAAAGTTTGCTCATCAGAAAGCCGAAGAGGGGCGCCCACAGGAAATTATAAGCCAGGGTCAGTCCCAATCCCTTGACGTTTCGGGCGGCTTTTGCCAGAGCCGATAAGCGGATATTCACCATCATGGGGTAAATCATCATGAATACCACGACGGTAATCAGGGTTTTCAGGGTACTCGCGTTTTGCTTGGAAAAAGCCTGGTTCGCATAGCCCAAAGCCCATCCCAGGATGATGCTTACGGTTACGTACCAGAGCATGTATGTTTTCAGGTGCTGTTGTATTTTGTGATACATGGTTCGAACCTCCAAAAAAGACCGTAAATCAAATTCAATACATTCAACCGTCAATCACAGCACCTTCCAGGGCGGCGGACGCTTGCTCCATCCGCCGAGACTGCACAGACAGCCGTCCGGCAGACAATTTACACCGGCACACCGACATGCATTCATGCGCCTACCGCCTCCTTGAGAATGTACGCCACTTTGGGCAGGCCGGGATGGCCGATGGCAACGACTTTCTCATCCACCACCAGGGCGGGCGTGCTCATCACGCCGTAAGCCAGGATGGCAGGGATGTCAGTCACATACTCCACTTTGGCAGGCCAATTGTTGTTTTTGACCAGTTTCTGCACGTCGCTGAGCAGTCTCCGGCAGGTCGGGCAGCCGGTTCCGAGAATTTTGATGGTAGTCATGAGTCTCTTCTCCACAAGACTTCCGATGTCTTCGAGACATCGGAAGTCTGGATGGTTACAGTACGAGATTGAACAGATATCCGGTAAAAATGATTGCTATCGTCAGGATGGTGACGAAAATTGCCAGCATTTGCGGCTTGAGCACCCGCCGCAGGATGACCATCTCCGGCAAACTCAGGCCGACGACGGACATCATGAAGGCCAGCACCGTTCCCAGGGCGGCTCCCTTCTCCATCAGGGCGTGAACGACGGGAATGATGCCCGCCGCGTTGGAGTAAAGCGGCACACCCAGCAGCACGCCGCGGGGACGCTCCACCAGGCGTTCTTCCCCAAAATGTGCGCCATGGCGTCTTCGGGCACGTAGCCGTGAATCCCGGCCCCAATGGCGATACCGACTACCACGTAGAGCCATACTTTGCCGACGATTTCCTTCGTACTCTCCCAGGCAGTCTGGAAGCGCTGGCTCCAGGTCGGTTTCTCCTGCGCTATGGCTGCCTGCCCAACCTTGATTTGCCAGACGAAATCTTCCACATAGCGTTCCAGATGCAGGCGTCCGATAATGACCCCGGCGAGAACGGCGATGGTCAGCCCGCTGACCAGGTACAGGGTGGCTACCTTCCAGCCGAACAACCCGAAGAGCATCACCAGCACCACCTCATTGACCACCGGCGTGGCGGTCAAGAAGGAAAAGGTCACCCCAAGGGGGATGCCCGATTCAACGAAACCGATAAAGAGGGGCACCGCCGAGCAGCGCAGCCAGGGCGTTGCCCACGCCCTCCCGTTTGCCGCCCAGCCAGGCGCGCGTCTGCTCCGTGGTGAAGAAGGAGCGCAGGACGGTGATGAGGAAAATCATCCCGCCCAGCAGCAAGATGATTTTGGGCACATCGTAGAAAAAGAAGGCCAGCGACTCCCCCAGATGGGAACCTTGTTTCTGGGCAAACAGCCCATAAGCAATCCAGTTTGCCAGGGGGTGAATGAGGTTGTAAAGCGCCAGCCACAGAAGGGCCGCCAGTGCTACGCGTCCCCAGGCGCTATTGTCTCCTGCCAGTCGTTGTTCGGTCGCATAATTGCTTTCTGCCATAATACATTCCTTTTTTCGAATACTAAAACACAAAAGAGAACCCTGCGCGCCTAGTCGCAGGGTAAATCCTCAAGCATCCAACGCATCCACCAGCCAGGTAGTTATCTCACCCGGCGCGGGGATGCGTCCGGCGCTGCGTAGTTTCTCGTTGATGACCAGTCCCGGCGTAGCCATCACTCCATAAGATAGAATGGAGGCATAATCCGTTACCTTGTGGACTTCTGCATCCAGTCCCATTTGGGCTATAAGGCTTTTGACGATGCACTCCAGACGGTCGCAGTTGGTGCAATCCGTTCCCAGCACTTTGACATTCAACATCGGCATCTCTCCTCCGGCGCTTTCGGAGGGCGGGCAGCCATCCTATTCAATTTTCTGAATGCATTGTACTCCCGTTGCGCATGACAAACAAGGGAAGCATGCATAAACCGGCCATACTGCCGGAAAAACACGTGACGTTTGTCCCCTGACGGGTTTCCCATATTTTTGTCAGGACTTTTTGGGGGAGATGTGCTTGGCGAGATTCAAAAGGAGCAGGACAAACCGCCGGCAATTCAGCACTCAGTCAATTTCAGCCGGGAACTGAAGAAGGCATACCCCGCCACGGCACGCAAGGCGACGGCTTTTGCAGTTTCAACCGCCTGCCGGTCTCGCAAAGACGGCAGTTTAGCTCAATGCCCCCGCGTGAAACGGAGAATCTGGGGGATTTTTGGGCGAGCGGATGAAACGCTCACATTCATCCCCCAACAAAAAAGACGCCCACAATTGTGGGCGTCTCGTGCGGTCCCGACGGGATTTGAACCCGCGCTCTCCGCCTTGACAGGGCGGCATGTTCAACCAGGCTACACCACGGGACCAGACCGCTCAGGTCTCCCTGAGCGCCGCAAAGTGTACTATAACTGCCAGAGGGCGTCAAGGCTTGCAGCGAACTTTTTATCGGGGGACATCACAGCGAAGAACATTCTCCATTGCATCTCACGAACAAATCAGGCTATAATCGGGATGCCCTACTCCCCTTTCCCGTAAGAGGCTCCCCGTGTTCCGCAAACTTTTCCTCTGGAGCGTCCTCCTCCTTCTTCTGCTCGTCCCCGTCTCGGGATTCGGACAGGACGAAACCCGGCAGGTCTTCGCCCTCACCCTGGACGCGCCCATCACGCCCGCCGCCGCAGCCTATCTGGAGCGCGGCCTGCAAATCGCCCATCAGGAGCATGCGGAGGCTCTCGTGCTGCAACTCAACACCCCCGGCGGCAGCATAGACAGCATGAACCGCATGGTGCAGGACATCCGCAACAGCGACGTGCCGGTGATTGTCTACATCACCCCCCGCGGAGCAATGGCCGCCAGCGCCGGGACGGTCATCACCCTGGCGGGGCATCTCAGCGCCATGGCCCCGGAGACCGTCATCGGGGCGGCCTCCCCCGTCGGCCCGCAGGGGGAAGACATCGGCCAGACGATGCAGCGCAAGGTCAAGGAAGTCCTCAAGGCCACGGCGCGCTCCCTGGCGGAACGCCGCGGGGCGCAGGCCGTCACCCTGGCCGAGGAGACCATCGAGAACGCCCGCGCCGTTTCCGCAAAGGAGGCCTTGCAAGCCAACCTGGTGGATTTCATCGCTGCCAACCTGTCCGACCTGCTGGAACAGGCCGAGGGGCGGGAAGTGGTCGTCCTGGATGCCCCCCGCACGCTGCACACACGCGGGGCGCGCCTTTCCTTCATTGAAATGAGCCTCATCGAAGGGCTGCTCGTCCTGCTCACCGACCCCAACATCGTCTTTCTTCTCCTCACCCTGGGCGTGCAGGCCATCCTGATTGAGATTTCCCATCCCGGAGGCTGGTTTGCCGGCTTCCTCGGCGTGGTCTCGCTGGCGCTGGCCGCCTACGGCCTGGGCGTCCTGCCCGTCAACTGGTTCGGCTTCATCTTCATCATCACCTCCTTCGCCCTCTTCATCCTGGATATCAAGGCCCCCACCCACGGCGCGCTGACCGCCGCCGGCATCGGCTCCTTCATCGCCGGGGCGCTGGTGCTCTTCAACTCCGCGGCGACGCCCCAATTCCAGCGCGTCTCCGTTCCGCTGGTCGTCGCCGTAGGGATATTCTTCGGCCTGATGTTCGCCTTCATCGTCCGGATGGGCATCAAGGCCATGCACCAGAAGCCCAAAACGGGGAAGCAGACCCTCGTCGGGCGGCACGGCTTTGTGGAGGTGGAACT
>JANTFR010000147.1 GCA_024763355.1 Anaerolineales bacterium
TATTGTCAATGTTCAAGACCATGTCCTCCATCCGAGCCGGGTTGTGCATTAAATTCTACAGGCCCAACAGTGATATGGACATTTCCTGTTTCAAGGTGTAGTTGATTCACAAAAGCATTTGCCATTTGGGATTTAAGGTGCACTCTGCTGATTGCCCAGGACAACCCAAGGATAGGTAAAAGAGACAATCCGAACCGCCCCGCACCAGTCCATGAGCCGGGCGTGGGTGGCTGATGAGGTTACCCTACCGTGAAGAAGGTGTAGTGATAAGCAATCTTCCCGTCCGTCAGGCCGAGGGTGTCGTTGCCATTGCGGACTGCGCCCCCGGATGACGTCGCTTCCCAGGCCATGTGGCGGGAATTGCCTTTGCCGCTGTAGCCGGTCAGCGTGAACTGGGCGTTGGGCAGGATTTGGCTGAAAAGGGTAGCATACCAGGTGCGGATGTTGGCTTTTCCCTGAATGGTGCGCACCGCGTTGACGTGGACGGCGTTCTCTGCGTATAGAGCGGCCACCTTGTCGGGGTCGTGTGTGTTGAGGGCGGTGACCAGTTGCTCGGTGATATCCAGCATGGGGGGCGGCGCGCCCTCCCAGGGGAAGTTTGCCACCACCGTCCACAAGTCGGGGAGTGCCGGGCGGACGGAATCCCAACTCCAGAAGTTGACCGAAGGCAGGTTCAGACTTTGGGCGGTTTGCAGGAATTCCAGTACTTCTTCAGGGGTGGGAGTCCAACTGTGCTCGCTGAACGTCGCGCCGGTGGGAATGACAGGCCGGAAGGGAGCCATCCCCTCGAATTCCCGCACCGAGCGTTTCAATTGCGCGCCGGGATTGTGGTTTTGCATCCAGTAAACCTGGGGCATGTTGTAATCGCAGTACGTCAGGAATTCCTTCCAGGGCAGTTGGGGGTGGTACGATGGGAAACGGTAAGAACTTAGTCCGATGGGAAGATTCGGCAGGGCAGTGCGCATCCGCTTCATATAGGTCTCGGCGGATTTGGCTTTGCCGGGTTGCTTGTATTCCGCCTCGGCGTTGACCACGAAACCGTCCAGTTGCAATTGTTTCACCCGGCGGATGGCGATATTGGCTTCGCCGGCGGGGTCGTTGCCGTACACGTATTGCCATCCCCACACCCCCACTCCCTGCGCCCTGAGGGCCTGCACCAGCGGGGGCACGTGGTCAATCCCGCGTCGCCAGTCGTAATTGTAAAGATTCTTGCCGTTGGCTACTTTGATGAGTACATAACGCAGCCCCGCCTGGCGCGCCGCGGTAGCAATGGCCTCCACATTCCCGCCCTCGCAATGGGGGATTTGCCAGATGTAGTATCCTTTGCCTTTGAGCGTCATGCGATAAACCTCCTGTGGGTGTTCAGAAGCCCAGGCCGCGTTCCTTGAGCGATACGAAGCGTCCCTGCCCGATGACCAGATGGTCGAGGACGGCCACGTCCAGCAATTTGCCGGCCTCCACGATGGCGCGGGTCACGGCCACATCGTCCGGGCTGGGGGCAGGGTCTCCGCTGGGATGGTTGTGCGCCACGATGATAGCCGCCGCGTTCTTGCGGATGGCGTCCTTGAACAGTTCTCCCACCCGTACCTGGGAACTATTGAGCGAGCCGCGATACACCGTGCGGATGTCCAGGACGCGGTTACGGGTATCCAGCAGGAAGACGCGCAATTCCTCCTGCTCCAGGGCGCTCATTTCATACTGTACCAGGGCGGCGGCGTCTGCCGGAGAGGTGATTTGGGGGCGTTCCTGGGGCTGCGAGGCGGCCAGTCGGCGTCCCAGTTCGATGGCGGCCTTGATTTGAGCGGCTTTGGCCGGGCCGACGCCTTTTTGCTGGCGCACTTCGTCAAACGTGGCGCGGTGCAGGCCGGGCAAACCGCCCAGGTCTTGCAGCAAGCGCTGTCCCATCTGGACGGCGTTCTCGCCCCGCACCCCAACGCGTAACAGGATGGCGAGCAATTCGGCGTTGCTAAGCGCTTGCGCTCCCTGGGAGGCCAGCCGTTCGCGGGGTCTCTCGGTTTCGTGCAGGTCGGTGATGCGGTACATGAGGTAGTCGCCTGGTCAAGTAGTCGCGTAGTCTGGTAGTTGGATGGTTGGGTAGTTGGGTAGTTGCGTAGTTAGGTAGTTGCGTAGTTGCGCAGGCTGGCGGTCGCGTGGTCAGTCGTCCGTCGTCCGTGGTCAACCCGTCGCACTTCGCACGGTCTACCGTCTACCGTCCACCGTCTACCGTCTACCGTCTACCGTCTACCGTCCAGTATAGCAGAAAGTTGCAGGTTTCTTGCCGTCTTTTTCCCCTCCGCTTGCAAACTTTCCCACTTCCCCCCTTGTCACTTGCCACTTGCATGCTTTCCCACTTGCAAACTCTCCTCCTCCCCATGCTATAATTCCCCTCGACGGAGGTGCTCATGACATTCGACCCCACGCAATTGCGCAGTTTCTTCCTTGTTCTGGCCGCCTGGAGCGGCGCGTTCCTGGCCGCCTTGTGGCTCAGTCTGGTCATCTGGACGTACCGCGACATGCGCGCTCGCGCCCGTGACCCGCTGCTCCGCTTTCTGGCCGTCCTCCTGGTAGCGGTGCTGTTTCTGCCCGGCATTGTCGTTTACCTGATTATGCGTCCCCAGCGCACCCTGGAGGAGGAGTACCAGAACACGCTGGAGGAGGAGGCCCTTTTGCAGGCCATCGAAGACGTGCCCCTATGCCCCGGCTGCGGACGGCGGGTGCAGGAGGACTGGCTGGTGTGTCCAAACTGTCACACCAAGTTGAAGAAACCCTGCCATCATTGCGGAAAATTGATGGAATTGCCCTGGAACCTGTGCCCCTATTGCGGCACCCCTGCTCCCGGCATGCGCCGCGAAGACCTGACCCTGGACGAGGCCCTCCAGCCGCTGAGCATCGACATCGCAAACAACGACGAACAAGAAGAGTAACTCCTCGGCCTGCCATGATTGTTTGGTAAACCGCACACACATTTTTCTGTTTTCAAGGAGACTCCCATGAGCGGTATCGTGTGCGCCGTGCGCGGCGGCGCGGCCAGCAAGCCGACTATCCGTCGGGCTGTCCAACTGGCGCAGGAGAGCGGTCTGCCCATCCACTTCCTGTACGTGGTCAATCTGGATTTTCTCAGCCACACCAGCAGCAGCCGGGTGCACACTATCGAGGAGGAAATGCGCGAGATGGGGGAATTCATCCTCCTGACGGCGCAGGAGCAGGCCGCCAGAGGCGGCGTGGAGGCGCACGGCGTGGTGCGGGATGGTTCGGTAGGTGACCAAATCGTTGCCCTGTGCCGCGAGACGGAAGCGCAGTACGTGGTGCTGGGGCGTCCCCGGCACAGCGCGCGCCCCAACGTCTTCGATGAGGAACGCCTGCAACGTTTCGTCGAACGCATTGCTTCGCAGACGGGTGCGCAGGTGGTTCTTGTGGGAGAGGATGTGCCATGAAGCCCTCTCGCGGGTGGCAGGGGGCGCTTCTTGTTGTGGCGCTGGCCGCCTTGTGGATGTCCCTTCCGGCGCGGGCGAAGAATCCCGGCGTGGGCGGAATGGTGGTAGGAGGCGTCTTCGATACGCAGGGGCAGCCGGTGGAGGGGGCGCGGGTGTGGCTGGCGCTGGGCGCGGAAGGGGGAACAACCCTCTCCGAGACCGAGACGCAGCCGGACGGTTCTTTTACCCTGCGCCTGCCCGCCACGATTCCCTACGGAGAGCCGCAATCCGCTCCCGAGGGGCAAACTGCCCTGCGGGTGTGGGATGATATTCCTTCGGGGGCGGCGGTCACTCTGGGGGTTTCCCGCGACCACTTCGAAACGCGTCTGCTCCCTCTCTCCGGGGAGCAGATGGAAACCCTGCGGGGCGGCGAAATTCTGGAATTGCCTCCCGTCGCCCTGGAGCGGCATATCGGGATTGCTTTCTGGACGGCCAGCCTCATCTTCATCGGCGTCCTCCTCCTGATTGCCTCCGGCAGGATGCACAACACTTTGGCGACCCTGAGCGGGGCGGCGCTGGTCTTTGCCGTCAGTTACCTGGGGGCTTTGCTGGTTCCGGACGTGCGCATCTTTGGCTTCGAGGCTGCCTTGCGCTATGTGGACTGGAACGTGATTTTTCTCATCCTGGGGATGATGATTGTGATTGCCGTCGTGGAGCGCACCGGCATCTTCCAGTGGATGGCCTACCGGGCTTACCGCATTTCGGGCGGGCGCTTGTGGTTGCTGCTGCCCATTCTGATGCTGATTACCGGGGTGGCCTCCGCTTTTCTGGATAACGTCACCACGATGCTCTTGATGACCCCCATCACCATTCAGATTGCCCTGGCGATGGGAACCAACCCGCTGGCGCTCCTCCTGCCGGAGGTGTTTGCCTCCAATGTGGTGGGTATCAGCACCCTGATTGGCACGCCCACCAACATCCTGATTGGTTCGTATGCCGGAATTTCCTTCAACGACTTTCTGCACAACCTGACGCCGGGGGTAGCCCTGGCGTTCGCGGGCCTGGTTGCCTACAGCGAATGGGTCTACCGGGAGGAACTACATGGCGCGGGGCAGGCTTCGCCCCTCCTGCTGCAAAAATTGAGCGAGCGCGCCCGCATTACCGACCCCGACCACCTGCGGAAAGCAGGCTGGGTGGGAGCCGGGATGCTGCTCCTTTTCGCTTTGGGGGAACGCGTCCACCTGCTCCCCGCCGTGACCGCCCTGATGGGGGCCACCGCCCTGCTGGTCTGGATTCGCCCCGACATCGAGGAGATGATTGAGGCCGTAGACTGGACGACCCTGGTTTTCTTCATTACCCTCTTCATCGTGGTGGGGGCTATTCGCGAGGTGGGCGTGATTGCCTGGCTGGCGGCGCGCATCGGCGGGATGGTGGGGGAAAACCTGCCGCTGGCGATGGGGGTGGTGCTGTGGTCGGCGGCGCTGCTTTCCACTGTCATTCCCAACATCCCTTTCACGGCGGCCATGCTGCCCGTCATCGGCTACCTGACGACCACCATCCCCGGCGCGGATAACCTGGTGCTCTTTTACTGTCTCTCGGTGGGGGCGGCCATGGGCGGCAACGGTTCGCTGATTGGGGCCTCCGCCAACCTGGTGACCTCCGGGATTGCCGAGCGCGCCGGTTACCCGGTCACCTACAAGGAGTTCCTCAAGCGCGGCCTCCCCGCCTTGCTGGTCACCGTCGGCCTGGCGATGGCCTGGCTGTGGCTGAGATTTTGAACGGACGACGGACAATAGACGACAGACGACAGACGGTGGAGGAGGAGCGGTTGGCAATGGATACGGAGAGCAATCATCCCATCAGACCGATGAACCACATTGTTTGTGCCGTGCGCGGCCAGCCTCAAAGCCGGGCAACGGTTGCCAGAGCGATGGAACTGACTCTCGAGCATGGAGCGCGCCTGACCTTCATCCATGTGATGGATGCCGAGTTTCTTGCCCACGCCACCGTAGGCATCCCGCGTCTCATGTATCGGGAACTGCGCGCTATGGGGGAATTCATGATGGAAATTTTGAAAGAACAGGCGAAGCAGCGCGGCGTGCACGAAGTGGATGCCGTTCTTCTGGAGGGGCGCGTGGAAGAAGAAATCCCTCGTTTTTTGGAGGAGAGCGGCGCGGATTTGTTGATACTCGGCGCGCCCGCCAGGAATGCTCTCTCCCCTGAAGCCTTCTCTGCCCTGGTACGCCGCGTGGCGGCGTTGGGCGTTCGCATGGAACTGGCCGCCTGACCGCGGCGTCTATTGTTCCTGGTCGACCGTCTGCTGTTCATTCTTCACAAGGAGGATTTTCATGTCCACACGTTCCCTTTCCCACTTGTTGACCGCCTTCGTTGCCGCCTTGCTGCTGGCGGGCATCTGGCTGCTCTTCCCCCGCCAGACCCGCGCCCAAACTTTGCCCCCTGCCCCGCCCCTTTCCCCATCGGGGGAATGGTTGGGAGGGGGGCACTGGGACGCACTTCCGCTCCGACCCCCCTCTCCCTCTGGAAGCCCCACAGGGGTGCATCGCGAAGGGGCTGGGGGTGAGGGCGAGTTTCCGCTGTCCATTTCCTCTTCCCCTGGAAACCCCACAGGGGTGCGTCGCGAAGGGGCCGGGGGTGAGGACACCTTCCTCGCCCTTGTCCGGCGCATCGAGCGCACTACCGCCCCCAATCGCCCTCAGGGGGCCATTAGTTTGCACTTTGACTTGAGTTCTCGTCAAGTAGTCGGGCGCGTCCCTGCTCCGCTGCCGGTGATGATTACCCTTACCCATCAGGGAGCGCCCATTTGGAACCTCACCACCTTCCCTGTTGCCGATGCCGGCGGTTACCTGTACACCGCTGCCCTGGGA
The DNA here is from genome assembly GCA_024763355.1 of Anaerolineales bacterium. Taxonomy (GTDB): domain Bacteria; phylum Chloroflexota; class Anaerolineae; order Anaerolineales; family DRKV01; genus DRKV01. The sequence goes on from JANTFR010000147.1 coordinate 6,299, forward strand.
GGCTATTGGTACTTTAGTGGGGCTGCGCCGGGCGACGTGGTGACCGTGCGTCAGGGCACGCAAACCATCTCGCTCACCGTCCCCGTTCTGGATGCCCGCCTCTCCGCCCCGCGGGATGTGCTCACCGGCACGGCTCCCGCCGACGCCTCGCTCTTTGCTTATCTCTTCCCCTTCGACGACCCGGCG
>JANTFR010000148.1 GCA_024763355.1 Anaerolineales bacterium
TGCAAGACTTCCAGGGTGGCCTTCCCGCCCTGCGCACGGATGTGTTCCAGGATTTCCCGCTCCCGCCGGGTCAGCAGGGGAGCGGATGCCCCGCGCGCCTCAGGCGGCATCTGCGGCATCTCCGGCGGCAGGCAGGCCTGGAACAGGCGGATACCGTACCCCGGAAAGCGCCCGATGCCCCGCCCGGGGTGGCGCAGGTTCATGGCTGCTTTGCCCAGTTTGTGAGACAGGAGCACCACCTGCCCGCTGGTGGAATCATCCACCCGGAAGGTCAGCCGGGTGGTGAAGTTGGCCGATAGCCCCTTCGAGACACTCTCGGCGCGCCAGTCATGGGCCGCCAGCACCACCGTCAGGCCGTATTTGCGCCCCTGGCGGGCCACGTCCGCCAGTTTCTTCTGGATGGCCTTGTCCACCAGGAGGGTGTTGAACTCGTCCACCACGAGAATCAGGCGCGGCATGGGTTTTTTCGCCGTGCGGTTGTACGTCTCGATGTCCGGGCAGACCGGCGTTTGGGCCGCGAACTGTGCGCTGCGCTCAGCGAAGATTTCCGGCAGGCGTTCCAGCAACGCCAGGAAAGCCGCCGGGCTGGAGGCCACCGGCAGGGCGGCATATCCTTCCCAGGTCCCCGGTGCAAAGGTGTTTTCCTGCGGGTCGGCCAGGAACAACAGGTACCCTTTCCGCACTGCCTGTCCGGCCAGCAGGTGCAGGAAGGTGGATTTGCCGCTCCCCGGCGCACCGCCTACCAGCACGTTCTGCATCCGCTCCACGGGCAAATGCAGATGCTCGTCTATGGTCTCGCCCAGGGCGAAGGTATGCGCGGGCAGGTTCTCCGGGCAGGGGACGACCTCCGGCAGGCGCGGCTTGCGCAGGAAAATCACGTAGCGCGCGCCGCTGTGGTTGCTGGGCAGCACCGGTACCCCGCCCAGGTGGGTAGAAATCTCGTGGAGCATGTCCTTTCCCAGCATACGCGCCGAAGGCTTTTCCAGGCTTTCCATGTCCAGGCTGGCGATGACCACCGGCAGGTTGTTGTCCATGTTGCTCCGCCAGCGGGTGTACACCATGCGATCGATGGGAACGTGTCCCAGGCGCATGGTGCGCGCCGCACGCTGGATGGCGTTCCGGATGACTTCAGGGGGCAGTTCGTGCATGGTCAGGTCTCCTCATCGAGGGTGAGTAACTGCGGGCGTACTTCTTCCAGGATGGGACGCACTTCGGGGGCATCCGGGGGCAGGTAAACCACCTGGAGGGCGCTGTCCGCAGCGGGGGTGTCCAGCGCCAGGTTCTGGAGAGTGCGCTCCTGTTCGGGGGTCAATCTGCCGCCCTGGGCCCGCGCCAGGTCGGCCAGCAGGGCGCGCATCTGGTCCAGCAGGGTGGTGCGTCCCTGGAAGGGTTCCGGCATCCCCCCGGCCTGGGTTCCCCGCCGGACGCGCACGATGGGGGCGTATGCCCGCCCCGGTTGGGCGAAATGCACTTCGCCGTGTTCGGGGTCCAGCACGGTGTACACGCCGTCGCCGTTGGCATGCACCCGTTCGCGGAAGATGCGTTCTTGCATCAGGTGGTATCTGGCCCGCAGGAGGGCGCCCGTTCCCCACACCACGACAACGGCCAGTGCCAGGGTTGCCAGCCCCAGGGCGACTTTCAGGAGGGGGGCAACCCACAAGGCAATCTCGGCCTCCCGCCGTTCCCGCTCGGCCCGTAGGCGTTCCAGTTCCGCCTGCCGGGCCTGGGCGGTCTGCATGGGCGCGGCCTGGGCGGTTGCGGTAGCACGGGCCTGTTCGGTGGCGGCAGCGTTGGCCTGCGCCACTGCGGTCGCGGTGGCTTGCCGCTCGGCGGCCTGTTGGGCGCGTTGGGTGGCCGCCATGTCCAGTGCGGCCTGGGTAGATTGCGCCGCAAGCGCCATCTGGGTGCGGGCGGCTTCCAATGTCACGGCCAGCACCTGTTCGCTGCGAGCCTGTTCGGTGGCCTGAATGGCCGCGTCCGCAGCCTGCCGCAGGGCGTAGGGGTCGGGCGGGTAGGGCTGCGCCGGGGTGCAGGCCGCCAGCAACAGGAGACACAAGGCAAGGGGTAGAACTTTCATCGCTCACTCGTATATCCTGTGCCCCCTGGCAGCGGTCTGCGCTGCCCAGTTGAGCACGAAGACGGCTTCGGCAGGGGATGGCCGCAGGCCCCACAGAGGAGAGAGCAGGTTCCGGGCGGCCTGCATGACGCGCCGGTACCAGGCCTGCGGCGTGTCGCGATACAAACTTATGCGGGCTTCCTGAAAGGCCGCGATGGTCTGGTGAAAGGCGGTGGCCGCAGCTCCATGTGCCAGCGTAACAACCATATCCGGGTCGGCGGGGTCTGCCAGGCGCATGGGAAGGTATGCGACCAGCACGAAGCGTTCCACCTGCGCCAGGGGGCGGACATCCAGCATGGGGTTCTTGAAGACACGCGCCGCAATGACGTACAGGGCATCCAGGGAAACCACCGGGGTGGTGTCCATCTCTTGCAGGGCCGAGAGCAGACTGTCCGGGCGGTATAGCAGGGCAGTCAGGGCGGCACGCGTAGGAGGAGTAGCGGAAGACATAATGCTAGAAGGCATGGTACATTCTCCCGAAAGCCAATTTAAATGCAGTGGCTATGCAGCAAGGTTGCTGCGTAGCCACTGCATAAGGCTTCTCACAAGCACAAAGATGGCTCCACAAGTACATTGGAACGACGTTTGTCTGTACACCAAATCCCCCCTGTGCCCCCTGTTCTTCATATTTCAAGAATACACAATCCAGTCCGTGACTTCGGATCAGAGGGTTGTGGGTTCGAATCCTGCCGCGGGCGCACAAAAAGAGCCGCTCTCAAGTTTTGAGAGCGGCTCAGTTGTCAGGCGACAGTCACTTTTCGAAGTGATTGTCACCTCGTTGGCAATGTCTTACTCCGCAGGAACGAAATATACATCCGTGGGTTTGAGTTTGCTGTTCCGCAGGAAGCGGGGTTTGACCTCCATGCCCACCCAATCGAGGGAGGCTTCGGCGGGGTCAACTCCCATCAGACGGGTGAGCAAGAGCGTGTTAACACCCTCGAACTCGACCAGCGCCAGCACGAAGGGCGTCTCCGGCAAAAATTCTTCGGAGCCAAAGTAGCAAACCGTAAAGGTATGTACCTTAGCCGGGCGGTCGGTAATGTCAATCCATTCCGTCTCCTGACCGGTGTACATATCGTGGCCGCGGGGCGTAGCGTAGGTGTAGCCGGTCTTGGGGTCCCGGTTCGCCAGAAGGTGCTTGTTGGTCAAGCCCGCGAACCAGGGACTATCCTGCGCGTAGGAGTGCAGGTAAGTGATTTTGTATTCCTGTTCAATCTGGATGGGGGCCAGCCGCTTGAGAAAGGCCAGCGCTTCGGGGTCGGTCTCCACCGGGAAGGGAATCCCGTGGACGATGTACCCGCCCAGGGTTTCGGGTCGTTTGGAGGGAAGTTTCGCCATGATAGCCTCCTTATTCCTCGCGCTCTAAAATCGAGACGGTAACGTATGTGCCGGTGCCGGCATGGGAATGAATCGCGCCGCGTTTGGCGTCCTTGACCTGCAAGGCGTCGTCGCCGAAGTGCTTTTTGATGCTCCCCTGCAACTGCCAGGTGGCAAAGACAGCCTGCATCAGGCCGGTCGCTCCCACAGGGTGCCCGCAGGCAATCAGGCCGCCGGAGGGATTGACGGCGCATTCAGATTTCTCCGGCAAATCCAGGCCGTAATCAATATTGGGGAGAAAGGCCTTGCCTGATGCGGCAAAAGGACCGCCTTCTCCGTAACGGCACAGCCCCATATCCTCATAGGTCTGGATTTCGCTGGAAGTGTATGCATCGTGCAGTTCCACAAAATCGAGTTCATGAAGCGGGTCGTACACCCCGGCCATCTTGTAAGCCATGTTCCCGGCGGTGCGTCCGGCCCGGAAGGAGTGAACGCCCGGATAGCGCGTCCCGTGTTCCCACAATTTCTTGTAGTAGGCGCGAGTCTCGTCGGAATCCTTTTCCTGCTGCGTGGCGTAGTTCTCCATGAAGTAATCGTAATCCACGTGCGGACGGTCGGACATGCGCATGGCATCCGTGCCGCGCCCGATGCCGGTAATCTTCACCAAAGGCCGCGGGATTTGCGCCCCAGCAGCCTCCAGTTTCCTGAGGCCCTCCTCCGAGACCAGCAAGGTAGCGGCAGCCCCATCGGACATCACGCAGATGTCCAGGCGGGTCAGCGGCCAGGCCACCATCGGCGCGTTGCGGATGTCCTCGATGGTGTAGCGGTTGCGCTTTTGGGCGTAGGGGTTATGATAGGCGTTGATGTGGTTCTTCACGCTGACGTGCGCCAGTTGCTCCGGGGTGGTGCCGAATTCCTTCATGTGGCGGGTAACCATCATGGCGTAATACCCGGAATAGAAACCGCCCACCGGATAATCGAAGGAGACGTCAGAGGCCAGGGCGATGAATTCGTTGCCTTTCCAGGTTTCCACGTGGCTCATGGTCTCGAAGCCGTAAGCCAGGCAGACATCCATATGCCCGCTGGCAACCGATTTCCAGGCCTCCTGGAAGCACAACCCGCCGGTCGCTCCGCCGCCCTCGACGCGGTGACTCGGTTTGGGAACCAGCCCCAGGTAATCCTGCGCCATGATGCCGGCCATCAACTGACGGGAGAAATGGTCCGAGAAATAGGATGCCACCGAACCGTCAATCAAGCGCGTGGCCGTCTCGAAATCCAGGCCGATGTCATCGAGGAGATAATCGTACGCCTCCTTGATGATAGCCTGGAAGTTCTTGTCGGGGCGGGCTTTGGCAAATTTGGATACCCCTCCCGAAACGACGTAAACAGGTCTCATAATGCACTTCCTCCAGAGTGAGAACTTTCCCGCTGCAAAAAACCACCTTGCAGCGCCCGACGATGGGTTCCGGTTTCCTCCCCTCCCCCTCGGGAAACGGTTCCACGCCCCCCATTTTACCCGGAAAATCCGCCGCGCGGCGGATTTTTCAGGGGATTTCCATCATATCCAGGCAAAACGTCCCCCCGGCGTACCGCAGGATGAAATGCCAGGAGGTCGGCTTGCCCCCCCAAATGGGCTGCCCCTCCGGCGAGGGGTAAGGAGGCTCTGCCGCTCCCGGCGGCGTTGCATAAAAGCGGTACGTTCCATCGGCCCCGGAACGAGCGTCGAAGGCCTCGGAAGCAGCATCTTCACCGCGCCGCGCCTGCCAGGTAAGAGAAAACGGCGCATCCGCATCCAGCCCTTCCAGCGTAACGAGTTTCCTGCCCCCCTCCGGGCGCAGCGAGAGACGTATCCCCTCCGGCCAGACGATACAGGTCGGCGTAACGTTCGGCGCGGGGTAGGCGGCAGAAGGAGACGAAGGTCCTCCGGCGGAGCAAGTTGTCAGGAGAAGAATGAGAATAAGGGAAAGCAAAAGGTGTTTGGCTATGCGCACCATGTGTTTTTTTCAAGAGGCAAGAGCAAGGCAGAGCCTTGCATTCCAACCGGGCAGGCTTCGCGCTCCCCAACGTATTCTCCCCGCCCCCATCGGGGGCGGGGGCAGAAGGGAAAACACCCACGCGAGCGGGTGACACAACTACCTCAAGCAGACCAAGACCTCACAGGTCTTGGAGACCTGTGAGGTCTGGTGATTGCAAGTCTATTCCACGGCGCTAGCGGGTCAACAAGGGAATGAAGACGAAGTTCATCCCATCCGTGGTGAGGGCAAAGTCGGTGAAATGGTCAATTTGCATGGTTACGATGTTGGCATCCGTATCCACGACATAACTTTCGGGGTAAGTCCATTCGTCCGTCGTCGTGGAGAAGTACGCCGGCCGGATACGCCCTTCGGGATATCCGTGCAAGTCAGCCTCATCGTAAGCAAAGCGGATGACCACATCCTGGTTGAAGTGCGCCTCGATGGGGTCGCCGTCCGGGCCGGTCGCCAGAAAGGCGTAGCCGTAACGGACGATGCGAGCGCTGTGCTGGCTGGGGAGGGTGGCAATCGGCACCACCCGCAGCGTGACCGTGCCGCTGACCGGCAGCGCCCCGCCGGGGATGTAGATTTCCGTGCCGTCGGCAAGAGCGATGTACTGCGGCTCGGAGGCACCGAAGCGGGCCACCACCGGAGCGGGTTTAGCATGCGGACCGGTGAGGGTCAGGTCAAGCGTTTCGGCAGCCGCGTCTACGAAAATGTCGTCATGGGCCTTCCAGTACTTCGTACCGGTCTGGAAGACGGCCCCCACGTGCCAGGTAGTGCCGGAGATGACGCCCAGCGCATACGAACCTTCGGCGCTTCCGCCGGAGACGGTCTGCGTCACAGGGAAGATGCCAT
>JANTFR010000149.1 GCA_024763355.1 Anaerolineales bacterium
TGCGTCCCGGCGGCCATTCGATGTAGGTCAGCGTGCCGCCGTCGGGGAGGGACAGAGATTGCAGGCTCAGGCCTTCCCCCAGTGGCGGGATGACGTCGTCATCGAAGAAAACCAGCGTGTGGATGGGCGGCGGCAGGTTGGTGACCGCCTTCCCTACGTCGAAGCGCGCCGAAAGGTCGAGCGCCTGGAAGTCGGGCAGGTAGTAGGCCGGCAGGCGGAAGTTGCGCCCGTTGGCGAGTACCGCCGTCGCCGCGGGGTCGAAATTGTCGCGGATGGCCTCCAGCCGCGGCGCGACGTAGGCATCGTATTGCCGGATGGTGCTGGCGGAGGGGGTGTTGAAGAGCATCCGTTCCATGCCGAACAGGTATGGGGGGGCGAAAAGGAAGAAGAGGGTGTTGACGAGAAGGAGAAGGAATGCCAGTGTAGACCGTGGACCGTAGACCGTAGACCGTTGTCCGTCGTCCGTTGTCTGTCGTCCCTTGTCCGTCGTCCACTGTCCACCGTCCATTACCACTATCGCGGTGAGCAGTATCACGCCCGGCAGCACCGTGAAGGTGTGCCCCGGCTGGCGGATGTGGACAAAGGTCAGGTAAAGCAGGCCGGGAAGAAGCCACAGGGTCATAACCTGGGCGCGCCAATCGGTGCGCAGCAGGGCGGGCAGACGGCGGGCGTACTTCCACGCGCCCCACAGGAGGACAAATACTCCCAGGGTCAGGGCGTAAAACAAGTAGGCCGTGATGCGGATGCTCTGCTCCACGATGCCCATCAGCGTGCCGCTCTCGGCGGTGTGCTGCGCCTGCCACCATTGCATCACAGCGATGTATTTGTCCAGCCCGCCGGTGAGCGCCACCATTGGGATGAACCACGCCAGCGCTCCCAGCGCGCCGGGCAGCACGCCCAGCAGGAACACCTGTTTCCATGAATAGCGGTTGCGCCACACTCCCCAGGCCCACAGAGGGAACAAAAATACGGGCGTGTTGGGCCGCACACCGCCGGAAAGCCCCAGCAGCAGAGATGCAGCCAACAGCCAGCCCGGAGAGCGGCTCTCCATGCGGTAGACAGCGTACACCACCAGCGGCACCCAGGCATATTCCAGAATGTACGAAAGGGCGACTTCCCCGTGGAACCACACCAGGGGGCTGGTGAGGCTCAATGCCCCGGCCAGCATGCCGACCCGCCGCCCGAACATGCGCTCTCCCAGCAGGTACATGCCCGCCACACCCAGGCCGCTCAACAGCACGCTCAGCCACACCAGGGCGGCGTTTTCATCCGGCGTAAAGAAAGTGAAGAGTTTTCCCAGCCCCAGGTAGAGCATGAAAGTTCCCGGCGGGTGCGGCTGGTGCAGGGTGATGTCGAAGTGGCGCAGCGCCAGGGCGAAATTGACCGAATCCCAGTGATGGAGAATGCGCGAACGGAACGGCAGGCGCGTCAAGATGCCGAGGAGTAAGAAAAGGATGGTTAGGCGGGGAGTCGCCTGGTCGCGTAGTCGCATAGTTCCCTGGTCGGGTAGTCGGGTAGTCTGTTAGTCAGGTAGCCGCTGGTGGCCGAGTGCGAACGCAGTGAGCGTATCGAGGCTGGGGCAGTCGCGTAGCCGCATAGTCAGGTAGCCGCTGGTGGCCGAGTGCAAACGCAGCGAGCGTATCGAGGCCGGGGCAGTCGCGTAGCCGCATAGTCAAGTAGCCGCTGGTGGCCGAGTGCGAACGCAGCGAGCGTATCGAGGCCGGGATAGTCGCCTGGTCGGTTGGTCGGGTAGTCGGGTAGTCTGTTAGTCGGCTGGTTGGGTAGTCGGGCGGTCTGTCTGTTGTCCGTCGTCCGTCGTCTGTCGTCCATTGTCCGTCGTCCGTCGTCCGTTGTCCATTGTCCACAACAGCGCAGCCCCCGCCCCAAGTACCACCAGCACCGGCAGCAGACTGGCGATGCCCTTCAGCCCCAGGGCCATTCCCAGGTTGCGGGCGATGTTGCCCTCCCGCCAGTAGGGCAGAGAGTAATTGAACAGCGGGTTGGGCGTCCAGTCGGGGAAGGATTGCCCGCCGAGCGTCTCGGCCCACACCGCAAAGAGCGACCAGCCCAGCAAAACTATTGTCGCAAGGCGTCCTGCAAGGCTCCCCCAGACGCGGCGCAGCCCGTGGGCGAAGGCCAGCATCCAAAAAGGCAGCATGGGCAGCAGGTAGCGCGGCCCGACCGCGTAACCTCCCTGCCACATAATCGAGGAGCCGTTGAAGAGCAGAAAACTGAGCACTGCCCACAAACTCAACGTCCACTCGGCGGTTTGCTCCCCGCTGCGCCGCCACCACCAGAAACCGGGCACAGCCAGCAGCAGCACCGGCGAAAGGAAGAACAGCCCCCGCAGGGTGCCGAAGGTGATGCCCCACAGTGCGGGCAGGTTCGGCCCTGTCAGGCTAATCAAGCCCTGGTCGTGCAGGTTGTGGTAATTGACCGAATATTTGTACCCCACCGGCAAAATGGTATGGAAAATAGCGTAGTCGTACCCCATCAGCAGGATACCGGGGAGAAGCGCCCCTGCTCCCATCCACAAGGCGGTTTGCCAGGATGGACGCTTCCACAAGGCGTACAAACCGATAGCGATGGCGATAAGGGCGGCGGGATACTCACTGATGACCGCCCATCCTGCCAGGAACCCGGCCCCGAAGAGGGGGAACGCGGCAGCCTCCCTTTGGGCGGTTTCCGTTACCCGGAAGAAGGCGGCAAACAACAGGAAAGCCGTTAACTGGTGGCTAAAGAGCATTCCCCCGTAGGCGAAAGCGGGCGTTGCCAGGGCGTAGATGAACGTCACGCTCAGGCGTAAACTTTCCTCCCCCGGAAAGGCGCGCCCCAGGTAGATGTACAGCAGCACGCCCAGCAGGGCGGCGGGCAAGGCGATGGTCGCCATTGTGACCGCGTAGAGCGCCCCCATGAAATACAACTTGTCCAGGGCCACCCCCGTCCCTTTGGGGTTGATGGTGGCTTCAAAGGCCGAACTGTGGGCGATTCTATCCATCAGGCGGGTGACCGGCGGCAGGGCCGCTACGGCCCTGTACGCCGCGTAAACGGGAACCCCCAAAAAGGAGACGCCGGGCGCTTTATCTGTGTAGAAGCGGCCTTCAAATTCTGCGTAATCCCCCGTGTTGGTGTAGTAATCGTCAATGGAAAGTGAGCCTTCATCCACCAGCGCCATCGTCAGGTCGAGCCGGGAATTCTGGCTCCAACTGGCCCAGCGCGGAAAGAAGTAGGCATAAGTAACGAACAGGAGGAGAAAGATGGGAAGGTATCGTCTCATAGGCGGTACGCGACACGTGAGAGATGAAACGCGCCAGGTAACCATACCATCTTTCCCCCGCCGCCCGGATTGCGAAATCGTTAGCCCCCCGGCCCCAGCACCTCCCGCACGGTGTAAATCGGCTTGTGCTGAGACTCGTAGTACACCCGCACCAGCATCTCGCCAATCAATCCCATCATCAAAAACTGGATGCCCACAATGACCAGCAGGACGGCCAGGAGCAGCATCGGGCGGTTGCCAATCTGGTAGGCCTGGAAACCGGCCCATCCGCCGGTCAGACCGTGATAGATTTTCGCCAACGCCAGGTATCCGCCCGTGAGCAAACCCAGGCCGGTGCTGATGAGGCCTGCGCCCCCGAAAAGACGCATCGGGCTGGTGAAGAAGGTCAGCATGAAGAAGACCGTCATCAGGTCAAGAAAGACGCGAGGGGTGCGGCTGATAGCCCCGTATTTGGATTTGCCGGCCCGCCGCGCCCGGTCGTTGACGGGCACTTCGGCGACCCGCGCCCCCACGATGGCAGCCAGTTCGGGCAAAAAGCGGTGCAACTGTCCGTACAGGCGCATCTGCTTGGCGACTTCGCTGCGGAAGGCTTTGAGCGAGCAGCCCCGGTCGTGGACGGTAATCTGGGTGCTGTTGCTAATCAACCGGTTGGCCGTCTTGGAGAGAAAGCGGCGGGCGAAGTTCTCCTTGCGCTCCACGCGCCAGCCGGTGACCACGTCGTACTCGCCCGCCCGCATTTTGTGGAGCAGGGCGGGGATGTCGGCGGGGTCGTTCTGACCGTCGGCATCCATGGTGATGATAATTTCGCCCTGCGCGTAGTCAAAACCGGCGGCGAAGGCAGCCGTCTGCCCGAAGTTGCGTCGAAAGCGGATGACGCGGACGTGCGCGTCGGCGGCGCTCAGCCGCTTGAGTACCTCGAAACTGCTATCGCCGGAGCCGTCGTCCACGAACAGGATTTCATAGGGCTGTCCGAGGGCCTTCAGAGCGGCCGTTAATTCGGCGTGCAGGGGTTCCAGGTTGGGGGCTTCGTTGTAAACGGGGATGACGATGGAGAGGGTAGGGGGGGATGGTTGCATTGGCTTGGGTGGTCGAATTGGTCTGATTAGTTGTCCGCCGTCTGTCGTCCGTTATCCGTCGTCTGTGGTCTGTGGTCTGTTGTCCGCTACCAGCCCCTCAAACATGAAGAACAGCCCGCCAATCAGGCCGACGACGAGGTAAGTAATCACGTAATTGAGCAGCGACATGGCCGTCGCCGCCGCGGCGCTGACGCCTACCGCCGCGAAGAGGGTCACGAAAGTCTGTTCGCGCACCCCCAGGCCGCCGATGGAGATGGGCAGCGCCAGCGAAAACGAGATGATGGGGGTAAACAGCAGGTACACACCCAGGGGTTGATGCACGTCCACGCTCTCGGCCAGCAGCCAGGTGAACAGGATGAGCAGAGCATCAAAAATCAGGGAGACTCCGCAGGCTTTTAGCAGGGCGGGGTAGCCCAGTTGGGCCACGGAGCGGTAAAAACGCTCCAGTTTATCCTGACCGGGGAGATGAATTTTACCACCCAGCCAGGGCAGGAGGGGCGTCCCCATAACCAGGAAGCCGCCCACGACCCCGCCCAGGGTGAGCGCCAGGATAGGGGGAATCCAGGCTGGCGGCAGCAGGCCGCGGCTGAAAGGCAGGGCGATGAGTGCCATCAAGAAAAGTACCCACAGGCCGGTAGCGCGTTCCACCAGCGTGGTGCCGATGGATTCGGGGGCCTGACCGGTTTCCTGGGTCAATTTTGCCATCTTGACCGCGTCCCCCCCGAAACCGGAGGGCAGAAACATATTGAAGAACGCTCCCACGAAATACAGGTGAATCAGGGTCGAGAGCGGAACGTGCATATCGAGGGCTTCAAGGAGCACTTGCCAGCGCAGACCGCGCAGGGCGGTGCCGAAAATCATCACCAGCGCGGCGGCGATGACGTAGGGCCAGCGCACGGTGCGAAAGGTGACGGCCAGTTCGCGCAAATCAACCTGAAAGATGAGGAGATAGGCAATCAGTCCCAGGCTTACCAGGACTTTGAGAATGTTCCACAGGGTTTGTCGGGACATGAGAGGTGGTCGGGTAGTCGCGTAGTCGCGTGGTCGGCTGGTCGGGTAGTCGCTTAGTCGTCCGGTCGGTCGTCCGTCGTCTGTTGGCTGTGGTCAGTCACCCGTTGTCCGTGGTCTGCTGCCACCCTGCGATACAGGTCATCCACGGGCGCGCAGGCGCGGCGGTAGTCGTATTTTTCGAGTATCAGGCGGCGTCCATTGCGCCCCAATTCATCTGCCAGGGCGCGGTCTTCGAGCAAGCGAAGGACGGCGGCGGCAAAATCTTCGGGGGTGTCGGCTATCAAGGCGTGGACGCCGTCTTCCAGGGCGATGCCTTCCGCCCCAATGGTGGTACTCACCAACGGCAGTTCCTGCGAAAGGGCATTTAAAATCTTGACCCGCATCCCGCCGCCGGCGCGCAAGGGGACAATCATCACTCCGGCCTGCTCCAGATAAGGGGTAGGGTCTTCCACGTAGCCGGTCACATGGACGTTCTTTCCATCCCAGGCCATGATTTCGGCGGGAGGGCGGCTGCCGACAATGTCGCATTCTACCTCAGGACGGCGGGTGCGAACGAGGGGCAAAACGTTTTTCAAAAACCAGAGCATCCCATCCACGTTGGGCGGCCAGAACATGGTGCCGATATGCAAGATGTGGTTGGCATTCGGGTGGCGTTTGACAGGGGGCATCTCATCCGCGTCAATGGCGATGGGGACGATTTGCAGGGGGCGTCTCGCTCCGGCGGCCTCCTTCAGGGCGGCGGCATCTTCGCGGCTGACGGACAGCACGCCGTTGAAAGCGCGGCAGATTTCCCCCTCGTAACGCTTGAGCAATTTCCAATCGCGGGCATATAGCCATTTGAGAGGGTTGCGCGCCGGGAGCGTATCCGCCAGCCGTTTGTAAAGCACCCACAAGG
>JANTFR010000150.1 GCA_024763355.1 Anaerolineales bacterium
ACCAACACCATCAACCTGCAAGACCAGTTGCTCAACAAGGACATCCCCGACATCCGCGCCGCGCTGGGGTTGGACGACCTGCGGGCGGCGGTGCTGAAGGGGCGCAGCAATTACGTCTGCCCGCGCCGCCTGGAGAACCTGCGCCGCCGGGGGGCCGAGACGCCCGACGAACTGCGCGTCATGGCGAAGGTGCTGGTCTGGATGCAGACCAGCGAGACCGGCGACCGCACCGAAATCAACCTCAACGGGCCTGCCGAGCGCGAGGTCTGGCGGCGCATCTCCGCCGAGGACGAGGCCTGCACGGCGGAGACCTGCCTGAAGCGCACCGGCGGGACGTGCCCCTTCTACCGGGCGCGGCAGGCCGCCCAGAGCGCCCACATCCTGATTGTGAACCACAGTCTGCTGCTGGCCGATATGAGCGTCGGCGGGCGCGTCCTGCCGGAGTACGGGCACGTCATCATCGACGAGGGCCACCACCTGGAAAGCGCCGTCACCAACGCCCTGAGCGTGCAAATCACCGCCTGGGACGTGGAGCGCCTGATTCGGGAACTGGGCAGCCCGCGCACCGGCTTGCTCTCCCGCCTGCTCAAACTGGGAGACGAGATTTTGCAGCCCAGCCAGGGCGCGGCGCTCAACCATCTGGCCGAACAGGCCACCACCGCCGCCTTCCACTTCCAGAATTACGTCAAGCAGTTCTTCGGGATGCTCGACCAGTTTCTGTATGAGATGCGTTCCGGGCAGGGGATGGGGGCCTACGGGCAGCAAGTCCGCATTTTGCCCGCCACGCGCACCCAGCCGGCCTGGATGGATGTGGAAACCACTTGGGAGGAGGCCGTCCGGCGCTACCGTCCGCTGGAAGATGTGCTCGCCCAACTGGTGAAGGCCGCCGGGGAAATGGCCGAGAGCGAACTGGAGGAAATGGAAGACATTTTCAGCGCCTTCAGCAACCTCTACGCCCGCCTGGAGGAAGTCTATGCCGTCATCGAGGAACTGGTCTTCAAACCGCAGCCCGACCGCATCTACTGGGTGGAAATCCGCAACGACCGCCGCGGCCTGAAAATCAACATCGCTCCCCTGCACACCGGCCCCTTGATGGAAAAATACCTGTGGCACGCCAAAGAGTCCGTGATTGTCACTTCGGCCACCCTGACGGCTGCCGGGGAATTCGATTACATCAAGAACCGCCTGTACGCCGTGGATGCCGACGAACTGGCCCTCGGCTCCCCCTTCGATTACGAGACATCCGCCCTGCTCTACATTCCCAAAGACATCCCCGAACCGAGCGACCGGCACGGCCACCAGCGCGCCCTCGAGCAAGGGCTGATTCACCTGGGACGCACCATCGGGGGGCGGGCGCTGGTGCTGTTCACCTCCTACGAACAGTTGAAGCGCACCTCCCGCGCCATCCGCCCCGTGTTGGGGCGGTACGGCATCAGCGTGCTGGAGCAGGGCGAAGGCGCTTCCTCCCATTCCCTGTTGGAGACGTTCCGCCGTAGTGAGCAAGCCATCCTCCTGGGGACCCGCGCTTTTTGGGAGGGGGTGGACGTCCCCGGAGAGGACCTCTCCGTGTTGGTGATTGTCAAACTGCCCTTTGCTGTGCCCTCGGACCCGATTGTCGCCGCCCGCTCCGAGACCTTTGAAGACCCCTTCTACCAGTACGCCATTCCGGAGGCCATTTTGCGCTTCCGCCAGGGCTTCGGGCGGCTCATCCGCACCCGCCAGGACCGCGGCGTGGTGGTCATCATGGACAAGCGCGTCCTGAGCAAGCGCTACGGCAAACTGTTTCTCGAATCCCTGCCGGAATGCACCGTGCGGGTGGACAGCCTCCACAACCTGCCGGAGGCCGCCGCGCAGTGGCTGGGGGTGTGAAATGACCCAACCCATTTCCTCCCTCCCCAAAATAAGCGAAAGTGACATTCAGCGGCGCGCGACGGGAAACACGTGGAACCGGGCGCGGCGCTATTACCGGGACGGAGCGGTGGGACGTATCGTGTGGCAGCCCCCGCGCCTGTCCGCGGAAGTCTACGGCAGCCAGGTGGAACCCTATCAGGTAAACATCACCTTCGACGGGAATCAGATAGTCTCGGCACATTGCACCTGCCCCTACGACCGGGGCGGAGACTGCAAGCACATCATCGCCGTGCTGCTCCACGCGGCATACCAGCCGGAGAACATCGAGGCGCGGGCACCTGTCGAAACGCTGGTGCAAGACCTGGATGCCGAGACCCTGCGCGTCCTGGTATCCGAACTGGCCGCCATACATCCACACCTGGGCGAAGACATCGAGCGTTTCGTCCGACGGCGGGAAGCGGCCACGACCGCCCACAAAGTCGCCACGCCCGATGAGGTACAGCGCCAGGCCGCCCTTCTGGCGCGTCAGATTCGCAATGAGGGGCGCGCAGAACTGCAAATGAGCGGCGGATACGACTACTACTACGACGGGGATTTCAGCGTGGACGCCGAGAGCATTCTGGAGCCGGCCGTCACCCGCGCCGAGGAATATATCGCTCAGGAGCAGCCGTACAATGCGCTCACCGTGCTGGAGGCCGCTACGCAGGCCTGGGAAGAGGCCAGCCAATCCGCCGCATCGTATGTCGTCGAGTGGGTGGAGGACTACATCGGGGAGCATCTCATCCCCCTGGCCGCCGCCTGGAGCAAGGCGCTGCTCACCGCACCGCTTTCGGATGAGGAAAAAGCATCCTGGCAGGCGATTCTTTCCGCTCTCGAGAAGCGCGTTTTGGGCGGGGAGGCGCTGGAAATGCCTCTCCTCGCCCTGCAACAGGGCTGGGATTATCCCCCGCTGGTGCACGCCATGCAAGGGGACATCCCGCCGCAGGAGGCGCGAGGTTCCGAGGAAGTGTCCTTCTTTGCCGACCATCTGACCGAAGTCCGCCTGGAGATTCTGGCGCAGCGCGAAGACTATCAATCCTATCTCAATCTGGCACGGGCCGAGGGCGCGTTCCTGCGCTACGTGAGCATGCTCGTCCAGTTGGGCGAATACGAACGCGCCACGCAGGAGGCCATCTCCTTGCTGGTGAATCCCCACGAAATCCAGCAAGTCGCCGAGACGCTCACCGCCGCCGAAGAAATCGAAAAGGCCCTGCGCGTAGGCGCGCACGGCCTGGAAGTGGAGTCGTTCGCTCACCGAAAAAATTCCCTGGCCGTCTGGGTGCGAGATACCGCTCTCGCAAACGGGGCACACGATTTGGCCCTGCAAGCGGCGCGTGTGGCTCTGGAAACGGGAATGACTCTGGAAAATTACCGCGCTTACCAGCGAATCGCCGGAGAGGCGTGGGACAGCCATCGCTCCGAGGCTTTGGCACTGGCCGAGAAAAGTTCTGCCGCGGAAGAGAAAGTGCGCATTTATCTCTACGAGGGCCTGGAGAGAGATGCCATGCGCATCGTAGACAAGGCAACCTGGTTCAGCGAGGCGCGCCTGGAGGAGGCGGTCGCGGCTTTGAGGGACAAGTACCCCCGCTGGTGCTTCAAGCAATACCGCAGACGCGCCGAGCCTATCATGGACGCCGGTCAATCCGGTTCCTATGACACCGCCGCCGAGTGGCTGCGCCGCGGGCGGGACGTACTCATCGCCGCCGGGGAAACCGTCCTGTGGAACGAGTATCTGGACAGCCTGCTGGAAAAACACTGGCGCAAGTACAAACTGCGCCCCATGCTGGAAGCGTTACGGGAAGACCCCAACCTGCCTCCCCACCCACGGCCTATACAAAGGTGAAAGGGGGGAAAGGGGGAAAGTGAGCAAGTAAGCAAGTGAGCAAGTTTGCAAGTGGGAAAGTGGCAAGTGGGGAAGTGGCAAGTTTGGTTTGAAAGTGGGAAGGTGGTAAGTGGGAAAGGGAGGAAGACGGGGGAAGACGGATGACAGACTGCGTGACCACGCGACCACCCGCCCCCCGACCAACCGACTAACCGACCAATTAGCCCCCCGACCAATCCGACCAATGAACTAATGCACCGATGAACCAATCCCCACGAAGCCCAGCAGTAGTGCGAGGGCAATGCCCTCGCACTACCCAATTTAGCGCACGTACCCGTCTGCGATGGCGCGGCGGGCCGTCCGCTCCAAAACGGCAACCGAGCGATTGAAGTCCCGAAAACGCTCGTCCTGCGTCTGCCCGTGATAAAAACGCCAGTAGATTTGCTGGGCAATGCCGGCCAGCCGAAACAGGCCGTACACATAATAAAAAAGCATCTCGCCCTCGGGAATTTCCCGCCCCTGCCCATACCGCTGGATAACTTCGCGCCTCGTCAGCGCGCCGGGGGCAGTCGTCGGCCCCAGGCGAAGACGCTTCAGTTCCTCCGGGTCATCGGCCTGAATCCAGTACGCCAGAGAAGCGCCGAAATCCATCCAGGGGTCGCCGATGGTCGCCATCTCCCAATCCAGCACACCGATGAGGCGATGTTCCCTGGGCGAAAAGACCACATTATCGAAACGGTAATCGTTGTGAATCAGGGCTGCGCCCCGCTCCGGGGGTAAGTGCTGTACCAGCCATTCCATCACCGTCTCGAAGTCCGGGACATCCGGGGTAAGAGCGTCACGATAGCGCCGAATCCAACCGAAGATTTGCCGCTGGACGTATCCTTTCGGCTTCCCGAAATCTTCCAGACCGGCCCGGCGGTAATCCACCGCATGGAGTTCTTTGTGAACGTCAATCAGGCGCTCGCAGAGACCGCGCATTTGCGACGGGGAAAGGGCAAGGTCTCCGGGAACATCCCGCCGCAGGATGAGGCCGCGAATGCGCTCCATGACGAAGAACGGCGCGCCGATAACCGCCGGGTCGTCACAAAAGACCAGAGGCCGGGGGCTGTAAGGGAAGACATCCCGCAGCGCGGATAGGACCCGCCATTCGCGGCGCATGTCGTGGCCGCTCTTGGGTTTGCGCCCAAAAGGCGGACGTCTCAAGACCATCTGCTGCCCGCCGGCGCGCAGCAGATAGGTAAGATTCGAGTGCCCAGAGGGGAATTGCAGAATTTCCAGGGGCGCATCCAGGTGTGGAATGTGCCGGCGAAGATAGGTTTCCAGGGAAGCAACATCGAGTTCTTCTCCCGCGCGGGGAGTTTGTACAGGGTCAAGCATGGAGGGCCTCTCTTGCGCGCTGCATCTGCTCCCTGTACGGCTTCAGAATGCGGCGCGCCAGGGATAGTTTGTGCACTTCGTCCGCCCCGTCATAGATGCGGGCGGCACGCTCGTGACGGTGGAAATAGGCCAGGATAGTATCATCCGTCATCCCCAGACCGCCATGCACTTGCAAGGCACGGTCAATAACGCGCTGCATGACGTTGGCAACCACGAATTTAATCATCGAGATTTCCTGCCGGGTCTCTTTCCAACCAAGATGTTCAATTTTCCACGCCGTTTGCAACGTCAAGGCGCGGGCAGCCTCAATTTCGGCGGCACTCTCGGCAATCCAGGCCTGGATGATTTCCTTATCAGCGAGCACCTGACCGGGAGCAATCGGGCGGGTTGCGGCGCGCTCCACCATCAGCCCCAGGGCGCGGCGGCAGATACCCAGCCAGCGCATCGTATGGTGAATTCTGCCCGGCCCCAAACGTTCCTGGGCAATGACGAAGCCGGCGCCTTCTTCTCCCAGCAAGTTGCTCTGCGGGACGCGGCAGGAATGATAGAGAATTTCCGCGTGGCTGAAGAAGCCGGCCCCCTGATGCCCCATGATGTTGATGTTCCGCACCAGGTCGAAGCCGGGGGTGTCGGTGGGGACGATAATCATACTGGCGCGTTTGTAGGGGGAGGCCTCGGGATTGGTAATCGCCATCACGATAGCAAAGGCGGCTCCATCCGCAGCGGTGGTGTACCATTTTTGCCCATTAATGACATAGTCGTTCCCTTCCTTGACGGCGGTAGTTTCCATCAAGACGGGATTCGAACCGGGCATTTCCACCTCAGTCATGGAAAAACAACTGCGGATTTGACCCGCTACCAATGGTTTCAGGTAGCGTTCTTTTTGCTCCGGCGTACCGTATTTGTGAAGGATTTCAATGTTCCCGGCATCGGGAGCCTGACAGCCAAAAATATAATGTCCCAGAGGACTGCCGCCAATGGCCTCGGAGACCAGGCCGAAGTCCACCAGTCCCAGCCCCATCCCGCCGTACTCTTTGGGTTGAGCCGGCCCCCACAACCCCATCTGTTTGACCTTCCGGCGCTTTTGCTCGATTTCCGCTTCCAGAGTCGA
>JANTFR010000151.1 GCA_024763355.1 Anaerolineales bacterium
CTTTGCTGTCTGAACATCTACCCTATCTTACCCGAGACTGCGCTGTTTCTTCCTGGTTGAGCAGCGCCTAACGCGCTGTGGTGTCACTCGCAATGACACCGCACAAATATTTTTCGGATAGATACTAAACCAGAGCCAAGATGGGAACACTAAAAAATCGCATCGTTGAACTATTGGCCCATGAACCCGGCCTTTCGGACCGCGAAATTACCAACAGACTGACAGGCGTCGGCACTCCTCAACAGCCTGTCAATCAGGCATGCAGGAGTCTGGCTGAAAAAGGTGTCATCCGAAGGCGGAAGCGCAGCGATGGTCTGATAGGCAACTACTTGCGTACTACCAACCCCAGTGAATACCGCCAGCAGCCTCGTGCGACCACACAAGAAGATGATGCGCTTTCAGAAGACAACATCAAGGCAGTTCTCAAAGAATGGTTGGTAAATCAGGGCTGGGATGTGAGTGTGGCCTGGGGAAGAACACAAGGGATTGACATGGAGGCGTTTCGAGAAAATGACCGGTGGATTATCGAAGTCAAGGGAAGAGGGTCGCGAAGCGCCATGAGAGTCAATTATTTTCTGGGTGTATTGGGAGAAACTTTACAGAGAATGAATGACCCCAACGCCAGATACAGCATTGCTTTACCAGATTTACCCCAATATCGCTCCTTGTGGGAGCGACTGCCCTCGTTGGCAAAGAAACGTACGGGCATTAGCGCCTTGTTTGTTGACAGACACGGAAAGGTGACACTCTCTGACGCAGTCTGACCGTGTGTTATGCGAATAGACCTGAGAGATTTAACGCCCGATTATCTGCGCTGCATGGCCGGCCGGGAGTGGAGAACCTACGAAAACGCCTACCCCGCCCTGTTTCGGCACTACCACCGCTATTGGGCCAGCCCCGAAGCGGAATACGCCTTGCAAGAAGCGGAGGCCGTCCGTGAGAAAACGGCCCTGCTCAAATCCCGCCAGCCGGTTCTGGAGAGGCTTCTGACGGAAGCAGGCTTCTCTGATGACGTGCCGGTGGTGCTTTTCGTCGGCAAGAACACCACCAACGGTCACGCGTTTTGGGACAGGAAACGCGGCAAATTCGTGGTCTGGCTGCCCGTGGAGGCCTATGCCACCCCGCGGCAGGTGGATGTTTTCGTGACCCACGAACTGATACACGCCCTCCACTACACCCGCCAGCCCGAATTTTTCTTCCGGAACGAGCATCAGAGGAAACTCGTGGGGCGTCAAGTTCTCACGGAAGGCATCGCTACGTTTGGTTCCATGCGGATAACCGGCTGCGATGCAGTGACGGCGCTGTGGGCCGATTACGTTTCCCCCGAATTTGCAAACCGTTGGTACGCCCAGTGCCGACGCAGAGAAAGGGAAATCCTGGGCAGGGTACGGGCGGCATGGGAAACGAGTTCGGAAAAGAACGAGTGGTTTACGATGTGGGATGCAAACGACGTAACGCGCTACCGGGGCGGCTACTACGTCGGGCTGCGCCTCGTGCAAGCGATACACAACCAACACGGTCTGAGCCTGCCGGCCTTGCTCGCCCTCGAGCCGCAACGATTGGAGGCCCTGGCGCTCGAAGCCGCAGACCGCAGGAGACAGTCACTTGCGAAGTGACTGTCTCCTCGTCATCGCCTCCAGCAGCGCGGGCAAAATTTCTCCCGCCTTGCCGCGGAGGGCGTAATCGGCCAGGGGAGTGATGGGCGTGGCCTCGGGATTGATTTCCACCAGCAGCGCCCCTTTGCGGCGGGCCATGCGGGGCAGGGAGGCCGCCGGCTCCACCACCGCAGAAGTCCCAATCGAAAAGAAGACCTGCGCCCGTTCCGCCGCCTCCATTGCCCGCTGCAAAGCATCCGGGGGGAGGGATTCTCCAAACCAGACCACATCAGGGCGCAGCAAGCCGCCGCAATGTTCGCAACGCGGCGGTTTTTCGCGGCTGTCATCCCACGCGGAGGCCGTTTTGCCGCACTCGGCGCATTTGACGCGCCGAATGTTACCGTGTAATTCAATGATTGCACGGCTGCCCGCGGCGCGGTGCAAAGCGTCTATGTTCTGCGTGATGAGGCTGAAATCGGGGAAGAGGGCTTCCATCTCCGCCAGGGCGTAGTGCGCCGGATTGGGACGCGCCGCGGCAATCAAGGCCCGGCGGTAGGCGTACCAGTCCCACACCAGGGCGGGATTGCGGCGGAAGGCATCCGGAGTCGCGAGTTGGGCGGGGTCGTAACTCGCCCACAGGCCGGTCTGGGCATCGCGGAAGGTGGGCACGCCGCTCTCGGCGGAGACGCCCGCGCCGGTCAACACGGCAACCCGTTCGGCAGTGCGCAGGAAGGAGAGAAGTTCGGAGGGGAACATGAGGATAGTTCTCGGTAGGTGACAGTCACTTGCGAAGTGACTGTCACCTGCATCTGCTCAAGGCTGGACGACAATCTGCCCGGGGTCGGTTATTTCGATTTCGGGCACGCCTTTGTATGCGCGCACTTCGCCGCGGGCACAGACCTCCTTGCCGAGGTAGTGTTCTTCCGGCGGAGCAGGGAAATCCGCCCGGTCGTCGCCCCAGATGAGCAGGACGAGACGCTGCGGGTCGGGGTAGTCGCGCCCGACATTGAGGAAGGTCGGCGCGCCGTTGCTGGACTGGGCATAGTGCGCTCCGACGACGGGGCCGCACACCGTGACGCGCTGCCCGACGAGGGCGGAGGCATCTTCCCAGGAGAAGGATTCCGGGGTGGGCGAACTGGTCGGGGGCGGGGGAAGCGGCAGGGTGGGAGAGGGGGAAACGGCAGGAATCGCGGGGGAAGCGGTCGCCGTCCATGCAGGAGCCGCCCGCGTGAAGGTTGGTTCCGGGGGCGTAACCGCGGGGGCCGCCGGGCTTTTCCCGCCGCAGGCGGTCAGCAGGAGGAACAATCCGGTCAGGAAGAGGAATCTTCGCATGGGGTCGCCTTCTGAAAGAATTGGGTCAACGTGGAATTGCGGGGTAAGAGGAACAGACTTCCGAGATTTCCCCGTGGCAATGTTCAGCCGGAGCGGCTCTTGTCAAAATCTCGGAAGTCTGGGTCAACGTGGAATTGCGGGGTAAGAGGAACAGACTTCCGAGATTTCCCCGCGGCAATGTTCAGCCGGAGCGGCTCTTGTCAAAATCTCGGAAGTCTGGGTCAAGAGGGCCGCTGCGAGACCAGCATCCCAGCCAGCATCAGGGCGCTGCCCAGAGCGGAACGCGCCGTAAGCGTCTCGGCCAACAGCAGTACGCCCCCCAACAGGGCAAAGACGGCCTCCAGGCTGAAGATGATGGCAGCGTGCGCCGGGGCGGTGTATTGCTGGGCAACTACCTGGAGGGTGTACCCCAGCCCCACGGAGAGCAGCCCGCCGTACAGGATAGCCCAGGAAGCGCCCAGGACGGCCTGGAAAGAGGATGTTTCCCACAGGAGGGCGGCGAGGGCACTGAGGACGGCCACCACGCCGAATTGGAGAGCCGCCAGCCACAGACTGTCGAAGCGCGCCGTGAGGGTATCCACCAGGAGAACATGCGCCGTCCAGAACAGGGCGCTGAGGAAGACGAGGAAATCCCCCCAGGCCATGCGCCACGCGCCGGTCACGCTGAGCAGGTACAGGCCGGCCAGCGCCAGCAGCGCCCCCAGCCATACATTGCGCCCATGCCGCGCCCCCAGCCACGTCCCGACGAGGGGGACGAGGACGACGTACAGGCCGGTGATGAAGCCCGCCTTGCCCGCCGTGGTATAGACCAATCCGGCCTGCTGGAAAGAAGCCCCTCCGAAAAGCACCGCCCCCAGGAGCAAGCCCCAGCGCACCCATCCGGGGGAGGCGTCCCCCGCGGCCACAGACTGCACCGCGGGCAGGCGGCCCGCATCCCGCAGGCGGATGACGCCCCACAGGGCCGCGCCGCCCAGGGCGAAGCGCAGGGCGTTGAATGTGAAGGGACCGACGTAATCCATCCCGACCCGTTGGGCGACGAAGGCCAGCCCCCACACGGCGGAGGTCAGGAGGAGGAGGGCGTTGGCGCGGATTGGTTGCATTGGTTCATCGGTTCATTGGTTGCATTGGTTCATCGGTTGCATTGGTTGCATTGGTTGGGTAGTTGCCTGGTTGAGTGGCTAGGTAGTCAGGTGGTCAGATAGTCGGGGGAGGTGGACAGTCAGGGGGCAGTCCGCCGTCCACGGTCCACGGTCTGCGGTCTGTCGTCAGTCGTCCGTCGTCTGTGGTCTGTCGTCTGTGGTCTGTCGTCTGTCGTCTGTCGTCTGTCTACGGCCCCTCCACGCCCTCGCAGTTCAGGAATCCCGGCCACGGCCAGGGGAAGGGCTTGCCCCACACGGAGGGCACGGAGACGGGCAGGCCATCCGCCGCCATCTGGATGGTGACCACCTGCCGCGAAAGGACGGTCTCGCTTTTCAGGTCCGCCAGGACGAGTTCCCAGGTGTCGGTATCGCGGTATTCCAGCCAGGCGAGTTGCTCCCCGGAGGGCGAAACCGCCAGCGGGCCGGTGTGGAAGGCGTGGAACAGGCGGCGGGGAGAGTCGTAGGTCACGCCGCCTTTCCAATCTTGCTCCAGACGGTAGATGCCCATGCCGAGCGCATCCGAATCGGCGGCGTAGTAGAGAAAACGCGCCTCGGAAGAGAAAACCATCCAACCGCGCGGCACCGCTGTATCACCCGCCTCCCCATCGTCCCCGCGGAAATCCAGTTTCAGGGGACGCAGGCCGTCCTCGTCCAAAACGAGGCCCCGCCCCGTCATGCCGGTCGCCCCCTCCCCCACAGATACGGAGGGAGGCAGCCACGCCAGATAGCGCCCGTCGGGAGAACGCACGCACGGCGACATGCCGTTCACCTGCACCCCGGTAATCTCACCCAGATAGTACCCATTAGCGAAGAGGCGCACATCCACCGCCTGCGAGACGGGTTCCCCCTCCGGGTTCCACAAAGAGGGCCAGGAATCCCACTGGAAGGTGAGGCGCGTCTCGGCGGGGTCGAAATCCGGCCTGGGCATGAGCGGGGGCGGCAAGGGCATTGGGACGTGACCGGGAGAGTCGAGGAGCGGCTGGTAGTGTGCCTTTGCCCCGGGCGGCTCGGCATCCCCCCGGGGCGAAACGGCGAAATGGGAGAGGGGATGTTCGGGGTCGAAAATGCGCGCTTCGGGGATGAAGTTCAGCGCCATGTCGCGCACCTGGAGGTCGAACGACAGCGCCCCGCCGCGGGCGAAAACCTGGCGGCGCAGCAAGAATCCATAGCGTACATCCACCCACCACACTTCGTACAGCCCGCCAGAGCGCAGCACATTCAGGCGCAGGGCGCGGCGCCCGCCTACCACATCCCACCCCACCAGACGCAAGGCGGGGGCATCCGGCTCCAGCAGACGTTCCGGGAAAAGCATCTCCATCAGCAGGCGGTGAGCGGCAGGCACCTCCTCGCCGTTCTCCGTGCGCCTCACCATCGCCGCCGGCCCGTTTTCGGGGCCTTCCAGCACCAGCGAACGGCCATCCTGCGTCAGCCAGACTTGCTGGCGCAGCACCCGCGGCGGGCCAGTGTACCCCACCGGGCCGTAGTCGGCGATGAAAGCATCAGCCCACAGCGTGCGCCAGTACACCATACTGCCCCGCATCCGTTCCAGAATGTCATCGGGAGAGGCGTTGGCAGGCAGCGCCTCCGCCGTAGGAATCTCTGCCCACCCAGGCAGCGTGGCTCCCCCCGAGAGCATCCGCACGACAATCAGGTCGCCCGCCTTCGGGGGCGCATCCGGGTCGTCCAGCCCGTTCCAGGCCAGCAGGTCGGAGACCGAAACCCCGTAACGCTGCGCCAGCAAAGGCAGGGTATCCCCCGGCTGGACGCGCCAAAAAACAGCGTGGCGCGGATAACGGGTAATTGGCGTGGGGACGACGGTCGCAAGCGGCGGCGTAGCCGTCACCTCCACGGCAACCAGTTGCGTGGCCGCCGGCGTCCCGGCGTGGTGCGTATCCAGCGCCCGTCCGACGCGCAGCCCCGCCAGCGCCGCCGCCACCAGGAAAAGCACCAGCAGGGTCTCCTTCAGCCGCGCCAGACGGGAACTCCGCCGATGCCGCATCCCGGCTAACGCCACCGCTTGAGAAACGCAAGCGGGAGAAGGGCCTGGAGAAGGCATCGCCTCCCCCGATG
>JANTFR010000152.1 GCA_024763355.1 Anaerolineales bacterium
GGTGGAAAATCACCTCCGGGCGCGAGACGTGGAATTCGTAGCCTTCCCGCCGCATGGTCTCGATGAGAATCGCAAGGTGCAGTTCGCCGCGCCCCGAAACCAGGAAAGTATCCGGGTTGTCGGTCTCCTCCACGCGCAGGGCCACGTTTTGCTTGAGTTCGTTGAACAGACGCTCGCGCAGTTTGCGGGAGGTTACCCAGCGGCCCTCGCGCCCCGCAAAGGGGGAGGTGTTGACACCGAAGGTCATCCGCACGGTAGGCTCCTCCACTTTGATAGTGGGAAGGGCCTGGGGCGCGTCGGGGTCGGCCAGGGTCTCCCCGATGGCGATTTCCTCCAGCCCGGCGATGGCGACAATCTCCCCCGCGGCGGCTTCCGTTACCTCCAGGCGCTGCAAGCCCTCGTGGACGTACAGATAACGCGCCGTTTCGGGGAGTATCTCGCCCCCGCGGGTGATGCGCGCTACCTGCGCGCCGGCGCGCAGCGTTCCGGCGGTGATGCGGCCAATGGCGGTCACGCCGCGGTAGGGGTCGTAATCGAGGGTGGTGACCAGCAATTGCAGGGGGGCTTCGGGGTCCACGCGGGGGGCGGGTATCTCCCGCAAGATGGCGGAGAACAAGGGGTGCAGGTCCCCGCTCAAAGCGGGCGTGACCCCGGCGCGTCCCTGGGTGGCGATGGCGTACACCACCGGGAATTCGGCCTGCTCCTCGGTGGCTCCCAGTTCGATGAACAGGTCGAAGGTCTCGTTGAGCACCCGGTCCAGGTCGGAATCGCGGCGGTCTACCTTGTTGATGACCACGATGGCGCGGTGACCGAGGGCGAGCGCCTTCTGGAGCACGAAACGAGTCTGCGGCATGGGGCCTTCGGCGGCATCCACCAGGAGGAGAACGCCGTCCACCATGTTGAGGACGCGTTCCACCTCGCCGCCGAAATCGGCGTGGCCGGGGGTATCCACGATATTGATTTTGACCTCCCGCCCGGTTTCAGGGTCGGGGATGCGGATGGCGGTGTTCTTCGCCAGGATGGTGATGCCGCGCTCGCGTTCCAGGTCGTTGGAATCCAGGACGCGTTCCGCCACGCGCTGATTTTCGCGAAAGACGCGGGCTTGTTTGAGCATCCCGTCCACGAGGGTGGTTTTGCCGTGGTCCACGTGGGCGATGATGGCGATGTTGCGGAGTTCGGTGCGTTCTACCAGCATTGAGGTACCTCTACACAAAAAAAGCAGGCACAGGGGCGTCCTGTGCCTGTGATGCAGCGTAATTGACGTATCCAGCGGGGCAATCTTACCAGATGTTGCGCTTTTACGGAAGTGTGCGCCTTGCCGCGGGAGTACGACAAGGTTGTTGGATGAAATCCGCCCGACCTGGATGAAAGAACGCAGATTGCGCAGATTTCACGCAGATACCCGCAGCGCGGGTAAACGAAGCGGCAAAAATCAGCGAGAATCAGCGTGCATCGGCGTCATCAGCGTTCTGCTGCCCGGCGGGGTGGAGTGTGCCCTCCAACGCATATTGAGTGCTCCCCTTTTCGCCTACGCCCGCACCTCGCGCCGCTGGAACATGACGTAAGCCGCGGCGAAGAGCAGGAGGGTAGCGGCTATCAACCCCGTCAGGTGGGGCCAAATGAGCATCACGCTTTGCTCCCAGGGGAGCGGCGTGCCCAAAATAGCCCCTTGCCATTGGGAGGGCAGCACCAGCCCCAGGGAGCGCACGGCGGGCTGGGTGAGGGCCACGATGATTTCGGTGTAGAGCGTGTTCGGGGAGATGCGGCTCAGCGCCAGCCCGGTCTGGATGAAGCGGATTTGCTCCTCCGGCAGCCCGTAGCGCACCGGACTGATGACCTGCGCCAGGATGCCCACCAGCATATCCCAGAAGACGAGGAAGAAGAGCCACATCGCCAGGGCGGAGAGAGCCGCGGTAGCCGGTTGGCGGAACTTGATGGAGAAAATCATCGCCAGCGCCTGCCAGATGCCGCCATAGACAATCGTCGCCAGGAGCAGCCACACCATGCGGATGACTTCTTCGCCGTTGGGAGGCACGCCCAGGCCAATCAGCCCCAGCCCGATGATGAGCAGCCAGATGGCGGCATACACCAGCGCCTGCGTGAACAGCCCGCCCAGAAACTTGCCCAGCAGGAGGGCGTCCCGGTAAATGGGCTGCGCCAGGAGGCGGGACATCGTGCGGCGGTTGAATTCGCCGTTGATGGTGTCGAAGGCCAGGGCAATGGCAATCAGCGGCACCAGGAAGCCCAGAAAGCCCACGAAGGCGGGCAGGGGGTCCTTGGCTGTGGTGAACAACTTCAGGAAGATGAAGCGGTCCTGCCCGATGGTGGTTTTCAGGTTCTGGATGGCGGCGTAGACCGTGCCGCCCGCCGTCAGGACGATGAGGGCCTCCAGAATTTGCATCCGGGCGCTGGTCAGGTGGTCGGCCATTTCCTTGCCTACCACGGCCCACAACCCCGTCCAGGGCGAACCTTCCCGTTTGCGTTCAGTGGATGGCTTCATGTTCCACCTCCTGAAAGTAGCGGTTGTAAATGACATCCAAACTCTGGGTCTCGACTTCCAGCCCCATCAGGCGGCCTCCCGCCCGCACGACGGCCTCGGCGGCCTCGGGACGCAGGTCTTCTTCGGCGTCTACCTCGTAAGATTCTGCGCCGGGCATACGCACCTCGGTCACACCGGGGATGGCGCGCAGCGCCTCGGCCAGCGCTTCGGGGTCTCCCTGCGCTTGCAGGCGGATGCGGTAAGCCTTCCCCAGCACTTTGCGCCCCAGTTCGGGTACCGTCCCCACCAGGCGCAGCGTGCCGCGGTGGAATAGCCCCACCCGGTCGCAAATCTCCTGTACCTGATGGAGCAGATGGGAGGAGAGCAGGATGGTGATGCCCTCGCCCTTCAACCCGCGGATGAGATGCAAGAACTCGCGCGCCCCTTGGGGGTCCAGCCCCTGGGTGGGTTCGTCCATGATGATGACCTGCGGGCGTTTGATGAGGATATCCGCTACCCCCAGGCGGTGCCGCATCCCGAAGGAGAAGGTCCCCACGCGTTTGTCGGCTACCTCTTGCAGGCCTACGCGCTCCAGGGCCTCCTCGATACGGGCGTGCGCTTCGGGGCGCGGCAATCCGTTGAGTTTGGCGGTGTAAATCAGGTTCTCGCGCGCCGTGAGTTCGTCGTAAAAGCCTACCTGGTCGGGCAGATAGCCGACGCGGGCCTTGACCTGGAGCGGCTGGCGGGTGGGGTCGAAGCCCAGCACGCGGGCCACCCCGCGGGTGGGTTCGGTCAACCCCAGGAGCATCAAAATCGTAGTCGTCTTGCCGGAGCCGTTTGGCCCCAGCAGCCCGAAAATTTCCCCGGCCTGCACTTCCAGGTTGAGGTCTTTCACGGCGGTGAATTCACCGTACTTCTTGGTCAACCCGACCGTCTCGATGACCGGTGCATCGCTCATAACCACCTCCTTGTTTGGACGGTAGACGGTAGTTGCGTAGTTGCGTGGTTGCGTAGTCCGTGGTCTGTAGTCCGTCCACCGTTTACCGTCTGCCAAAGCGCGAGACGGCCATGCCGACTACCAGGACTGCTATCGCAATCAGCACCACGCCGACCAGCCCCCAGAGGGTGGAAGTGGTCACGGTGATGCGGAAGTCGGCGGAGGCGGTGGAGGCGTCGGCGGGTTTGGCGCGCAGCGTGAGCACGTAGTCACCGGCCAGGGCTTTCTCGGCGGGCAGCACGGTGGCGGTGACGTCGGCCTCCTCTCCAACGGCGATTTCGGCGATGCGGTCCGGCTCAAAGGTCACCTTCCAGCCCGTCGGGTTGGAACTGCTCAATTCGATGTCCTGGGCCGGAGCGCTGCCGTCGTTGCGGATGACGATTTTGATGGGAGTTTCCTTGCCGGCGGTGGCCTGCGCCGAGAGCACGCCTTCGGGGGTGGTAATTTTCAAATCGGGGCGCCCGGTCACCTGGGCGGTGAGGGTGACGCTGGCCTCGGCGGTATCGCTTTGGGCTTTGAGCATGAAGGGGTATTCCCCGGCGGCGATGTCGCCCAGCGGCTCGGCCTCCACGCTCAGGGTTTTGCTGCTGCCCGCTTCGATGGGCAAACTGGTGATTTCCTTACCGGCGTATTTGATGTGCAGCAGGAAGTTGGCGGTAGTATCCGCAATCAGGTTGACGGTGGTGTCCTCATCGCCGTCGTTGCGCAGCACCACGCTGTAGCGGAAAGTGGTGCTGGGCGTGCCCCGCAGGGTGGGCAAATCTACTTTGAATTGCAGTTTGGGGGGCAATTTTTCCTTGACGACGACGGTGAGCGGGATTTCGGCCTTGTCTTTCTCACCCTGGGCAATCACCTTGAAGTCGTATGTGCCCGCCTGGACATCCTCCGGCAGTTCCAGGCGCAAACTGACAGAGACATCCCCCTCGGGGCGCACGTAGACGCTCTGGATGGTCTTGCCGCCGCCGCGGAAGGTAGCCTTCCAGCCATCCGGCAAACTGGCCGTTTCCAGGGTGACGATTTCGGCGTCCTTGTCGGTGGTCAGTTTCAGGTCGAAAGTGACGTGTTCCCCCAGGCCGACGACCTGGCTGGGATAGGTGGTGAACATGCTCAGTCCCTGTGAAGTGGCAGGCGGCTGGGCTTCTTGTGCCGCCGCGGGCATGATGGTCATACCGACGGAGAGCAACAGGACGATGAATGCTGCGAAAAGCCAATGCTTGCGCATGATTCACAACCTCCTCAAGATGTATGGAATTGTTTTGTCAGGGGTCTCGGCTACGGATAATGCCCTGCGCCGAAGGCTCTGTGCTGGATTATATGCCCCGTTGCTTAAGAGAGCGTGAAATTTGTGTAAGAAAAGTGTCAACGCGCCTTGCCTTACAAGAGCAGCAGACTTCCGAGATTTCCCCAGGACGGTGTTCGTCTGGGGCGGCTCTCGTCAAAATCTCGGAAGTCTTACCCCACAAATCCAAAAAATCCCCCGACGCAATGCGGGGGATTGGAGACAGGGGATTTGCCGGATGCTCAGTTTATCAATTTGGCCTTGTCCAGGCGGTTGTAGATTTCCAGAAAGGCATCCGCCTCCAGTTGGGAAATCTCCCCGCGGGCGACGAGCGCTTGAAGCCTCTCCGGCAGCGCATCTTGCTGAATGGGCGGGGTCAGCAAGGCGTACACTTCGTTGAAAATCGTCGCCTCCTCCTGGGTAATCAGGTGCTTCTCCAGCGCAGTGTTCAGCATTTCCGCTTGTTGGGTGGCCGTCATGGTGGGGTCTACGGTGATGGTGTGCGGCTGACAGGCTGTGAGGACGGCAGCAGCAATCAAGGTAAGAAGCAGGGCTGTTTTCCAGGTGACTCGCATAGGTACCTCCAAAAAAATCTCCCGGCGGAATGCCAGGGAGAGTGTAAATCTCGTCTCAACCGGTGCGAGATTATACCCCGTTTTGGGAGGAAAGGAAGAGGCCTTTTGTCACAGCGATACTTTTCGGAGGCGCAAACTGTTGCTTACCACGAAGATACTGCTGAAAGCCATCGCACCGGCGGCCAGCATGGGATGCAGGAAACCGGCTGCCGCGGCGGGGATGAGAATCACATTGTAGAAGAAAGCCCAAAACAGGTTTTCCTTGATGGTGCGTACCGTTTTGCGAGAGAGGTCTATCGCTTTGGGGACGCCGCGCAAATCGCCGCTGATGAGGGTCACGGGCGCGGCGGCCATGGCCACGTCCGTGCCGGTGCCGATGGCGATGCCTACGTCGGCCTGCGCCAGGGCGGGCGCGTCGTTGATGCCGTCGCCTACCATGGCGACTTCGTGCCCGGCCGCTTGCAATTTTTTGACCTCGGCGGCCTTGTCGCCGGGGAGCACTTCGGCCAGCACCTCATCCACCCCCGCCTGGGCGGCGATGGCCTCGGCAGTCTGACGATTGTCGCCGGTAATCATGGCGACCCGCAGCCCCATCCGGTGCAGCGTCTCGATGGCCTCGCGGGAGCCTTCCTTGATGGTGTCGGCTACGGCAATCACCCCAACCACGGCCTCGTCTACAGCCACCAGCATGGCGGTCTTGGCCTCCCCCTGCAGGCGGGCCGCTTCGGCGTCCATTCCGTCGAGAGAGAGACCGGCGGCCTGCATCATCCGCAGGTTGCCGACGCGCACCATGCGCCCGTCCACCT
>JANTFR010000153.1 GCA_024763355.1 Anaerolineales bacterium
ATGCGGATTTTTTCCTTCAGGAGGGGGGCTTTGATATCCCAGACCGGCAGGCGCTCCACGCCCAGGACACGCTTCCGTAAAGCCCAGTAACGGTGCCACAGGGGAAGTTTCTTGCGGAAGGTTTCTATCAGATTGTGGAAAACGCTGACCGGAATG
The DNA here is from genome assembly GCA_024763355.1 of Anaerolineales bacterium. Lineage (GTDB taxonomy): Bacteria > Chloroflexota > Anaerolineae > Anaerolineales > DRKV01 > DRKV01. The sequence goes on from JANTFR010000153.1 coordinate 157, forward strand.
GCGTGAGGGTCGAGGGCGGCTTCCAACGAGGAGGCATAGTTGCGAGCGCGCGCCCGAAAGACATTCTGCTTGACCCCCGTCGCCAGGCACACGCCCAGAGCGTTGCGGACGCCGAGATAGGCATCGGCGTAATTCTCCCAGGCCGTGCGGCGCACTTCGCCATCGGAATGAGTAATGAGCGCCCCGATGCTGCCCTGGGCTACCTGCCAGGTGCTCCCATCGGAGCCCCGCGCCGGTTCAAATTTCAAATCGGCATCGGCCAGAATCCCGTGGATGGAGGCCGCCGAGCCAAAGGGGTCGTTGAGCGCCCCCAGAAGGGCTTCCACCTCGGCGGAGCGGATATGCGCCTGCCGGCGTTCCAGTTGCTCGAAGGCATGGGCATACACCGCCAGGCGGGGATTTTCGTCCATCCAGGCGCGCAGGGTGTCGAAGCCAATGGAAATCAACTCCGGATTGGCAAAAGAGGCCGCGGCGTAAAAACGCGCCGCCAGCGATTGAACGCGCCCCCGCCGGGCGGCGGCTTCCTGGTCGGCGGTATCCACCGCAAAACTCATTCCGGCATAGACGAACAGTTTTCCCAGCAAACGGACTGCCTGTTCATAAACTTCAAACCAGGCCAGGAGAGTCTCCGGGCTTTCGCCCAGTTTGCCTTGAAAAGCCTGCAAAGCGGGTATCTGGTCTTCCAGGGTGCGATAGGCCTGTTCCCACGCTTCGGCAGAAGGGAAGACGCTAGGAGCGTTCCAGGTGTATTGGGTGGGGATTTCTTCGCGGGAGAGAAGGGATGTTGTCATGGGTAGGAGGTTGGGGGAAAAAGAAAAAACATCGCAAGGCACAGCACCTTGCGATGTGTCAATATGCAATCGGGGATGTCAGGCAACCCGGCGTCCGCCCTTGAGAGCATCCTGCAAGGTCTCGAGGGCTTCCCAGTCGCCTTTGGCAGCCAGGGCCGCCTGTTCCGCCCAGGTGCCGGGGTCTCCCAGCCGGAAACCGGCCTCGTCGAGAATGGCCTGGAGGGTCTCTTCACTAGTCTCGGCCAATTGGGCAAAGGTCATGATGCCATGCTCGTTGAGAATGCGCTCGGTTTTCGGACCGATGCCCTCGATTTTTTTGAGGTCGTCCGGTTCGACGGGAACGGACACCTCGGCGGTCCGCGTCGCTTCCACCGAGGCTGCCTCATGGTGCTCTGCGTGGTGCCCTTCGCCTTTGGGGGTGTAGGGGTCTTGCGGGGTGTACTGCGTCGCCCACCACAGAATGAGGGCCAGAATAGCAACAACGACCAGGAAGATAAGTACCCAGCCCCAGCCGCTAATGTCCGCGGCAGAAGCCTGATGCAGGGAAAAAAAGATGTTCATGGAAGCCTCCGAGGAAAGTGAAAGTTGGAAAGTCGGAAAGTTTGCAAGTATGCAGGTGAGAAAGTCTGCGATGAGGAAGGTTTGCCGAGGGTAAAATTGAGGTCTGCTGTCCCGCTGGGGCGTCGGAGAAAAAAGGGGTTCTGGAACTGTTCTTCTTATACCACAAAATTAGCATTCTGCATTCATCATCATTCCACATTCGGCCTTTCATCTTCTTCTCGCGGCTCAACATGCACTGTGACCCGTTCCAGGCGGGGAAATTGCACCAGCAGGGCGCGCTCCAACATCTCGGCCTGGAGATGGGCTTCTTCGAGGCTCAGGTCGCCGGGCAGGGAGAGTTGAATGGCCGCGCTGATATGTCCGGCAGCAGAGTGGACTCGCGCCTCGTGAATCACCCCCTGGGGCGTCTGGGCGGAGGCAAAACGCCGGATGGCATCATCCTGCGGGGCGACCGCCGTCTCCCGGGCGACCAGCACCCTGGAAGGCAGCGGCTCCAGATGGGTAACAATAACATGAATGCCCGGCCATTTCCGGCGGGCGCGGCGCTCGAAGTCGTCCGCCAGGGTATGCGCCTGCCGCAAGGAGATTTCCGGGGGCATTTCCAGGTGGAGTTCTACTTCGTAGTTCTCTTCTTCGGTGAGGTGAATGTGCAAATCGTGCATCCCCACGCCCATGGAATCGGCAATCTGGCGCAAATCGTAAGCCATGCGGTGCCAATCGTCGGCGCTCTCACCCTCAGGGGCAGCCCGCCCCGGCTCCACGTGGACGAGCACTTCCACCACGTTCTCGAAGGCTTCTCCCAGGCGTTTCTCCACCTCCGAAGCGATGGCATGCGCCTGCTGCGTACTCATACCGGGATACACTTTGAGATGCAAATCTACGAAAATGGCGTTGGGCGTGCCCCGCGAACGGACGCGGTGAACGTACCACACACCGGGAACCTGCAAAGCGACCTTCTCCACCGCCGCGGGGTCGAGCATGACGGCATCGGTCAGCCAGCCGGAGGCATCCCGCAAAATCTCCCAGGCCGCCCGCAAGATAAGCATCACCACGACGGAGGCCACGGCCACATCCAGCCAGCGCCAGCCCAGCCACACGCCCCCCAGGGATGCCAGCACCGAGAGGGTGACAAACAAATCAGTTTTAGTGTGCTCCGCATCGGCCAGGAGGATTTGCGAGTTGAGACGCTTCCCGAAGCGGGTTTCCAGTACCACTATCAGCACGTTGACCGGGAAAGTCAGCGCCACCAGCCCCACCATCGCGAGGGTGAGATGGGGAGCCGCGCCGCCCTGGATGCGCTCGAAGATGGCCTTGACGATTTCCCAGGCGGCGGCCAGCAAGAGGCCGCCAATCGCCAGGGAGCCGAGGGTTTCGTAACGGCGGTATCCGTAAGGATGGCGGGCATCGGCGGGGCGAGCAGCCAACCGCACGGCGGCCAGCCCCACAAGGTTGGATGAGGAATCCACCAGCGAATGGAAGCCATCGGCTACCACCGCCAGGGCGCCGGTCAGCATCCCCAGGGTGATTTTGACCACCGTCACCGCCAGGTTGGCAATCAGCACTCCCCACAGCACCCGGCGAACTACTGCATACGTCTGGGTTTGTTCAGATGGTTTCATGCGGAGATTGTACCGCGGGTGCTCGCGCTCAAGACTTCCCAGGTCTGCGAGACCTGGGAAGTCTGACAACGCGTGGCATGGCTCTGCCTTGCTTACCCCACCCCCCGCTGTGTGCAGGAGAGCGGCAGCCGCAACTTCCAAAAAGCGGAGCCGAAGCCATCGAAGAACGCGGAGGCTGAACAGTTACCAAAAATCGGTGAAAATCAGCGTGTATCAGCGTCATCAGCGTTCTGCCCCCCTCTGATGGATGGTACCTGTCCAACATATTTTTAGCGTTCCGTGTCCCTGAAACCGTTTCCCAAACTTTAGCAATCGTGATACACTTTGGAGCGCAACACGCGCTATCCCGCTCTGTTGAAACACAATCACACTCCGGGCATCCATCAATCGTCTGCTGAAGTTTCAAGGAGGATTTTCCATGCCTAAAACCAAATCCGCCGCATCTTTACCGGCCGGCTTGACCCCTGACGACGTCATCGAAGATTACCGCACGGCCTACCGCAGCCGACAGGTCAGTTTGATCGGCCGCCGAGAAGTTCTCAGTGGAAGAGGCAAGTTCGGCATTTTCGGAGACGGCAAGGAAGTGACCCAGGTGGCCATGGCCCGCGCTTACAAACCCGGCGACATCCGCTCCGGGTATTACCGCGACCAGACTCTCATGTTCGCTCTGGGCGTGCACACCATCAGCGAATTCTACGCCCAGTTATTCGCCCACGCCGACCTGGAATACGAACCGGTCACCGGCGGACGGGCGATGAACGCCCACTTCGGCACCCGTTTCATCAATCCCGACGGCACCTGGAAAGACCTCACCAAAACCCCCGTCTCCTCCACCGATGTCTCCCCCACCGGGTCGCAGATGCCCCGTCTGGTGGGGCTGGCCTACGCCTCCCGCCTGTACCGCGAACTGGACGAACTCAAACCCTTCAAGCAATTCTCCAACAACGGGAACGAAGTCGCCTGGGGAACCATCGGCAACGCCACCACCGCCGAGGGCATGTTCTGGGAATCGGTCAACGCCATCGGGGTGCTCAAAGCGCCCGCCATCATCACCATCTACGACGACGGCTACGGCATCTCCGTCCCCAACAAGTACCAGATGGTGAAGGAAAATCTCTCGGAACTGCTGAGCGGCTTCCAGCGCCGCCCCTGCCCCGGCGAACACTGCAACGAAGGCTACGACGTTTACACCGTGCGCGGCTGGGATTACCTTGCCCTGTACGAGACCTTCCAGAAAGCCGCAAAGACCGCCCGCGAGGAACACATCCCCGCCCTGGTACACGTCATCGAAGTCACCCAGCCGCAGGGACATTCCACCTCCGGCAGCCACGAACGCTACAAATCGCCGGGACGCTTGCAATGGGAGAAAGACTTCGACGGCATCGCCAAAATGCGGGCCTGGATTTTGGAGCAGGGCTTCGCCACCGAAGAACAACTGACCGCCTGGGAAGAAGAAGACCGCCAGACGGTGGAAGACATCCGCAAGCAGGCCTGGGACGCCTTCCAGGGGTCTATCAAGGCCAACCGGCAATACACCGCCGACCTGCTGGACGCCCTGGCGGAGGAATCGCAATTTGGGGAGGAGATTTTGGCCGCCAAGCGCAAGATGATGTCCATCCCCTACCCCTGGCGGCGCGACATCATGGCCGCCATCCACACCGCCCTGCGCCTGACGCGGGAAGAGAACCTCCCGGCGCGTTCCAAACTGGTGCAGTGGAAACACGAACTGGACGAACTGGCCCGCGACCGCTACGACTCGTACCTCTATCTGCCCGAAGACAGCCCCTACTCGGCCCTCAACGTCCCCGAAATCAAGCCGGTTTATAGCGATAAATCGCCCACGGTGTACGGCTTCGAGGTGATGAACGCCTGCTTCGACGCCGCCCTGGGGCGGGAGCCGCGCCTCATCGCCTTCGGCGAGGACGTCGGTCACCTGGGGGATGTCAACCAGGGTTTCCGCGGCTTGCAAGAGAAATACGGCGAACTGCGCGTCACCGACACCGGCATCCGGGAACTGACCATCGTCGGGCAGGCAATCGGGATGGCGATGCGCGGCCTGCGCCCGATTGCCGAACTGCAATATCTGGATTACCTCTTCTACGCCCTGCAAATCATGTCCGACGACCTGGCGACCGTCCTGTGGCGCACCAAAGGCGGTCAGCGCGCCCCGGCCATCATCCGCACCCGCGGCCACCGGCTGGAGGGCATCTGGCATTCCGGTTCGCTCATGGCCGGCCTGCTCAACATGATACACGGGATGCACCTCCTCGTGCCGCGGGATATGACCCGCGCCGCCGGTTTCTACAACACCCTCCTGAAGGCCGAAGAACCCGGCATCATCGTGGAGGTGCTCAACGGCTACCGCCGCAAGGAGCGCCTGCCCGACAACATCGGCGAGTTCACCGTCCCGCTGGGCGTCCCCGAAATCATCCACCCCGGCAAAGACCTCACCCTCGTCACCTACGGAGCCTGCGTCCACATCGCTTCCGCGGCGGCAGAGGCTCTGGCACAGACCGGCATTGACGTCGAATTGATTGACGTGCAAAGTCTGCTGCCTTTTGACCGCTACGGCCTGATTGCCGAATCGCTCAAAAAGACCAACCGCGTTCTCTTCGTGGACGAAGACGTGCCCGGCGGAACCACCGCCTACATGATGCGGCAGGTGCTCGAAGTGCAGGACGGCTTCCAGTGGCTGGACAGCCCGCCGCGCACCTTGCCCGGCAAAGAACACCGTCCGGCCTACGGCTCCGACGGCGACTACTGGTCGAAGCCCAATGCCGAGACCATCTTCGACGCCGCTTACGAGATAATGCGGGAGGTCAACCCTCGCAAGTTCCCGCCGTTGTATTGATGGGTAAAGACTTCCGAGATTTCAACGAGAGCCGCTCCGAAGGGGCATCACACCCGATAAATCTCGGAAGTCTCCTCCTGCCCCCAGGGCAAAGACTTCCGA
>JANTFR010000154.1 GCA_024763355.1 Anaerolineales bacterium
CGCCTATCGTAGGGCGCGTTCAGGATGGCAGCGCGGTCTTTGACCCGCGCACGGTACTCCCGGAGCAGGAAGGCGCTTTTCTGGTCGGGATGGAAAATGCCCTGCGGGACGGGTAACGGATGGGCGAACTGGCAGCCTTGCTCACCTCGGTGTTCTTCACGGGCACCTCGGTGATGTTCACGCTGGCCGGGCGGCTGGTCGGCTCGACGGTGGTCAACCGCACCCGCCTGGTCCTGGCGGTGCTCTTTCTGGCGCTGGCGCATCCCTTGATGGGCGTGCCCCTCCCGTGGGGAGCAGAGGCCTCCCGCTGGGGCTGGCTGGGGATGTCGGGTTTTGTCGGCCTGGTGCTGGGCGATACCTTTCTCTTCCAATCTTTCGTGTGGATTGGCCCCCGCCTGACGATGCTGATGCTCAGCCTCGCTCCCGTGTTGGCGGCTCTGCTGGCCTGGCTCTTTTTGGGGGAGCAGTTGACTTTCTGGCAGGTGGTCGCCATCGGGCTGACGGTTGGCGGAACCGCCTGGGTGGTGCTGGAACACCGGGGGAACGGCGACCCCTCGGAAAGGGAGCCCGCTTCTCCGCATTTTGGGCGCGGGATTCTCTTCGGGCTGGGAGCCGCCATCGGGCAGGCCGTCGGGCTGATTCTGGCAAAGGAGGGGCTGAGCGGTGATTTCCCGGCCCTCTCCGGCACGCTGATACGCATGACGGCGGCCATGTTGATTCTGTGGGGATGGACTTTCCTACGCGGTCAGGCCGCTTCCACGCTGGAAGTCCTGCGCCGCAAGCCGCAGGCCGCCCGTTACCTGCTGGTGGGCAGTTTGTTCGGCCCCTTCATCGGGGTGACGCTTTCACTGTATGCCGTGCAGCACGCCCCGGTGGGCGTCGCCAGCACGCTGACTTCCCTGCCGCCGGTCTTCCTGCTGCCGGTGGGGTACTTCTTCTTCAAAGAACGCCTCGGCTGGGGCGCGGTGCTCGGCACGCTGACCGCTATCGCCGGTGTGGCTATCCTGTTTTTGGCGTAGACAGACCGCAGACGACGGACGACGGACCATGGACGACAGACCGTTGACCAATGCAACCGATGCAACGCTTCGACATGCTCAGCGCGACGCCAATGCAACCGATGAACCAATCAACCGATGAACCGATGCAACCGATGAACCAATCAACCAATGCAACCAATGCAACCAATGAACCGATGAACCAATGAAAACCGACCTCGACTCCCTGATGCAATCCCAGAACCTGGATACGCTGCTGGTCATCGGCCCGGCGCAGCACAATCCCGCCATGACATACCTGACCGGCGGAGGGCACCTCACCCATGCGGTGCTGGTCAAGCGGCGCGGCGAAGAAGCCGTACTTTTTTACCAGCCGATGGAGCGGGAGGAAGCCGCCGCCACGGGGCTGCCGACGCGGGATTTGAGCGCCTACCCGTATCAGCGTTTCCTGACCGAGAGCGGCGGTGACCACGCCGAGGCCGCCGCCATGCGCTACGAGCGCATCCTGCGCGACCTGGATGTGACCGCGGGGCGCGTCGCCCTGGAGGGGCGCGTCGAACTCGGCCCGAACTTCGCCGCCTTTACCGCCCTCCAGCGGCGGATGCCCTCGCTGGAACTGGTCGGGCAAACGGGGAATTCCGTGCTCATGCAGGCCCGCGCCACGAAGGACGGGGACGAAATAGAGCGCATCCGTCGCATGGGGCGCATCACTACCGCGGTGGTGGGGCGCGTCGCTGATTTTCTCAGCGGACAGCGCCTGCGCGACGGCCTGCTGGTGGATTCCGATGGGCAGCCGGTCACCATCGGGCGGGTGAAGAGCCTCATCAACCTGTGGCTGGCGGAACTGGGGGCGGAGAATCCCGAAGGAACGATTTTCGCCCAGGGGCGGGACGCGGGCATCCCGCACAGCACGGGCAATCCCGACGAAGTGTTGCAGGCCGGCAAAACGATTGTCTTCGATATCTTTCCCTGCGAAGCGGGGGGCGGCTACTTCTACGATTTCACGCGTACCTGGTGCCTGGGCTATGCTCCCGATGAGGCCCTGGCACTCTACGAGGACGTGCGCGCCGTCTATGCCCAGGTGATGAGTGAACTCTCCCCCGGCGCGTTGTGCAAACAGTACCAGGCGCGCACCTGCGAACTCTTTGAAGCGCAGGGACATCCTACCGTGCAGAGCGAACCGCGCACGCAGGAAGGCTACGTCCACAGTCTGGGGCACGGCCTGGGGCTGGATGTTCACGAAGCGCCCTGGTTTGGCAGCACGGCCTCCAACGAAGACCGCCTCGACCCCGGCGTGGTGGTCACCATCGAACCCGGCCTGTACTACCCGGAACTGGGGATGGGCTGCCGTCTGGAGGATACCGTCTGGGCGCGCCCCGATGGAAGATTTGAAATCCTGGCCGATTATCCACTGGACCTGGTGATTCCGGTGAGTGGGGGACGGTAGACGCTGCGACGTGCGAAATACAGCGTGCGAAGTGCGGCGTGGGGCGTGCGACGTGCGAAGTACAGCGTGCGGCGTGCAGCCCAACCAACGCAACCGATGCAACCAATGCAACCAATGCAACCAATGCAACCAATGAACTAATGAACCAATGCGCCTCCTTGCCCTCGAAACCTCTTGTGACGAAACCGCGGCCGCGGTAGTGGAAGATGGCCGCAAACTGCTTTCCAGTGCGGTCGCCTCTCAGGTAGATTTGCACGCCCAATACGGCGGCGTCTTCCCGGAGATGGCCTCCCGGCAGCACGTTTTGGCGGTCTACCCTATCGTGCAGCAGGCCCTCAGGGAAGCCCACCTCAGTCTGGACGAATTGGATGCCGTGGCAGTGACGCGCGGCCCCGGCCTGCCCGGCTCGCTGGTGGTGGGCGTCAACGCCGCCAAAGGGCTGGCGCTGGGGAGCGGTCTCCCTTTGGTGGGGGTCAATCATCTGGAAGGACATATCTACGCTGCCTGGCTGTACCGCCAAGACCCGCCCCCGGCGGAGCCGCGCTTCCCCATCCTGGCCCTGATTGTCTCCGGCGGGCACACCGAACTGGTGCTTATTCGAGACCACCTGCACTACGAGCGGCTGGGCGGCACGCTGGACGACGCCGCCGGAGAGGCCTTCGACAAGGCCGCCCGCATGATGGGACTTCCCTACCCCGGCGGCCCGGCCATTCAGCAGGCCGGCGCGGAAGGCGACCCGCAATCTTTCAAATTCCCGCGGGCCTGGCTGGGTGATTCGTGGAATTTTTCCTTCAGCGGGCTGAAAACCGCCGTCTTGCGGCAGGTACAATCCATCAAAGCGCAGCGCGACGCGTTGCCGGTGGCCGATTTGGCCGCCAGTTTCGAGGCCGCCGTGGTTGAAGTGCTGGTCGTCAAGACCCTGCGGGCGGCGGAACGCTTTGGCGCGGCCAGCGTGCTGGTGGCGGGGGGCGTCTCCGCCAACCGCCGGCTGCGCCAGGAAATCTCTCTGCGCGCGCCGCTGCCTGTCCACATCCCCCCGCTGGAGTTCTGTACCGATAACGCCGCCATGATTGCCGCGGCCGGCTCCCGGCGCTTTGCGGCCGGTCAGCGCGATGCTTTGGATATGGACGTGCTCCCGACCTGGCGGCTCTCTGCCTGACAAGACCCGCCGACGGGCTGGATGTTATAATTCGGGAACTGCACAGATTGTTTCTCTCCCCTGTGCGAAGGTAGCGTTATGAAGAAAATCCCACTGTTATTATTGCTGCTCCTGATTCTCGCCACCGGCTACGCGGCCTATCGCTCTTTTGTGCGGCAAGCCAGCGCTGCTCCGGGGATGGCGTTGCCTGCCGATGTACCGGCGGCCTCGGTCAACGGGGAGCGTATCTCCTTGCTGACATTGGAGGATGCCCGTCAGGTGGTGCTGCAAAACGGGGGACAAGACCTCTCGCGGCCAGAATCGTATCAGCAGGCCTTTGACTTGCTCGTGCGAAGCGTGGTTTTACGGCAGGAAGCCGCCCGGCGGGGCATCGAGGTTAGCGATGCCGAAATCGGGGCGGCCTTGCAGAATGGAGAGAAGGCCCCCGAGGGTGCAGTCGCACCTCTCTCGGCGCAGGCCATCCAGCAAGCGGCCCAGGCGGGGGGGCTGCAGGCCCAGGCCTCGACCGCGCAACAGATGACCTTCCAGGCAGTGCGTAATGCCTTGCTGGAAGCAAAAGTGATGGCTGCCCTTCGCGCCGAGGCTCCACAAGATACCGACCCAAATGCCTGGGCAGAGCAGACGCTTTCCGCTTTGCTCGCCCAGGCGCAGGTGGAAATTTACGTTCAGAACCTGCCCAAAGATGCGATTGGAATTTTTTGCCGTGTGTGCGCCCCTTGAAGCGTGATGATGACAAAAAACGGAAACGCCCCAGAGAGTCCGGCCAAACTCTTTGGGGCATTTCTGTTTGAGGAGAATGCAACTATCATTATACGGAAGAAGATGAATCCAGCCTGAAAATGGGATGAGAATACGATGAAAAGCGGGAAATTCTCGGAGTATAATACGTCCCGTACGGGCGCAGCGGGGGAAACCGCAAGGCGACACGCGTTTCCCAGGAAGATTTACCCATGAAACGACCCTCTCTCTACATGCTGTTGTTTACGATTTTGCTTCTGAGCCTCCGGCAGCCTGTCCAGGCGCAGCAGGCATCTTTTGAAGTGACCGTCAACCGTGCCGTGGTGGATTTCCCCCGCACGGTTACGTTTCGCCTCAACGCTTCTACCGATGGCGAAATCGCCGAGGTGACCCTGATTTACGGAACCAATGCCCGCACCTGTCAGCAGGGAGCGGCGCACCACAAGATGGATTTCACTCCCGCCCCTCAGGTTTCCCTCACCTGGGAATGGGACCTGGAGCGCAGCGGGGCGCTGCCCCCCGGCGCGGAAGTGTGGTGGGAGTGGGCGTTGCGCGACGAGGACGGGAACACCTGGCGCACGCCCCGCCAGACGATGGTCGTCAATGACCCGGCCTACACCTGGCAGACCCGTTTCCGCGGTCAAATCACCGTGCAATGGGTAGCGGGCGGTTCCGCCTTCGGGGACGCTATGCTGGACATCGCCTCCCGCAGCCTCGACCGCCTGGTGAACGAAATGGGCATCGCGCCCATCTCCCCCATCCTCATCACCATCTATCCCGACGTGGAGGGGGTGCGGAACGCCCTCATCCACAGCGCCGAGTGGACAGGGGGCGTGGCCTTCCCGGCTTACAACAGCATCATCGTGGGCTTCGGCCCGCAGGAGACGGACTGGGCGCAGGAGGTGCTTCCGCACGAACTGGGGCATCTCGTGGTGGATACCCTGGTCTTCAACTGCAAGGGCATTTCCCTCCCCACCTGGCTTTCGGAGGGGCTGGCCGTCTATGCGGAGGGCGACCTGAGTGAGGCGGATACGGAGCGCCTGCAAACCGCCCTGGAAAACGACGACCTCCCGCCCCTGACCGCCCTGGCGACCGGTTTTTCTCCCTACGCTGAGGAGGCGGCGCGCTCCTACGCCCACAGCGGGGCGGTGGTGGCTTATCTGGTGGAGACCTACGGCCCCGGAAAACTGAACGCTTTTCTGCGTTACATTCAGACAGGCCACAAAACGGACGAGGCTTTGCAGGCCATCTACGGCCTGGATACCTATGAACTCGACCGCGCCTGGCGAACTTCCTGGGGTTACGCCGACCAGTTGCCGGAGCGGGAAGAAACCCCGCCGGCGACGACCGCCACGCCCGTCCCCACGCTTGCCTTGTGGAATCCCCTGGACGCTACGGCGACGCCGGCCCCAAAGGCGACCGCGTCCCCTGAAGTCAGCAGCACCCCCACGGGGACGCCGCAGGGAACGGCAACCCCATCGGAGGGCGCACCCACCCCGGAGAGCGGCAGCCCGCCCAAAGGGAGTCCCATCCCCCGCCTGCTCGTCGGAGCAACTTTGCTGCTCGTCATCTTGCTCGTCATCCTGGTCTTTCGTTTCAAAAGGAGTTGAATTGTGAAGCGCATCGTGTCATCTCTGCTCTGGTCGCTGTTGTTCGTCGTGCTCTTGAGCGCTTGCGGAAGTTCCGCCGCTACGCCCGCGCCGACCGCTACCGCTACCCTGCCTCCCACGCAGACATC
>JANTFR010000155.1 GCA_024763355.1 Anaerolineales bacterium
ACCCCTTGCCGGAGAAAGTCGCTTTCCAGAACGAGCGGCAGCGCGAAGTGCAATCTCTGTTGGAGACGCTCAGCCCCACCGACCGGGCTGCGGTCGTGCTGTACTATTGGTACGACTACTCTTACCAGGAAATCGCCGAGACGCTTTCGTTGACGGTCAGTGCGGTCAAAAGCCGTCTGCACCGCGCCCGCAGGCGGCTGGCGGAGGCCTGGCAGGAGCAGCGGCAGGAACACCCATTCCGCATGGAGGCCCAACCTCATGAATCACCAGCCCTATGAAACCTGGATTTTGACCGGCGCCCCCCTTTCTCCCGCCGACCAGCGTGCCCTGGAAACGCACCTGCATACCTGCGAAGCGTGCCGTTCCCTGCATGAAGCCATCTCCGCCGTGGAAGGCACCTTCCGCGAGGCCCCTGCGCCCCTGCCGGCCGCGGGTTTCTCTCTCCGCTGGAAGGCGCGCCTGGAAGCGGAGCGGCGGTTGATAGCGCGGCGGCAGGCCTGGCTTTTGCTGGCCCTCAGCGCGGTGGCGATGCTGGCGGTGACGGGGGTTCTGCTGGCCGGCGTGTTCGTCGCTTTCGATTCGCCGGTGGACTGGCTGGTAGCGCTCTCCCGCCAGATTGCGCTCGGCATCTCGGCGGCCTCCACCATCAGCAAGGTAGTCCATGCTCTGGCCGCTTTGCTGCCTCCCGCCTGGTGGCTTGGAATGCTGGAAGTCTCCGCCTTGCTGGTGGCCTTGTGGTTCGTCTCTCTTCAGAAACTCATGTTCGCAAGGAGGGTTTCCCCATGAAAAAGAAAATCTGGTATGCCGTTCTGTTGCTTGTCTTGACGGCTTTTGTCTGGCCGCTTCCCGCGCAGGCCAGCGCGCTGCCGGATGGCAAGGTCATCATGGGCGGTTCGTACACTCTGGCCTCGGGCGAGGTGCTCAACGATGACCTGGTGATTTTCGGCGGCGATGTGACCATTGAGGACGGCGCGGCAGTCCACGGTGATGTGGCCCTCTTCGGCGGTACGCTGAACGTCTCCGGCAGCGTGCAAGGCGATATCGCCGCTTTCGGCGGGCGCATCACGCTGAACGATACCGCCTCCGTGGGCGGAGACCTGGTGACCTTCGGCGGGACGGTGCAGCGCGACCCCGAAGCCTTCATCGGCGGGCAAATTGTGGAAGGCGAGAACATTCCCTTCAATTTTCAGTTTGACCGGGGTTTTCCCTTCGGAGGGGAATTCAACAGGCGTTCCATCTCCCCGCTGGAAAGACTCGGTCGGATAGCCTTCGGGGGGCTGTGGTTTTTCTTCAAGGTACTGGCGCTCTCCGCCCTGGCGGTGCTGGCCCTCATGTTCCTGGAAAGCCCGATGGAGCGCATCGCGCACGCGATGATGGAGCAGCCGGCCCTCTCCGGCGGGGTGGGGTGTCTGACCTTGATGGTCGCCCCCGTGATGCTTCTCATCCTGGCTTTCACCGTTATTCTCTTGCCGGTCACCTTCCTCGGCATCCTGGCGCTTCTCCTGCTGGCGCTGTATGGCTGGATTGCCCTGGGGTACGAGGTCGGGCGGCGCATCGCTCAGTCTTTCGGGCAGACCTGGGCTGCACCGCTGGCCGCCGGTGTGGGCACGTTCCTGATTTCGCTGGTTTTGGGTGGAATTGGGAAAGTGATACCGTGTGTGGGATGGACTATCCCTTGGGTGGCTGCCGGCCTGGGATTGGGCGCGGTCATCCTGACCCAACTGGGGATGCAGGACTACCCCCCTGCGGATGGTGCAGTCGTCTCCGGGGTAACGCGCTCTCCTGAGGGCGAGCCTGCCCCCGCTCCCCCCTCGGAGCCGCCTCCCCTCCCGGAAGAAGGCGAGTCCTCCGAAGCGTAGCGCAAATCAAGACTTCCGAAGTCCCGGAGACTTCGGAAGTCTTTTTTGTGGGTCATTGCTCCGCAATCCGCCGACGGGCCAGGGCAGCGTATTCGGGGTTGATTTCGTAGCCGATGAATTTGCGCTCCGATTGCAGGGCGGCCAGGGCGGTCGTGCCGCTGCCCAGGAAGGGGTCGAGCACGATGTCGTCGCGGTAGGTGTAGAGTTGTAGCAGGCGGTAGGGAAGTTCCACCGGAAAGGGCGCGGGATGTCCCACTTTTCTGGCCGATTCCGGGTTCATCGTCCACACGGACTTCGTCCATGCCAGAAATTGCTCTTTGGTGATGGTGTTCTCCTTGCCTTCGGGTTTCTTGCGCCGAAAAGAGCCTTTGGAGAAGACCAGGATGTACTCGTGGGTGTCGCGCAACACGGGGTTGGAGGCCGATTTCCAACTGCCCCACGCCATCGAAGTGCCCGCTCCGGCTCCCTTGCTCCAGATGATTTCGCCGCGCATCAGGAAGCCGATGTCGGTCATCAGGCGGGAGATGTAGTCGGAGAGGGGGATGTAGGGCTTGCGTCCCAGGTTTGCCACGTTGACGCAGGCGCGCCCGCCGTGTACCAGCACTCGGTAGGTCTCGGAGAAGACGCGGTGCAGCAACTCCAGGTATTCCTTCAACGTCAGGTCGGCGTCGTACTCTTTGGTGACGTTGTAGGGCGGGGAGGTAACCATCAGGTGCAGGCAGTTGTCGGGCAGTTCGCTCATCTGCTCGGCGCTGTGCTCGATGATGGCGTTTTCGTACTCCGCCGGGAAGGGATTATCCGGCACGGGCGGACTTTCTTTGGGCAAATCGGCATACAGGCGCGAGGCGTAGTAGGATGACGCGTTGTGGCTGATGCGCGAGGTCGTGCCGAAGGAGGAGGTGCGGGAGCCTTTGGGCATGGGGGAGATAGTTCGTTAGTTCATCGGTTCATTGGTTCGCCGGTGCATCGGTTCATTGGTGCATTGGTTCGTTGATTGCCTGTTGCGCGGTCTGTCGTCCGTTGTCTGTCGTCGGTCGTCCGTTATCCGTCGTCTACCCCCGAATCACCGCCCCCGCGATGATGGCAACCTGCCCCAGGTGGTAGAGGGCATGGACGAGGGCGCGGCCTCCCGGCAGCGGGCGGATGAAGCGCCCCCACGCCAGGAAGGTATCGGAGAGAAAGAAGAGCAGCGCACCGCCGCTCACCAGCAGGGAGGGGGCATCGGGCCAGGCGTCTTCGGGGCGGGCCAGCGTCCACAGGGCGGAGATGAGCATCACGGCAATCACGGCGGCGTACACCCCCACCGGGACGACGTAGCGGGTGCGTCCCTTCTCCAGCAGGGCGGCGCGCAGGCGGTGGTAAATGCGGAATCCCGCGGCAGTTACCATCAGGACAATGAGCAGGGCGGCCAGGTTGCGGGGCGGCGGCTCCCGGTTCAATCCGACGATGTAAGCCAGGTGCGCCAAGAGAAACGAAACCAATCCGCCGAGAAAATTTTCCTTTGGCAGCATCAGGAAGACATCCCCGGCCAGGGAAAAGACCAGCGCCAGGGCGAACCACCCCATCGGGGCGCGGAAATGCGTGGCCTGCCACAGGTATCCCACCAGGAAAAGCATCACGGCGGGCTTGGCGACCAGTTCAAGGGGTTTCCAGCGGCGAGCGACGGCCAGCCAGTCCAGCGGGGCGGAGAGGAGGGCGAGGATGAGCATGGGGCTGTTCATTCGTTCATCGGTTCATCGGTTGCATTGGTTGCATCGGTTGCATCGGTTCATCGGTGCATTAGTCTCATTGGTCGTGTTGGTCTGAGTGGTCGGTAGTCTGTTGTCCGTGGTCTGTTGTCCGTGGTCTGTTGTCCGTGGTCTGTCGTCCGTCGTCTCACTCGTGCAAATTTGTGTTCATTGGTGCATTGGTTGCATCGGTTCATCAGTTCATTGGTTTGTTGGTTGCTTACCGTGCGGTCTGTCGTCAACCGTCCACCGTCTGTCGTCCACCGTCTGTTATCCGTGGTCTGTCGTCCGTCGTCTCACTCGTGCAAATTCGTGTCCATTCGTGGACTTCGTGAACATTCGTGTTCATTCGTGGACTCGGTAACCGAAGGCGCGCAGGACGGATTCGTCGTTCCGCCAGTTCTTGCGGACTTTGACGCGCAGTTGCAGGTACACTTTGCGCCCGCTCATGGCCTCGATTTCCTTGCGGGCGTGCGCCCCGATTTTCTTCAGCATGGAGCCGCCCTTGCCAATCACGATGCCCTTCTGCGATTCGCGTTCCACGAACAGGGTAGCGCGGATGTAGGCCCCCCGCTCGCCGCGCTCGGTAAACTCGTCGATGCGGACGGCGATGCCGTGAGGCACTTCGTGTTCCAGGTGGAGCAGGGCGGCCTCCCGAATCAGGTCGGCGGCGATATCGCGCTCATAAAGGTCGGTGAGTTGTTCCGGGTCGTAAAAGGGCGGGTGTTCGGGCAGGCGGGCAATGATGGCATCCAGAAGCGTGTCCAGGTTTTCGTTTCGCAGGGCGGAGACAGCAATCGGTTCCGCCTGAGGAACGAGGGCCTGGTAGAGGGACGGATGCTCCTGCTGCTGCTTGTCCTTGAGCAGGTCGGCCTTGTTGAGCACCAGCAGCACGGGCAAGTCGGGTTCTTTTTCCAGCGCCTGGCGGATGGTATCGGCCAGCATCTCATCTTCCTCGTTGGGCGGGCGGCTGACGTCCACCAGGAAGAGAATCAGGTCGCTGTCCTTCAGAGCGGCCAGGGCTTCCTCGTTCATGTACTCGCCCAGTTTGTGGAGCGGTTTGTGAACCCCCGGCGTGTCGTCGAAAATGATTTGGGCTTCATCCAGGGTCAGGATGCCCAGTTGCCGCTTGCGGGTCGTCTGCGGTTTGGGCGAGACGGCGGCAATCTTCTGCCCCAGGAGGGCGTTCATCAGCGTGGATTTGCCCACGTTGGGGCGTCCCATCACGGCCACGAAACCGGCCTTGTAGGAGAAATTCGCGGTATCATTGAAATCCGTATCCATGTCTGCAATTGTACCGCACGAGACCTGCCCATGACCGAAGAAGTCTACATTCTCTCTGCCGTGCGCACCCCTGTCGGGGTTGGGAAACCCGGTAAGGGCGCGCTTTCCGGGATTCATCCGGTGGATGTGAGCGCCCGCATTTTGACGGAAGCCGTTCAAAGGGCGGCTGTTTCTCCCTCCTGGGTGGAGGACGTCATCTGGGGGTGCGTCTCCCCCGTAGGGGAGCAGGGCGGGAATTTGGGGCGGCTGGCCGTCCTCAAAAGCGGATTCCCTCCCCAAGTTCCCGCGGTGACCATCAACCGGATGTGCGGTTCCAGTCAGCAGGCCGTCCACTTCGCCGCCCAGGCTATCCTGGCCGACGATATGGACATCGTGGTTGCGGGCGGCACGGAAATCATGTCCCGCGTGCCGATTGGCAGCGATTGGCCGGAGACCTGGCCCGACCTGCCCTACGAATTGCCGCATCAGGGCATCAGCGCCGAACTGATGGCCGAGAAGTGGGGCCTGCGCCGCGATGCTTTGGACGATTTCGCTTACGAGAGCCACCTGCGCGCCATGTGTGCCATTCAAGAGGGGCGCTTCGCGGGCCAGATTTTGCCCATCCCCCTGCCCGACGGGCGCGTTTTCGACACCGACCAGGGGGTACGCATGCCGCCCGACCGGGAGAAGATGGCCGCCCTCAGGCCGGTGTTCAAGGAAGGGGGCGTGGTGACTGCCGGGAACAGCAGTCAGATTAGCGACGGGGCGGCGGCGCTGGTACTGGCCTCCCCTGCTGCGGTGGGACGCTACAATCTGATGCCGCGGGCGCGGGTGCTGGCGCGGGTCGTAGTCGGCTCCGACCCCGTCCTGATGCTGGACGGCCCCATCCCGGCGACGCGCAAGGTGCTGGAGAAGGCCGGCCTGACCCTGGAAGCGATGGATGTCATCGAAATCAACGAGGCCTTTGCCAGCGTGGTGCTGGCCTGGGCGCAGGAATGGCATCCCGACATGGAGAAGGTCAACCCCAACGGCGGCGCAATTGCCCTCGGACATCCCCTCGGCGCGACCGGCGCGGTGTTGATGACCAAATTGCTCGCCGAACTGGAGCGCACCGGCGGGCGTTACGGCCTGCAAACCATGTGCATCGGCCACGGCATGGCAACCGCCACGATTATCGAACGGCTGTAGAGGGCAG
>JANTFR010000156.1 GCA_024763355.1 Anaerolineales bacterium
TTCCTGACGCCCAAATCGGCTCGTTTTTTGCTTTGGTAAGGTGTTCATCGTCGCCCGGCTCACGCCAGGAGAGTATCATTTTTGTCTAAAGTCCAATCAATTATACCGACGAGCAAGGAAATCTGACAAATGACCCCATCCCAAAATCCGTTTGCGCCTCCGAAAATCGAACCGTTGTTGATTGTCATCTCCGGCCCTTCCGGGGTGGGCAAGGATACCGTCATCCAGCGCATGAAGGAACGGCAATTGCCCTTCCATTTTGTCGTCACGGCCACGACCCGTCCCCCGCGTCCCACAGAGCAGCACGGGGTGGATTATTTTTTCGTCTCGCACGATGAGTTTGCCGAGATGATTGAGAAAGACGAACTGCTGGAATACGCTATCGTGTACAACGACTACAAGGGCATCCCCAAGGCCCAGGTGCGGGAGGCGCTGGCCAGCGGCAAGGATGTCGTCATGCGCATAGACGTACAGGGAGCCGCCACCATCCGCTCCATCTGCCCCCAGGCCGTGCTCGTCTTCGTCACCACGCGCAGCGAGGAGGAACTGGTACTCCGCCTGAAGGCGCGCAAAACGGAGACCCCGGAGGGCCTCAAACTGCGTATCGCCACCGCCCGCAAGGAATTACAGCACATGAAAGAATTCGATTACGTCGTAGTCAACCCCGAAGACCAACTGGACGAGGCCGTGGACACGCTCCTCGCCATCATCCACGCCGAACACCATAAGGTAGAACAACGCAAGGTGACCCTGTGACCCAGCCTCCGCCCTCCTCCTACGAGACCGTCCCGCCCCCCGCGGAACCCCGCATGGTGCAGGTCAGGATACCCGACCGCACTCCCTGGGCAACCTACATCTTCCTGGCGCTCAGCATCCTGGCCTATTTGGGGCAGTCGCTGGGAACCTATCTGTTTGGCGGCGACATCGTCACTGCCCTGGGAGTCAAATACGGCCCCTTGATTGCCGAAGGTCAACTCTGGCGGTTGGTGACCGCCATCTTCCTGCACGGCTCAATTTTGCACATCGGCTTCAACATGTACGCCCTCTACATCATCGGGCCGCCTTTGGAGCGTTTCTGGGGCGCGCCGCGCTTTGTCCTGCTTTACCTGCTTTCCGGTATCGCCGGTAACGTCCTCTCCTTGTGGATGACCCCCGCGCCGTCCCTGGGCGCTTCCACGTCCATTTTCGGCCTGCTGGCTGCGGAGGGCATTCTGGTGTATCGCAACGCCTTTTTGTTCCCCAACGCCCGCAAAACGCTCTACAACCTGGCGATGATTGCCGGGGTCAACTTCGTCATCGGCCTTTCGCCGGGGATTGACAACTGGGGACACCTGGGAGGCTTCCTGGCGGGCGGCGCGTTTGCCTGGTTTGCCGGGCCGGAACTGAAGCCCGCCGGTCTGCCTCCCCTTCTGGAACTGGTGGACGCGCGTCCCACCCGCCTGGTGTGGGTCAGCGCGGCGGTAATCGCCGCCATTCTGGGCGCGTTGACCATTTTGTGGCTGGCGGTGCAGTGATTCTGTGGTATACTCCAGCGGCTCCCATGCGGGAGCGCTACTATTCAATCCGGTTTTGATGTTTCCACGGTGACGCTCTGGAAATGCCAGAGCGTTTTTGTTGCAGCAGAGCACCTCTTGCCTGGTCTGGGAAGACGGGATGGGGTCAACTGTTAAGAATTTCCGGCCCGCGGGCTGCAAAGCCCCGCCTTGAAATCCCATCGAAACCCCCATATCGAGCAGGAGACTCGCATGACAACCCTTTTTGACACCCTGGGCTTGCGTCCCGAACTGATGCAGGCCGTTTCCGAACGCGGCTATACCGCTCCCACCGCTATCCAGGCACAGATGATTCCCGTCATGTTGACCGGCGTGGATGTCATCGGCCAGGCGCAGACCGGAACCGGCAAGACCGCCGCGTTTTCCCTCCCCATCCTCCACAACCTGATACCCGACCAGACCCGCCCCCAGGCCTTAATACTTTCCCCCACGCGGGAACTTGCCATCCAGGTGGCGGAGGCCATGCGGGAGTACGGCGCGCACGTGAAAGTGCGCGTGACCGCCATTTACGGCGGCTCCCCTTATGGACGGCAAATCTCGGCCCTGCGCCGCGGCGTGGATGTGGTGGTCGGTACCCCCGGCCGCTTGCTCGACCTGCTCAAGCGCGGCGTCCTCGATTTGAGCGGTATCCGCACCCTGGTACTGGACGAGGCCGATGAGATGCTCAGCATGGGCTTCATCGAAGACATCGAGACCATCCTGAACGCCACTCCCGAAGGGCGGCAACTGGCGCTCTTCTCTGCCACCATGCCGCCTCCCATCCGGCGGCTGGCGGGCCGTTACCTGCGCGAACCGCAATCCGTCACCGTGCAGCACAAACAGCGCACCGTGGCCTCTATCGAGCAGCGCTATTACATGGTCAATGCACACGAGAAACTGGCCGCCCTGACGCGTCTTTTCGAGATGGAAGACCCCAGCCGCGCCCTGATTTTCGTCCGCACCCGCGCCGGCACGGACGAACTCGCCAATGCCCTGGCTTCCCGCGGTATCCCGGCGGAGATGCTCAACGGCGACCTCTCGCAGGAGGCCCGTGAGCGCGTTATGCGCCGCTTCCGGGAAGACCGCATCAAGGTGCTGGTGGCGACCGACGTGGCGGCCCGCGGCCTGGATGTGGACGATATCTCTCACGTCTTCAACTACGATTTGCCCGACAGCCCCGAAGTTTTCGTCCACCGCATCGGGCGCACCGCCCGCGCCGGCAAGGACGGCATCGCCGTCACCCTGGTCACGCCTGCCGAACAGCGCGCCCTGCGGCGCATCGAACAGTACACCGGCCAGCCGCAGAGCCGTTTGCCCATCCCCGGCAAAGAAGAAATTCTGGAAAAGCGCAAACAGCATACCATCCAACGCATGGAGGTTTGGCTGCGCCGCGGGCGTTACAAAAACGAGCAGGAAATGGTCGCCGCCCTGGTTGAAGCGGGACACGACCCCCTGGAGGTGGCCGCGGCTGCCCTGCGTTTGGCCCGCGAAGCCGAGCGCCAGCGCCCCATCGAACACATCAGCGAGGTGCGCGCCTGGAACGCCCGTGAAGCGCGGCGCGGCAAGCCTCGTCCGACGCGCTACCAGCGTCACAAGGAACGCTTCGAGAAGCGCGCCCGCCCCAACTGGAACGCCTCCCGTTCTCACGAGGCGGGTATGGTGCGCCTGAAACTGGACAAAGGGCGTTCCCACGGTCTGCGCCCGGCGGACGTGGTCGGCACGCTGGCGCACCACGCCGACATCCCCGGAAAATCCATCGGGGCTATCCGCATTCAGGAGAAAAGCACCCTGGTGGACGTGCCGGAACACTTCGTTGAGCGTGTCCTGGCGCAGAGCGGCGCGTACCGCCTGCGAAGCAAGGAGACCATGCTGGTACGGCGGGCCTGAAATTTTTCCCGCTCGCGCAAAGCGCCCGGAGCCATACGGCTTCGGGCGCTTTGTGGGTTTATCGGGCTTTTGGCGTGCGGCACAAAAGATGGGAGGGCAGGTGATTGTCACTGTACAAGTGACAGCCACCTCAAGTTGGGGGAAAAATTCTCGACCGGCGTCTATTCCGTAATGACGTGCTTCCAATGGGAAAGAGACGGTGTAATCTGGTCTCTCCCCCGGTTTTTTGCCAGATAAAGCCGCTGGTCGGCCAAATCCACCAAAGCGTAAATGTCATCCGCCTCATAAGGGAAAAGAGCAATCCCCTGACTGACGGTAGGCGGGGGAATGGCATTCCCGTCGCGGTCCTGTAGTTGCAGCCCCCGCAATGTGGCAGAAATGCGCTGTGCCACCCGGTAAGCCTGTTCTCCATTGGCTCCGGGCAGAGAAATGGCAAACTCTTCGCCTCCCCAGCGCCCCACCAGGTCGGTCGCTTTGATGTGCCGCCGGATGATGTCGCTGAATCGAACGAGTACCTGGTCTCCGACCAAATGCCCGTAAGTATCGTTGTACGCCTTGAAAAAGTCAATATCCAGCATAATGAGCGCCAGAGAGCGGTTTCCCGATTGCATCTGCTCGGCCTGTTCTTCGAGCGCCAGCAGGAAATAACCGTGGTTGTAAACCCCCGTGAGGCTGTCGCGATGCGATTGTTCTTCCACTTCGGCGTGATGGTAGGCGTTATCCAACGCCAGGGCAGCCTGTTGGGCGATGCTTTCCAGCAATTCCAGGTCATCAGGCCGAAAGGCATTGAGACGATATGAAGCCACGGCAACGATGCCCAGAGGGTGCCCTCCCGCCTCCATGGGAGTACCCATCCAGGAGAGGCTCATTTTCTCTGCGCCGATGGTGCTTGGCGTCAATCCCAGGGAGGGCAGTTCCCCGGGGATATTGCCAATCAGCAGGGAGCGGCGTTGCTTCATGACCAGGGCGGTCAGGCTATTTTCGGGATGTAGTTCTTCCGGAGGATAGAATTTGCCGTCGTCGTAGAGCACTTCCAGGTAGAGTCCCCCGTCCCGTTGAACGCCGATGTAGTAGGTATCCGCATCCAGCGTATCCCGAATGGCTACGCTCAACAGGTTGATGACTTCCTGCGGCTCTATCGTGGAGCCGACTTTGCGCGCCACGTGATTGATGGCCTCCAGGTAGGAGATTTTGCGGTTGAGGAGGGTTCCTACACCTGATACGGTCTCCGTAAGCACCAGAGAAAAGACCGGTATGACAAACACCAGGAAACTATGCTGAAACAGCAAGGAGGAGGCTTGATAAACGAATATTCTGGGCAGGGTGTTGATGGTCAGAAAGAGATAGGCCGCTTTTTTGCCGAACAGAATCGTAATCAGGATGATGGTGATGCTGCTCATCAAGACATCGAAGAGCAGCCCTGTGTCGGGGAAGAGTAGCGGGAGAAAAGGCACAAAAGCGGCATGACCGACCAGAATGACCCAGCGCATCCAGATAAAACGTTCGGCATAAGGGAAAAAGATACGTAACAACACCCAGCTATACAGCGCAAACAGCAGGCTTCCCCCCAGGTAAACGGGACGTTCTTCCACGGGAACCCAGGGAGAGAGGCCGATGAGAAACAACCCTGAGACGAGCACCAACATCAGCCACAAAACAGGAGATGTTATGCGGGCGCGCTCCGATGGCGTCAGGTGATGAAACGAAGTGTGAAAGAATGAGGCCATGTGTAAAAAATGTATCACGAGAGACGGGTAAACAATTGTACCCTATCTTGCCGATTGCAAATCAGACCGAAACGGGCCGGTTTCGCGGTAAAATAAAAACCGCTATGGCTATGCTCACGCGGGAACAACTGGAAGACCGTCTGGCCGCTTTGCACCAGGCCAGTTTGGAACTGGTGAGAGACCTCTCTCTCGACACCGTCTTGACGCGAATTGTCTCCCTGGCCTGCGAGCAGGCCGATGCCGCTTACGGGTTGCTGGCTCTGGTGGATGAAGAGGGAAAGATAACCCGCTTTGTCCAGCATGGCATGATGGAGGAAGAAGTCGCCCGCCTTCCCCATCCGCCCCAGGGACGGGGCCTGATTGGGGCGTTGGCGCGCCAACGGGAATCCATCCGCCTTGCCGACCTCACCGCCGACCCCCGCAGCGCGGGTTTCCCGGAGGGGCATCCGCCCATGCGGAGTTTCCTGGGTGTTCCCATCCTCTTGGGGGAAAATCTGCTGGGGTTGCTCTATCTGACCGAAAAACGCGATTGGCCGGAGTTCACCGCAGCGGACCAGCGCGTCATTGAAATGCTGGCCTCCTACGCTGCCCATGCTATTTCCAACGCCCGGCTCTACCAGGCTGTGCTGGAACGCGACCGGGAACTGGTGCAGCGCAACGAGGATTTGTCTCTCACTAACGACATTGCCGTTACCCTCTCCAGTTCGCTGGAACTGGAGCAAATTCTGGATAAAAGCCTCCAGCGTGTCATGGAATATCTCAACGTGGAGGCGGGGGAAATCTGGCTGTGCGAGGAGGGCAGCGCCTACCTGCGGATGGCGCTTCACAAAGGCGAGGCCGCGGCGGCTTTCTGGTCGCGGGATGTCTT
>JANTFR010000157.1 GCA_024763355.1 Anaerolineales bacterium
GCGTTGCCTTCGACGGGGGTTGTGGTCAGTACCAGCCGTTGACCGGTCTGGAGCGTGACCTTCCCGTCTTTTAGTGTGCCGGTACGGATTTTCGGCCCTTGCAGGTCTTGCAGGATGGCGACAGAGCGCCCCAAGCGATGCGCCAGAGCGCGCACGCGGGCGATGCGTTCGGCATGCTGCTCGTGGGTGCCGTGAGAGAAATTCATGCGGGCCACATCCATACCGGCTTGCAGCATGCGGAAGAGGGTATCTTCGTCCTCGCTGGCCGGGCCGAGAGTGGCTACGATTTTTGCGCCGCGCAGAGACATGGGGGATTCTCCAGCGCAGACCTCCGAAGTCTCGAAGACTTCGGAGGTCTGCGTCACATCTACAAATACTTCAACTCTTTGGCCTTGTAGGTCAACTCATCCCGGAAATCGGGGTGAGCGATGTTGATGAGTTCCTGCGCCCGCTGGCGGATGGTCTTGCCGTAGAGGGAAGCCACGCCGTACTCGGTGACCACGTAGCGCACGTGGTTGCGGGTTGTCACCACCCCCGCGCCCTGTTTGAGCATGGCGGTGATGCGGCTGAAACGCTGCCCGCTGCGGGTTTGGGCTACGCTGGGCAGGGCGATGATGGGCACGCCGCCTTTGGAGCGCGACGCCCCGTAGATGAAATCCAGTTGTCCGCCCACGCCGCTGTACAGTTTGGGGCCGATGCTGTCGGCGCACACCTGACCGGTGAGGTCCACTTCGATGGCCGAGTTGATGGCGACCATGCGCTCGTTTTGCGCCACGGTAAAGGGGTCGTTGACGTATTCGGTGCGATGCAGTTCAATCATCGGGTTGTCGTTTACCCACTCGTAGAGGCGCTTGCTGCCCAGGATGAAGCCGGCGACGATTTTACCGGGGTGGAGCGTCTTGCGCGCCCCGGTGAGCACGCCGGCCTCCACCAGGTCGATTACCCCGTCCGAGAAGAGTTCGGTGTGGACGCCGAGGTCTTTCTTGTGGTACAGGTATTTGAGCACCGCATCGGGCACGGCTCCGATGCCCATCTGCATGGTGGCGCCGTCGGGAATTAAGTCGGCGATGAAACTGGCAATCTTCTGGGTGACCTCGTCGTTCCCTTTGCCGCCCATCGTCATTTCGGGCAGGTCGTAGTTGACCGGCACGATGTAATCCAGGCGGCTGGCGTGAATGAAAGAATCGCCCAGGGTGCGGGGCATCTTCTCGTTGATTTCGGCGATGATGATTTTTGCCGATTCCGCCGGGCTTTTCGTCAGGCCGTTTTCCACGCCGAAACTGCAAAAGCCGTGTTCGTCGGGGGGCGAGAGGTGTACCAGGGCCACGTCCAGGGGCAGGTGTCCCTCCTTGAAGAGCAGGGGAAACTCCGAGAGGAAGACGGGGGTGAAGTCGGCGCGTCCTTCCTGCACGGCCTTGCGGATGTTGGCGCTGATGAACATGGTATTGACGCGCAAATGGCCTTCCATTTCGGGGGCGACGTAATCCGCCGGGCCGATGGTCAGGGCCTGGGCTATCTCCACGTCTTCCAGTTCGGGGGCGCGCTCCACCAGCGCTTTCAGCAATTGTTGTGGGGTGGAGCAGTTGCCTGTCAGGAAGACGCGTTGGTGGGATTGGATGGCCTGCACGGCCTCCTCGGCAGTGACGACCTTGTTGCGGTACTGGTTGACCCAACTCATGAGGATGCCCTCCTGCTCTCAAAGGCTTTGCGCAACTTGGGATGGATGATTTCTCCGTTGTGGGTGTACAGGCCGCGGGTGAGGGCGCTGCTTTCCTCCAGTGCTTCAACCAGCCCTGTGTTGCCGATGCGCTGGATGAAGGGCCACACGGCGTTGTTGATGGCGTGCGTGGCCGTCCGTCCCAGAACGCCGGTCATGTTGGGGACGCAGTAGTGGATGACGTCCTCCTCTACGTAGGTGGGGCTGCTGTGGGTGGTGGGGCGGCTGGTTTCGGCGCAGCCTCCCTGGTCAATGGATGCGTCAATCAGGATGGAACGACGGCGCATGGATTTGACCATCTCGCGGGTGATGACGATGGGGGCGCGGGCGCCGGGAACGAGTACCGCACCGACCACTACATCCGCGAAACGGAGTAGTTTGGCGATATTGGAGGCGTGCGCTACCATCGTGATGCAGTGTCCGCTGCACTGATTGTGCAGGGCGCGCAGGCGGTCGAGATTCCTGTCCAGGACGTACACGGTTGCGCCCATACCCAGGAAGGTGCGGGCGGCTGCCGTCCCGACCGTGCCGCCGCCGATGATAACCACCTCTGCGGGAGCGATGCCGGGCGCACCGCCCAGCAGAATGCCCTTGCCGCCGTTGTTGTTCTGCGCCAGAGCGGCGGCTATCTGGGGAATCATGGCCCCGGCTACGTAGCCGATGGATTGCAGGATGGGCAGATGTCCGGCGTCATCCTGAATGACCTCGTAGCCGATGGCGGTGATTTTCTTTTCCAGCAGGGTGCGCACCTTGTCGGGGCTGGCGGCTGCCAGGTGCAGGAAACCCATGATGATTTGACCGGGCCGCATCCACTCGAATTCTTGCACAGTGGGGCGGCTCACCTTGAGGAGCAGGTCGGCGCGTCC
Source organism: Anaerolineales bacterium (assembly GCA_024763355.1). Lineage (GTDB taxonomy): Bacteria > Chloroflexota > Anaerolineae > Anaerolineales > DRKV01 > DRKV01. The sequence continues at coordinate 2,584 of JANTFR010000157.1, forward strand.
GTAGGCCTCCTCGCCTTGATAGACGATGCGCGCTCCGGCTTGCTGGTAGTCGTAATCGGAGAAGCCGCTTCCGATTCCGGCATCATGTTCCACATAGCAGGTATGCCCGGCGCGGCAAAGCAGTTCCACGCCCGCGGGGGTCAATCCGACCCGGAACTCGGAATCGCGGCGTTCTTTAGGGATGGAGATGTTCATAAGGTACCTCGGGAGGGAAATGAGAGAGGGGAGATGAGACTTGCCCCTTTGCTTATTTGAGTACGTCTGCGATGATGTCGAGCGCCCAGTCAATCGTCTGGCGCTCAATCACCAGAGGGGGGGCGAAGCGGATGACGTGTTCGTGGGTCTCCTTCGCCAGGATGCCGCGCCCTTGCAGGGCCTCGCAGAAGGGGCGTGCGCCGCCGCTTTCGGGTTTCAGTTCCACGCCGATGAGCAGCCCTTTGCCGCGCACCTCCTTCACGTGCGGGCTGGGGATGGCGCGCAACTTTTCCCGGAAATATGCCCCCATTTGGGCGGCATTTTCGGCCAGGTTCTCTTCTACCAGGACGCGCAAAGCCGCTCTTCCGATGGCCGCGGCCAGCGGGTTGCCTCCAAAGGTGGAGCCGTGTTCTCCGGGACGAAGCACTCCCAACACGGGGGAGTCGGCCACAATCGCCGAAATGGGGTAGAAACCGCCCGAAAGGGCTTTCCCCAGGATGACGATGTCCGGGCGCACGGCCTCGTGGTCGCAGGCCAGGAGTTTTCCGGTGCGCCCCAGCCCGGTCTGGATTTCATCGGCGAGGAAGAGAACGTTGTTCTCATCGCAGATTTGGCGGATGGCGCGCAAGTAGCCTTCCGGGGGCACGATGACGCCTGCCTCCCCCTGGATGGGCTCCACCATCACGGCGGCGGTATTGGGGGTGATGGCCTTCCGGATGGCCTCCGCATCCCCGTAAGGGACGATGACGAAGCCGGGCGTGAAGGGGCCGAAATCATCCCGATAGAGCGGCTCGGTGGAGAAAGAGATGATAGTGATGGTGCGCCCGTGGAAATTGTTGGCCGCTACGACGATTTCCGCCTTGTGACGCGGCACCCCTTTGACGGTGTATGCCCATTTGCGGGCGACCTTGAGCGCCGTCTCCACGGCCTCCGCGCCGCTGTTCATCGGCAGGGCCATCTCGTAGCCGGTCAGTTCGCACAATTCTTTGTAAAACAGGGGCAACTGGTCATTGCGGAAGGCGCGGGAAGTGAGCGTCAATTTCTGTGCCTGTTCCTGCATGGCGTGCAGGATTTTGGGATGCACGTGTCCCTGGCTGACGGCGGAGTAAGCGCTCAGGCAGTCCAGGTAGCGGTTGCCTTCCACGTCGTAAACCCATACCCCCTCGCCGCGGGTGAGAACTACGTCAAGGGGATGATAATTGTGCGCTCCGTACCGCTCTTCAATGGCGATGTAATCTTGTGTTTGCATGGTCGTTTACCTCAATAACTGCACGAGAATGGCTTTTTGGGCGTGCAGGCGGTTGTGTGCCTGCGGGAAGAGCCGGGAATGGGGGCCGTCGGCTACCTCGTCGGTGATTTCCTGCCCCCGGTGGGCGGGCAGACAGTGCATCACGATGACTTCAGGCGTAGCCTCGGCCACCAAGGCGGCGTTGACCTGGTACGGCGGGAAGACTTTTGCGCGGCGGGCGGCTTCTTCCTCCTGTCCCATGCTGGTCCAGGTGTCGGTGTAAATAACCTGCGCCCCCCTGACCGCCTTGTGCGGGTCGCGCAGGAAGGTCAACGTGCTGCCCGATTCAGCGGCAAACCGGCGAGCCTCGGCAATACTTTCGGCGGGCATGTCGTAGCCTTTCGGGTTGGCAATCGTGAAGTTGGCCCCCAATTTGGCGCAGACATGCATCAGAGAGACGGCTACGTTGTTGCCGTCACCTACGTAAGTCACGTTGACGCCCTTGAGTGTGCCGAATTCCTCCTGAATGGTGAGGGCGTCGGCCATCGCCTGACAGGGGTGGTTGTAGTCACTCAGGCCGTTGATAACCGGGATACTGCTCCATTTTGCCAGTTCGACCACGTGCTCGTGGGCGAAGACGCGCGCCATCACGCCCTGGACGTAACCGGAGATAACGCGGGCCACATCGGCAATGGATTCGCGCTTGCCCAACCCGATTTCGGCAGGGGAAAGATAAAGCGCATCGCCGCCCAAATGCCGCATCGCCATATCGAAGGAGACGCGGGTACGTAGACTGGGCTTCTGGAAAATCATCGCCAGCACTTTGCCTTGCAAGACGGGCTCGTTGCCGCCGGCCTTCCATTCGGCTTTCAGTTCTTCGGCCAGGTCGAGAAGGGCCTGAAGTTCTTGAGATGTGTAGTCGGAAATTGCCAGGAAATCCTTTTTCATGCTCTGCTCCTGCACGATGATGGATTCGGAGGGATAGATGGCCTCCGTTTGCTCAGGTCGTTGTTTTAGGTGGGGACCTGCCGACCCGGGGTGAGTATAACACAAGGGAAGGAGGAAAGTGAAAAAGTTTGCAAGCGGGAAAATCTGCAAGCGGGCACCGGAAAACCAATGCAACTAATAAACCGATGCAACCAATGCAACCAATGCACCGATGAACCAATGAACCAATGCAACCAATGAACCAACACAACCAATGTCCCAAAAACGCGTTTATAATTCCAGTGTGCTTTCACAACAACTCAAACGCACCCTGCACCTGACCGATGCCCGCTGGGCGGCGTGGCTGTGGCGCGACCCGGACGGATGGCGCTTTGGAATTCACGCGGGTCTTACCCGCGCTCGCCACCGGGCGCTGGAGAACCTGCTGAGACGCCCCGCCTGGCACGACTGGCTGTCGGGGGCGTTGACCAGCCGGCGTTCCCGCCGCCGCAAGGTAGATTCCGCTGCCCCCGAACTGGATTGCGGACGGTTATACGCCTTCCCTGCCGAGAACGGCGAGGGGTGTCTCCTTGTGGGTGCGGACGAACTGGAATCCCCGGCGCGGCACTTCTGGCAAGTCCTGGCCTGGGAGCCGCCATCCCCGCCGGCGCGATACCATCCCGAACCGGCGGGGCAGGGCGCATTCCCCCCCTTTGTTTTACACACCTCCGCATCGTATGACCTGGGCGTGGTGTTGGAACAAGTCCTGGTTTTCCTTTCTGCCCGCCTGCCGTGTGCCGGGGGATTGATTGCCTTGCGCTCCGGCAGACGTTTTGAGGTGCGCTCCGTGTGGCGCTTGCCGGATGCCTGGATTGGGCAGGATGTGGATTTGGAATCCGCACTCACCTTGCGGCGCATGGTTTCCCGCCGCCGGGTAGCCCTGTGGGAAGGCCCGCAAATGTGGAAAGCGGCTCCTGC
>JANTFR010000158.1 GCA_024763355.1 Anaerolineales bacterium
TGTTGGGAAAATCGGAACGCCTTCTGATGCTGCGCTACGGTCTTTTGGCGCGCCTGAGAAAGCAATTTTCCCTCCCGGATGCCGCCTTTGAGGATATGGCTGCTTATCTGAACCTGATAGAGGAGCCGGAAACCCTTGAAAATTTGACGGAGGGATTGGATTCTACATCGAGCAGTGCAGATGTACTCAGACTTCTGGCAGAGACCGCCCGCCGTCCAAAACGGGAGCAGCCTGCGCCGGGGAGAGGGCTTCAGCATGGAGTGCGCTACGACCCGCGCGGGCGTCCCAACCTGTACCAATCCATCGTGGATGAGGTGGAGCAATTGACGGTTACGCAGCGCAGTTTGGGCGTCCTGGGACGGCGGCTGCGGCAAACCGAATTACTCATCCAGATGGGCTGTTCCATCCTCACCCACCTAGACAAGAATGTCGTTCTGGAGCAAATCGTCTCGGTGGCGCAAAACCTGCTCGCTGCCGATGTCAGCCTGGTGGTGCTGCTGGACGAGAAACGCCAGCCGAGGGAGTATCGAATTCACGGGTTGAAACAGCGCCGGGAAACCTTTCCTCCGGAGATGCGCTTTCTTCTCCAGCCAGTGTACACGCGGGAGATGCTGCTCATCGAGAATCTGACCTCCCTGGCGGTGAGCGCCAGGATGCCTGCCGAACATATCAACGTCCAGCGAGTGGTCAGTGTGCCGCTCATCATCCGCGGCACGCCAGCCGGCGTGCTGGCCGTGGGACAGGTGGCTTATGGCCCCCTTTTTGATGACGAAGACCTGAAATTGCTCTCCACATTTGCCCGGCAGGCTTCGGTGGCACTGGAGAACGCCCACCTGCACGATGAAGTTTTGGAACTGGCGCAGTTACAGGAGCGTCAGCGCATTGCCCAGGATTTGCACGACAGCACGGTGCAACTCCTTTTCGTCGTCGGTATGGAGGCGGAAGCGCTGCTCTCGCATCTGCCGGAAGATGGGCCTCTATACCACAAAGCGTTGCGTATCCGGCGAATGACCTCGCGGGCGACCGCTGAGTTGCGCGGGGCCATCGATGCCCTGACGCGCGGCCCCAGCCGGGACGATGCTCCTCTCGCCGTCCTCTTGCAAGAACTGGCAGACGAGTTTGAGAAATTGTCAGGGATTGAGGTCACGTTTGTCTCGCCTCTTCAGTGGCCGGAACTGTCCGAGCGGGCTTCCCAGGCCATTTACCGTATCGTGCGGGAATCGTTAGCGAATACCCAAAAACACGCCCAGGCTACGGCAGTGATTATCAGCCTGACCCTTTATCAAGACCGTCTGCTGGTCTCTATTCAAGATAATGGAAAAGGCTTTCCCATGAACGGTAATGCAGCCCTGCAAAGCGACCTGCATTTTGGCCTGCGTACCATGCACCAACTTGCGCAGCAGGCCGGCGGCTATCTGGAGACGATGAACAACGAAGACGGCGGGGCGGTAGTCCGCTTGACTTTGCCGCTTCCCCTGGAGAAAGACGGTCGATGAAATACCGCATTGTGATTATTGACGACCACAAAGTTGTGCGAGAGGGCCTGCGCGCCATTTTGGAGCAGGAACCGGATTTCGAGATTGTCGGAGAAGCGGGGAGCGGCGAGCAGGGCTCCTGGTTGATTGCGCACCACAGGCCCGACGTGGCCTTGCTGGACATCCGTCTGGATGAAGTCAACGGCCTGGATGTGTGCCGTTATGCTGTAGGCATCAGCCCTCAAACGAAAGTGTTGATTTTGACCGCGTTTATGGATAGCAACCTGGTGCACCAGGCGCTGCAAGCGGGCGCTAAAGGTTACCTCCTCAAGGATGCCGAACACATGGACCTGGTCTCGCGGGTGCGGCAGGTCTTGCGTGGAGAGATGGCCTTCGACCCGCGGGTAACGCGTTCCCTGGCCGAATACGCCGTCGAACATCCGCCGGCCGAATCCGATGCTCTTCTCTCTCCGCGTGAGGTGGAAATTCTGCGTTTGATGGCCCAGGGGATGACGAATGCTGAAATTGCCGGTGCGCTTTTTCTGAGCACCGCTACGGTCAAGGATTACGTCCGCAACATCACGGGGAAACTGGACGCGCGCAACCGTGTGGATGCCGTCACGCGGGCCGTGCGGCAGGGGCTGATTTAGGCTCTATTCGGAAAATATTTACTGCTGCTGTCATCGCGAGCGAAGCGAAGTAATCGCCATCCTGTAGGGGGTAGAGTACGGCATTGCCGTGCTCTACCCATGACGGGTGCTTTTCGCCGCAGGACTGAATAGTTGCGATATTTTCAGGGCTCCCTTGCCGACTTGCTCACTGTTTTGAACTTCTCTCAACCCACCCATCGGGGGACGAGAAATAACCACTTGGGGGTAACATTCGCACCTCGAAACGCGTAGGCTTAACCATAACGGATGTCGGCGCGTGCCGCGCCTGCTTTTCGCGCCGTCAAAAAGGAGTCGTTCTACGGAGGTGTGATGGAAGGAGAAGAAACCAACCCCCTGTTCTGGCAGATTGCACGTCTTGCAAGCCTACCGTCCGGGAATGGACGCAACCGGTATTCCCGGCAGATTGCCCAAACCTTGCCATGAAGGAGATGAGGTGTTATGACCGAAAAAACGATTTATGAAAGCATGGTGGAGCGTGGCTTGAGCCGCCGTGACTTCCTGAAACTGGCGACCCTGATGACCGCCGCCCTGGGTCTGGAGTATAGCCAGTTGCCGAAAGTCGTCCATGCCATGGAAAGCAAGCCCCGGCTGCCGGTCATCTGGCTGGAGTTTCAAGATTGCGCCGGTTGTTCCGAAGCCCTGACTCGCTCCCACGACCCCTATTTGACCAAATTGCTCTTCAACGACATTTCTGTGGATTACCACGAAACCCTCTTCGCCGCCGCCGGAAAGCAAGCCGAAGAGAACAAAGAGAAAATCATGGATGAGTACGAGGGGCAGTTCGTGCTGGTCGTTGAGGGGAGCATTCCGACCAAAGATAATGGGGTGTACTGCACCATCGGCGGGCGCAGCGCCATTGACTTGTTGGAAGAGGCGGCCTCCAAAGCGATGGCGATTATCTCTGTGGGAACCTGCGCTTCTTACGGCGGCCTGCCGCATGCCAACCCCAACCCGACCGGCGCGGTGGGCGTCCACGACCTTGTCAAGGATAAACCCATCATCCACGTGCCCGGCTGCCCGCCCATCCCTGAGGTGATTACCAACACGATTGCCCACGTCGTCCTTCTGGGCGAAATCCCCGAATTGGATTCGTTGGGACGCCCGAAGGCCTTCTACGGACAAACCGTCCACGACCGCTGCCCGCGGCGTCCCTTCTACGAACGGGGACAGTTCGCCGAATCCTACGACGACGCGGGCGCCAAAGCCGGTTGGTGTCTCTATAAACTGGGCTGCAAAGGGCCGACCACCTATAGCGCGTGTGCCACCATCAAGTGGAACGAAGGCGTCAGTTTCCCCGTCCAGTCCAACCATCCCTGCCTGGGATGCACCGAACCGGATTTCTGGGATGGCGGCGGATTTTACAAGTCGCTGGCCGCTCCTCCGGGGGCGGAAGCAGCCCGCGGGGCGCAGGCCGGCTTTGCTTCTTTGGGGGGAGCGGCGCTGGCGGTAGGCAGCGCTCTGTATGCCAAGAAAGTCAAGCAAAAAGCCGCCGAAGAGTTCAAGGCGCAAAAGAAAAAGGAGGCATAAGATGGATTGGCTGGAATTTTCTCGCGGTCCCATGTTCCAGGTGGCCTTGCTGGTCTTCATTCTTGGAATGGTGTACCGTTTCCTGCGCGTCATCCTGATGGGGTGGAAGAAAGATTACGCTCCGCCGCGCGGCAGCGCTGCCGCCGGGGTGGTCAAGACCTACGTCAAAGGGCTGGGATTCCTGCCCTTTCTGCCGCCTAAGTTCCCCGGAACCCGCCACCGTCCGCTCACCTATATCGCCGGCGGCATGTTCCATCTGGGATTGTTCGTGGTCATTTTCTTGAGTACCCCGCACGTGGAAGCCTGGCGTAGCGTCTTGGGCTTTGGCTGGCCGACAGCGCCCACGCCTCTCGTGGATGGTTTCGCCGCCATGGCTATGATTGGCATGATTATCCTGCTCTCGAACCGCATCGTCAGCCCGGTGGGACGCATGTTGACGGGTTTGGGAGAATGGTTGAACTGGATTGTAGTTTTTCTGCCTCTTCTGACCGGTTGGGTAACCTACCATCACCTTTTTGGGATGCCTTACGAGACGCTGTTTACCATTCACATGCTTACTGTGGATTGGCTTCTCATCTGGATACCCTTTAGCCGCATTTCCCACTTTATGACCTACTTCATCACCCGCACCGTACACGGGGCCCGCTTTGGCCGCCTGGGTGTCGAACCTTAAAAATCGTCTTACATGGATGCAGACCGGAAGATAACGCAGTACTACTTGCAGCACACCGACGGATGGCTCGTCTCCCAGTTGGAGGCCTGCACGCGCTGCGGCATTTGTGCCGAAGCCTGTCCTTTTTACCTGGGAACGGGCAACGCTGTGCATACGCCCATCCGCAAAGTGGAACCGCTGCGCCGCGCGGTGCAGGATAACTTCACTGCCTTCGGTTGGCTGCGCTCCCTGTTCGACAAGCAGAGCGTTTCCGCAACGGAGATGTCGGACTGGGTTTCGGAGGCCTATTTCACCTGTACGGTCTGCAACCGCTGTTCCCTGGCCTGTCCCATGGGCATCGACCTGGGAGCGCTCATCCAGTTGACGCGGGAAGGGCTGGCCGCCGCCGGAATGGTTCCCCGTTCCCTGGCGGATGCCGTCCGCAGGCAGAAAGTCACGGGCAGTCCCCTGGGAGTAACCCGCACCCTCTTCGAGAACCGTCTGGAGTGGCTGCGCGAAGAGGAAGGCGTGGACATCCCCCTGGATGTGCCGGGCGCGGACTCGCTGGTGGCCTTTACCTCCATTGAACTCATCAAGTTCCCCGACAACCTGGCAGCGATGGCGAAAGTGATGAACGCCGCGGGCGAATCCTGGACGTTGAGCAGCACCGGGCGCGAATCGGTCAACTTTGCCACTTTCTCCGGTGATACCGATGAACAAGTCGAATTCGTGCGCCGCGTCACCGATGCCGCCCTGGAACTGGGCGTCAAGCGCATCATCCTGACAGAGTGCGGTCACGCCTACGATACCGTCCGCCGCATCGCCTCCCGCCTGTACGGTCTGCCGCTCCCCTTTGCCGTGGAGAACGTTCTGGAAACCATCGTGCGTTTTCTGCGAGAAGGACGCCTGCATCTGCGTTCCGATGCCTTCGCCGGACAGCGTATCACTTTCCACGATGCCTGCAAATTGCAGCGTCTGGGCGGTCTGATTGAGCAGCCGCGGGAAATCCTGCGTACCGTAGCCCCGAGCACCTTCGTAGAGATGACCCCCAATCGGGAAGCGCAGTGGTGCTGTGGGGGCGGCGGCGGGGTGCTTGCCAGTCCGGAGGCGGACGAAATCCGCATGAAGGCCTTCCTGCCCAAAGTGGAACAACTGGAACGCATTTCCCCCGATGCCGTGGTGACGGCCTGTAGCACCTGCCGACTGCAATTTCTGGACGGCAGCAAATACTACGATATGGACATTGACGTGCGCGGTATCACCGAAGTGGTGGCCGCTGCACTGGAAACGGACACTCCAAAAGGAGCATAAGATGAGTGCAACGGAAATTATTGACGAACAAGCGTTGAACTTCTTTGTAAAGAACGTAGGCGCGGAAGTTGCCTCTCAACTGGAAGCCTGTACTCGCTGCGGCCTGTGTGCTGATGCCTGTCACTTTTACATCTCCACTGGCAATCCGGAGTACACGCCGATTTGGAAAGTTGAGTTGCTGCGCCGCGCCTACGAACAGAATTATACCCT
>JANTFR010000159.1 GCA_024763355.1 Anaerolineales bacterium
CCCCGCCATCCCAGTTGCGGATGGTGATGCCGCCAATCTCGAATGCGCCCTGGTCAATGAATTCCGTGTCCGGGGTAACCGCGCCGGCATCTATGGCGGCGGACATGGTGAGCACCTTGAAGACGGAGCCGGGTTCATAGGCCTGGCTGATAGCGCGGTTGAAGGGCGTTGTGTTGTCCCGGAAGATGTCGGGGTAACGCCAATACTCGTTGGGGTTGAGTTGTGGCGTGGATGCCATGGCCAGGATTTCGCCCGTCTTTGGGTCCATCACCACGATGGTACCGGATGCAGCTCCGTTGGCTTCCACGCTGGTGCGTAGAATGTCCTCAACGGCGTCCTGAATTTCCCGATTGATGGTCAAAATCAAACTGGCCCCTACCGGGGAGACGTTGTCGGCATCCACCTTGTAGGGGTTTTGGGCTATCCAAACTTCTTTGGCGTTGCCCGCCAGCAGGTCGTTGAATTTTTCCTCCAGCCCGAAGTAACCGCGCCCTTCCACGCTGACGAATCCCAGAACGTTGGAGGCCAAACTGTCCTCGGGGTAGTAGCGCATCAAATGCGGCTGATAGACCAGCCCCTCAAGAGAAGGGGGCGGGACCCCCTTTGCGGAGGGTCCCGTGTTTCCCGCCAGTTTGGTTTGTTTCCGATAGGTTTCCAACTGCTCCACCTGTTCGGCGGAGACGTAGTCAGTGAGCACTACGTAACGGGGCACGTCTCCCGCACTGGCCTGGGTGATTTTCCCCAGTGTATCGGTGGGGTCCAGCCCCAGCACTGCGTGCAAAGCGGAGGCAATCGTATCGGCGTTTTTGACGCGGTGTGTCTCTACGCCGACCTGATAGACGGTGATGTTCCCGGCCAGGGTGTGTCCCCAGCGGTCGTAAATCTGCCCGCGAGTGGGTTCCAGCGTAGATTGATACTCCTGATATTGCTCGGCCTGGGCGCGCAGGGTCTCGGCCATGGGCGTGAACTGCATACGTCCGATTTGGCCGACGATAGCCAGACCGAAAACGCCAAAGAAGAGGCCCAGGATGCTGTAACGCCAGGGAGGTGGTTTCATGGGAAGAAAATACGCTATGGGGTGGAAGGCAAAGCACCGACGACCTGCGGCCAGCCCAGGGTGGTGAATTGCCGCTGCATCCAATCGAGCAAGGATTCGGAGAAATCCGGATGCACCAGCGTTTTGGGGGGCGGGGCAGGGGCGGGCGCCAGGGTTACGGCGGGGCGTCCATTGTAGCCGGGGACGACCACGTACTGAATTTGCTCTGCGGAAGCGGGAACCAGCCCCAGTTTCTCGGCGCGTTCCTGCAGTGTATCTGCGGCGGTCAATTCAGCCAGTTGCACCGTCAAATCGGCGTTGACGCGCCGCGCTCTCTCGATTTCGGCCTGCATGTGCTGAATCTCGCGCCCCAGGGTCGCGGCGCGCGAAGTCACGCTCAGGTACAAACTGGCAAGCAACGCCAGCGACACCAGCCCTAGCAGGAAAGACCCCAACCAGATGGCTTGTTTGCGCCAGGGGGTTACTTGGTAAGCCTGGGTGAGACGATGAGCGTATTGCATGAGATTCTCCAAATCGTGTGATGCTGCGGTTCTGCGGGGTTATCCCTTGTTCTGCAAGACTCGTGCCGGGTTTGCGGACAATTTCTCCACGACGCGCAGGCGGGCGCTGCGGGCACGGGGGTTTTGTTCGATTTCTTTTGCCTGAGCAACCACCGGCTTTCGGGTCAACACCCTTACCTGGGCGGTATGACCGCAGGTGCATACCGGCTGCCGGGGAGGGCAAATGCAATCCCGGCTCTCTTGCCGGAAGTAGTGTTTGACGATGCGGTCTTCCAGCGAGTGAAAACTGATGACGGCCAGCCGTCCGCCGGGATTCAGGGCGGCGATGGCCTGGGGTAACACGGTTTCTATGTTCACCAGTTCCTGATTGACAGCAATGCGCAGAGCCTGGAAGGTGCGTGTAGCGGGGTGGACGCCGGGACGCCCGCTGTGAGTGACTCGGGCGACCACCTCGGCCAGTTGGCGGGTGGTGCGGATGGGCCGGGCGGCGACGATGGCGCGTGCCACCCGACGGGAGCGGCGTTCTTCTCCGTAACGGTAGATGATATCGGCCAGGTCGGCTTCCGGGAGGGTGTTGACCAGGTCGGCGGCGGTTTGCGGGGTGCGAGGCGAGAAGCGCATATCCAGAGGAGCATCTTTTTGAAAGGAGAAGCCTCGCTCCGGAGTATCCAGTTGCATCGAAGAAAGCCCCAGGTCGAGTACAATGCCCTCCACGCTGGACCAGCCCAAAACACGGAGTTGTTCCGCCAGCGTGGTGTAGGAGGCTTCCCGCAGGATAGCGCGCTCTCCAAAAGGGGACAGGTATTCTTGTGCCAGCGCTAACGCTTGCGGGTCCACATCCAGTCCGAGGAGCAAACCGTCGGGCGCGCTGGCCTTCAAGATGCCGTAGGCATGTCCGCCGGCTCCCAGTGTTCCGTCCACGTAACGCCCTCCGGGGCGGGGCTGGAGGTAACGGATGACTTGGTGGTAAAGTACCGGCAGATGGGGGCGGGCGGGTGTCATGTGCCAATGGAGAGGTCGAAGGCCGCAAAGCGTTGCGCGTTGGCTTCGGTGTTCTGAATCTCGCTGGCCTGTTGGCTCCACGTTTCGGGAGACCAGAGTTCAAAGTAAGTGCCCGACCCTACGACAACCACCTGGCTTTCCAGGCCGGCGGTTTCGCGCAGGAATTGGGGAATGAGGATGCGCCCGGAGCGGTCTACCTCCACGCGGTCTGCGGTGGCGAAGATGAGCCGCCGCAATTGGCGGGCAACCGGGTCGGTAAGGCTCATCTGGTTGACGCGCTCCGAAATGTTCTGGAAGACATCGGGGGTTAGTACCATCAGGTTGCGGTCGAATCCCAGGGTGACATACGCGCCAGAGGATAACATCTCCCGGAAGCGGGAGGGGATGGTCAGGCGGCCCTTGCTGTCAATGCGGTGTTGGTACAATCCCAGGAACATTTGTTCTGTTATTCCTTTTAACAACGGAACGCCGGTTGCCCGGCGCTCCACTTTCTGCCACTTTTTCCCACGGTTTCCCACAGTATAGCCGAAAAATGGGGGAAATGCAAGCGCTATTCCCCCCGATTGGTACTTTCTTACTATTTTGTCAGGGAAAGGAAGGGAGCCACTGCATCTTCCCCTGTGCCGCCAACTTTTGGAAGACCGCCGGGAATTCGCTATTTCTGCGGTCAATTTGTGTAGCCGTTTGGCTGGATTTAGGGTATAACTAAGGACGGCGGGAAACAACAACGCCTCGGATAAGGGTTGCAATTCAAAATAGTTTTTTATACAATCTGTTCATGGATACCCTACACAATACGCAACGCAAAATGACGAGATGGATGGGAGGTTTGTTCCTGGCTTCCCTGGTGCTGGTGTGGTGGCACAGTCGGGTGGAGACCTATGCGCTGACGCCTCGACCGGATTCACGGCAGGCGTATCTGGCCGCCGGCAAACATGGTGTCATTCTGCTCCAATTACCCGCTGTGCAGGGCAAAGCGGAATTCAAAGAAATAGCCCGCTTTGATACGTCCGGCAAGGCCATGGACCTGGATGCGCGTTCCGATGTTCTGTATGTCGCCGACGGCACGGGCGGGCTGCGAATTCTCCAGGCGGAGAACGATACGCTGCGTGAGAGCAGCGCCCTCCCTCCCCCTGTATGGGCAGGGAAAAACCCGGCTGACACCCTGGCTCTCTCGGATGATGGGAAGCATGTTTTCGTGGGGTATGGAGTGGCGGGCGTTGAGATTGTAGATGTTTCCGATGCAGGGCACCCCAAAGAGGTGCAGCATATCTCCCTGCCCTCGGGACAGGTAGTTGACCTGACAGTCGAGGACCAGCGCCTGTTCGTCGCTGCCGGGAAGGGGAGCCTTTTGGTGTACGATGTATCCGAAATCCAGAGGCCGCAACGCATTTTGCAAGACGCCGCTCAACTCGGGATGCCAACAGAAGTGGTGGGCGTTGATGCCATCGGGAGCGGTACCGTTGTGCTGGCCGCAGCCAACCACGGAGTGGAAATCTTTACCATCGAACCGCCGTCTCCGCCGGTCTCTATAGCCGAGGCTCCCGATATCGGTCCGGCGCAAGGCGTAACGGTCATTGCTCCCGCAGGAGAACAGGGTATTGACAGATATTGGATTTTTGCCGCAGTGCAGGGTAAAGGGTTGCAAATTCTGGAATTCAACGCCGGAGAAGAGGCCTCGCTCGAACCAAAAGGCTCGCTTCTTTCACTGGGGGGCGATGTCCGCATGACGACTTCCGCCCTCGGGGATGCTTTTGCCTACGCGGTCAGCGGGAAAGGGCGGATATTTGCCGTGGATGTCACTTCACCTGAAGAACCCCGGGTGGCGGCCCGCTATTCTGTTGTGACGCGGCGTTCTGCGGTGATTTTGTGGGCCGCCGCTGCCGCGGTCTGGCTGGCGTTGACTCTCTTGTGGATGGGATTTTTTGCCCAATTCGTTTTACCCGTGCGTACTTTTGGGGAACGTGTCAAAGTGTGGCTGTACCTTCTCATTTACTCTTTTGGGGGGCATGGGCCGGCCATTTTTGTTGAGGACGGCATACGGCGGGAGAGTCGCGCCGAGTCATTGCGCGGAGGCCCGGCGGTTATGCTCCTGGATACCGCCAGCGCCGCCGTGCTAAAGACTCCCGGTGCTTTCACGCGCGCCGTGGGGCCGGGCGTCGTCTTCCTGAAAGGAAACGAGCGTTCCGCCGGAGAGGTAGACTTGCATCGTCAAACCCAATTTATCGGCCCGAAAGGGGAGGGGGACGTATTCGCTCCTCAGCGGCCCGATGAGAGCGATGACGAATACCAGGCGCGCCTGGAAGCGCGAGATGAGACAATTGGACAAACCCGAGACGGAATCCCCGTTGCACCCAACATCATCGCGGTCTTCAAACTGTACACGGAACCGGAAGACATGACGCGCTGGCCTACCCGCTTTGGCTACCGGCCCGACTCGGTGTGGAAGGCGATTGTCGGGGAAGGCATCAACCTTGATGTGCGGGCGGAAGAACTGCCTGAGAAGCGACGTATGGCCTGGAACTGGCTGCCTGCTTACCTGGCCGTGGATGTGTGGCGGGAATATGTGCGCAAATTTACTCTGGAAGAACTCTTCCAGGCCAAATACCCATCTCTTGAAGACCCTGCTCGCCTGTTGACTGGTATGGAAGTTATTACGCAAGAGGTAGCCAGACGCTTCCGTGACCCCAAAGTTCCCGCATTGGACGGATTTGGTCGTTACGAGTACCAGGCGAACGGGACGCCGCTCATGGTTCCCAGCCGGGAATTTGAAATTATCCGCTCCCGCGGCTTGCGGGTTTACACCATTGTAATTACCAACCTGCGCCTGCCGATGGCAATCGAAGAGCAACTCCTGGCCGATTGGCAATCCTCGTGGGAGTTTCAAGTGAGCAATCTGGGTAGTGCGGCTGAGCGGATTCGCATTCGAGAGGCCGACAAGGTGCGTATGAACGCCCTGGTGGAATACGCCTTGTGGAGCAGCCGGGCCTTGTACCGGCGGCTGCAGGATACCGGAAAGCCCCAGCCTGATGAACCGGAAACACTCGAAATCATGTTGGAAGATTTGCGCCAGCACATTGCCGAAGAACTCAACCTGCGCCGCCGCATGACCACGGAATGGGAAGACTGGCAGGATTTACTGGACTGGATTCGCATGTAGAACCGCTTGTGTGACGAGGTGAAGGAATGACAACCAGACAATTGCTTAGCGACCAGGCAGGAAACGGCTCGCGCTACGGCCTCTCGGATTTGTTCAA
>JANTFR010000160.1 GCA_024763355.1 Anaerolineales bacterium
GTTGCCGCCGGTTTGCAGGCCGCCAACACCATGCTGAGGGCGGTAAGCAAGGTAAGGAACCAAACGATTTTTTTCATGTTCTCTTCTCTCCTTTCGAGATTGCATAGAGCAGAAACTTTACGGCATTTTTTAGGATAGATGAATTTTCCCAAAAGTGCAAGCCCCAGAGAGCAATTTTAGCGAACTTTTATGCTTATAATTGGTGCATCGGTTGCATCGGCGCCGCGCTGAGCGTGTCGAAGCGTTGCATCGGTCTACCGTCCACCATCTACGGTCTGTTGTCCGTCGTCTCTCGTCTACCGTCCCCTCGCATCCTCTCGGAGGCTCCCATGTCCATCCTTGAATTGACCCACTTCATTGATAATCACTGGATTCCGAGCGTTTCGGAAGAACGCTTTGCCGTGATTGACCCCTCCACCGAGGAGGTGATTGCCTGGGCTGCCCGCGGCGACGCGCAGGATGTGGAACGCGCCGTTCAGTCGGCGCGGCGCGCTTTCCCTGTTTGGCGGGATACCAAACCCAGGGAGCGCAGCGCGCTGCTCTATGCCCTGGGGCAATCCATCCGGAAACAGGCCGATGACTTTGCCCGCTGGGAAGCGATAGACAGCGGCAAGCCCCTGGCCCGCGCCCGACGGGAAATCCTCAGCACGGCGCGTTACTTGGAATTCTACGCCGGGGCCGCCGACAAATTCTACGGCGACACCATCCCCCTGGGGCCGGATTACGTGGATTTTACCCTGCGCGAGCCGCTGGGCGTGACCGCCCACATCGTCCCGTGGAACTTCCCGCTCAACATGATTGGCCGCAGCGTGGCCCCCGCCCTGGCGATGGGCAATACCGCCGTGGTCAAACCCGCCGAGCAGACCCCCATCACAGCCCTCAAACTGGCCGAGTTGATGCTGGAACTCGGCTTCCCGCCCGGCGTGTACAACGTGGTCACCGGATACGGGGAGGAGGCCGGCGCGCCGCTCAGCCGCCATCCTGGCGTGGACGGCATCACCTTTACCGGTTCGGTGGAGGTGGGCCGCCTTATCATGCGCGCCGCCGCGGAACACATCCGCCCGGTGGTGCTGGAACTGGGCGGCAAGTCGCCCATCATTGTCTTCGACGACGCCGACCCGGACCACGCCGCCGCCGAGACGGTCAAGGCGATTTACAGCAACACGGGGCAGGTCTGTTCGGCAGGCTCCCGTTTGCTGGTGCAGGAGGGCATCAAGGAGGCCGTCCTGGAGGCCCTGGTGGAACGCTCCCGGCAGGTGCGCGTCGGCCCGGCGCTGGAAGACCCCGATATCGGGCCGCTGGTCTCCGACGAGCAGTACCAGCGCGTCCAGGGGTATGTGGAAATCGGCAAGCAGGAGGGGGCGCGGCTCCTTCTCGGGGGTCAGCGGCCCGCTGAAAGGGAGCGCGGCTTCTTCTTTTCCCCCACCATTCTGGATGATGTCCACCCCCAAATGCGCATCGCCCAGGAGGAAATCTTCGGCCCCGTCCTGGCGGTCATCACCTTCCGCACGGAGGAGGAAGCCCTGGAGATTGCCAACGGCGTGCAGTACGGCCTGGTGGCGGGGGTGATGACCAATGACATCGGGCGCGCCCTGCGGATGGCGCGGGGTTTGCAGGCCGGGCAGGTTTTCATCAACGAGTATTTTGCCGGCGGCGAGGAAACCCCCTTCGGAGGCTACAAACAGAGCGGTTTTGGCCGCGAAAAAGGCTGGGAAGCATTGTATAATTACACCCAGGTAAAAAATGTGGCAATCCGTATCCGCTAAGGAATGATTGCGGAAATCTGTAGGTCAACGTAGAATTGTGGGGTAGGAAAGACGGACTTCCGAGATTTCCCCAGGACGGTGTTCGTCTGGCGCGGCTCTCGTCAAAATCTCGGAAGTCTTTACCCCACAAATCTGTGGAGAGCCAAATCTGTTCTCTCAAGGAGGTGGGTATGTCCGCTGTGTTCCCCAGCGCCGAGTGGCTGGCGGCAGTGGCCGAGAAACTGAACTCGGATGAAAAGTATGCCCGCGTGGCGGCAAAATGGGAGGGCGATATGAACTTCATCATCCTGCCGGGCGGCGCGCTGCAAGAGAAAATGTCCATGTATCTGGATTTATGGCACGGGAAGTGCCGGGAGGCGCGCCTCATCGGGGACGAGGCGCTTCCTGAAGCGCGCTTTACCCTGCAGGCCACGTATCCCAACTATGTGCGTATCCTGCAAGGCGGCATGGACCCCATCCAGGCCATGCTGACGCGCAAACTTTCCTTGAAAGGGAACATGGCTTACATTATGCGAAACGTGCCGGTTGTGCTGGATTTTGTGCGCTGCCTGCAAGATGTTACCGATGCGTACCTGGAGGCATGATGTTTGATAGCGAAGCAATTTCGATAGATGTAGGAACCCGCTTGCGTGAATTGCGGCAGGAGCGCAATCTTTCCATGCGCGCCTTGGCGACCAGAAGCGGCCTTTCGGCCAATGCCCTGAGCATGATTGAGCGCGGGCGTACTTCTCCCTCGGTCAGTACACTCTACAAACTTGCCGGCGCTTTAGGGGTTCCCATCACCATCTTTTTCGAGGGCACTTTGCAAAAACAGGATATCGTTTTCCGCAAGGCGACAGAACGTACCCGTGTGCCGTTCTTGCGCGGCCTGTGGGAGGGGCTGGGTGGTGAACTCTTCACCGGACGGGTGGAGCCGTTTATGCTCACCCTGGAAAGCGGGGCTTCCAGCGGGCCGTTTCCCATGAGCCATTCCGGGCACGAATTCGTCTTGTGCTTGCGCGGTCAGTTGGAGTACCTGGTGGAGAATCAGCACTTCCTCCTGGAGGCAGGCGACAGTTTGATTTTCGCGGCACAATTGCAGCATCGCTGGCGCAACCCCGGTTCCACAGTGACCAATGCCGTCTTTGTGCTCTCGGATTTTCAGGAAAATGAGAATCCGGCGGCCATGCACTTGCACGGAAGCCGCCGTTCTGTCGATGCAGATAACGAAGCAGGCGATATGTCTGATGAGAAGGCGGATGCCTGATACAGCAGACTACAAGCGATGGTCCCAAATACAGAGCGGGACGGTGGAAACCGTCCCGCTCTGCGCGCCTGGGCGCTTTCAGGGGGAGAGCACCTCATCCAGCCAGCGCTTCATGCGCTCGTAGTGCGACCCCCGCCAGTAGATTTGCCCGCAGACGGTACAGCGTTTGAATTCCTCGTAGTACAGGCGGGTGAGCGGTTCCAGTTCTTCCAGCACGGCGCTTTTGGCGACCGGTTCCAGCAGGCCATTGCAGCGCGGGCAGCGCCGCATGGGGACTATTTCCCCCTGTAAGGCGTAGTGTTCCACCACCTCGCGCAGTTGTTCCCGCGGGGATTTGCTCCGCATCCAGCGCCCGTAGCGGATGGCATTCCGCATGAGCAATTGCCGGTCGCGGGTCAGCAGGATACGCCCCCCGGCGGCCAGCCGCGCCAGTTCTTCGTCCTGATAGTCGTTGCGATAGAGGGTATCGAAGCCCAGGATGCGGAGGTAGGAGGCCAGCCGCCCCAGATGGTTATCCAGCACGAAAGCGGGGGATTCGCCCCCGGAGGGACGCGGGGACAGCCCCCGCCCGTAGGGGTGCGCCTCGATTTGAGAGGCCGGCGGCACCCCAAAAGTGAGCGGGACGCGCTCTCCGTTCAGGAGGACGCGCCCCACTTCCACGGGGGGAACGCCCAGCGAGGCCAGGATGTGCTTTACGGCGGGGCGTTCCCCCTCCGGCAGGCGGATGGTCAAGGGGCGACCGCGCCGCTTCTCCGGCAGAAAATCGTTCAATTCGCCGTGCAAAAGCACGCTCGCCTGGGGGAACATGGGATGTTCAGGCGCGCAAATCCCGATACTCCGGATGGCGCTCCAGGTATCCCGCCACGAACCAGCACAGCGCCCGAACGCGGCAGTTTTCCTGACGGGCGTACTCCAGCCCGGCGCGGGCCAGTTGGCTGCCGATGCCCCGTCCGCCGATGGCCTTCGGGACGCCGGTATGCGTGAAGATGAGGGTATCGCCGTGCCGGCGGTATTCCAGCACGGCGGTGTGCCCCTCAACTTCCAGCGTGAAACGCTCTTCTTCGGGGTGGTGCGTAACGGTCATCTTACTCCAGCGTCATCATAATGCTGGTCGTTCCGTCGTCGGAGGGCATGACGGTGATACTCAGGGTCTTTCCTTCCTTTGCCCAGGTCTGGATGTGCATATCGCCCAGCGCGTCGTTGCTTTGCAGCGTCCAGCCCTGGTCGGGCAGGGTGGAGACGTAGTAATCGGAGACGGTCTGCGGGTCGTCGGCGGTGCTCATCATGCTGTAGCCGCTCATGCTGGCGACGACCTGCGCGTTGGGGTAGGAAGGCATGCCCGCCGCTCCGCCGGTCTCCTGGCCGCCGCTGCCGCTTTCTCCGCCACTTTCGGCCCCTTCGGGCGGACTGATGGCGAGGTCGGTGTCCACTTCCAGCACTTCGTATTCCAGCGAACCGCTGCCGTTGACGCCGTCGCGGACTTCATCCCAGGTTGCCGTCCAGCGTATCACGAAGGGGGGATATTTGCCCGCATCGGTGACCCAAACCTCGGATTGCAGGTTGCTCATCTCGCCTTCGGCGATGCCTTGAATCGCTTCTGGGGGCAGGATTACGTTGTAGTGGGTGGTTTTGAAGCCGTTGATGGTTTCCCTGCCCGCTTCTTCCAGTTGGACATCAGGATTGGTAAAGAAATCGGCGGGAGACTCCTCGTCTTCGAGGAGGCCGGCGCTCTGGTCTTCACCTTGGGAGTAGATGCAGTCGCCCCCGAAGCACATCCAACTGTCGTTGCCAATCTGGACGATTTCCATGTCGCCGTCGGGGCTGGTGATGGACATGTGCTCGGCCTGCGGGTCGGTAGTGTGCTCGATGAGGACATCGGTGGCCTCCGCCTCTCCGTTATCAGGCTGCCAGACGCTGTAGATGCGCATTTTGTACGATTGGGCGAAGATGGTGACATCTCCCCATTCGGATGCATTACCTGCCGGCTGGGAGGGCTGCTCCGCAGTGGGGTTGGCGGGGGCTGCCGTCGGGGCTGCGGGAGGTGCGGTCGTTGGGGCTGCCGCCTCCCCTCCACTTTGGGGCGCGTTCCCCTGCGCCGCGGTGGGCGCGGGAGGAGGCGCTTCGTTTCCGCCGGTGAGGAAATTACAGGCCAGGGAAACGCTCAGCAGCAGCGCCAGAACGAGAAACAAACGGGTTTTCATGGAGAAACTCCTTTCTGAATGAGTATAAGACCTCACAGGTCTCACAGACCTGTGAGGTCTGGGACCGGAAGTCTGGACTGGATGATACCGCTACGGAACCTGGAAATACATCACCCGCCCGTTGGCGGCATCCGTGACCCACAGGCCGCCTTCGGAGTCGGCGGCCAGGCCGATGGGCAGGCCGAATTCGCCCGCCCCGTTGCCGAAATCGCCCCACACTTGCACGATTTCGCCCGTCGGGGTGAATTCTATCAGGCGGTAGCCCTCCGGGTCGCTGACCACCACGTTTCCGTTGGCGAGAACGGCGATGTAGGGCTTGTTATCCAGCGAGTCGCCGTACCAGCCGTCAATCTCCCACTCCCGCACGGGAAGGAAGGTGTTGGGGGCGCTTTCCTCGAAGACCTGGACGCGCTGGTTCCAGGTGTCGGCCACGTAAACGCGGCCCTCGGCGTCCAGCGCCAGCCCCACCGGTTCGTCGAACTCCCCAGGCCCGACGCCGTACGTCCCGAACTGGGTGAGGAAATTCCCGTCCCCGTCGAAGACCACGATGCGCTTGTTGCCCGTATCGCTGACGAAGACGCGCCCCTGGG
>JANTFR010000161.1 GCA_024763355.1 Anaerolineales bacterium
CCGGCTCTGCGGGCCAGCGCATCTGCTTTGCAGCAATCCTTGCAGGCAATGGATGGGGCAGAGCAAGCCCGCGGCCTGATAGCGCGCCGCTTCAAATCGACCGTACAGTCGCCTCCCATTTCGGCTATCGCCTCTTCCCCCTTGCCCGGATGAGTACCCTGGGCCGCGCCCTGAAAAATACTGCTGCCTTGAGCGCCGCCGAAATTCTCGGCAAGGCGCTCAATTTCGTCTTGATGGCGGTACTGGCCCGCCAACTGACTCCCCAAGATTTCGGGGGCTACACCACTGTTCTCTCGTTGGTATGGTTTCTGGTTCCTTTGAGCGACCTGGGTATCTCCCAGGTGCTCACCCGCGAGACGGCTGCCGACAAAGACCGCGCCGGCGTGTTGCTGTTCAACGGGCTACTTGTGACCGGCGCGCTGGGGCTCCTCGGCGGGCTGCTGATGACGGTCATCGCTGCCATCGGGCGCTACCCGGCCTCTCTGCGCCCCTGGATTGCTCTCTCCGGTTTAGCGGTACTCGCCAACGTCCTCACCCAAAGCGGGTACGCCGTACTGCGCGGTCTGGAACGCATGGAAATCCAGGCATTTGCCAGCAGCCTGATTCTGATACTGGTATCCGCGGGAGGAATTTTCTTGGCCTGGATGGGCCGGGGCATAGGGGCGCAGGTCCTTCTGTTTACCACTGCGGCCATCGGGGGAGCAATTTTCACCTTGGGGCTGCTGGAAAGACGCATTCTCCCCTGGGAAGTTCGTTTCGATGCCGCACTGTGCCGCGAACTGGTGCGTCTGGCGCTGCCTATCAGCGTGCTGATTTTCTATAGCGTGGCGCTACGCTGGAGCGACATTTTGATTTTGGGGCAAACTCGCGGCATGGACGACGTGGCCGTGTACGGCACGGCGCAAAAGGTAATTGACCTTGCCAGCGTGGTCAGCGCCAGCGCCTCGGCAGCCTTATTCCCCCTCCTGGCGCGTCGCTGGCGCATCTCCATAGGGGAGACTCACCGTTTGTTTCTGCGCGCCCTGCGTTTTTTCGCCGATTTTGGGGTAGGAGCGGCCGCAGGCATCGCCATCCTGGCGGAACCTCTTGTCACACTCCTGTTTGGAAAGTTGTACGCCCCTGCAGCCGCTCCCCTGCGGCTGTTGGCATTGGCATTCCTGTTTCAAGTAGTCAGCGGCCCTACAGGAACCCTCTTGATTGCCACCGGAGAACAGTTGCGGAAGTTCGTGCCGGTGATTGGGGGAATTGTCACCCTGAATATACTTCTCAATATCGCCTTTACTCCTCGATGGGGATATCTCGGTTCCTCATGGGCTTTCTTGGCAACTGCAGCAGCCACCTTCGCAGTGCGGCAATGGATTGCCGTCGAGCATTTTGCGCGTCCTCCCCACATGGGCGTTCTTCTTTGGCGTCCCGTGCTCGCCGCTCTGGGGATGGGGGGAATTTTACGGGTTATCCAGCCGGCTAACCTTTTCGCATCCATTTTCCTCGGTGCGCTGGCCTACGCGGCAGGGTTACTCCTCTTGAAAGAGCATCGGCAAAAACCTTACCCCGACCTATGGAATGCCTGGCGCGAAGCAAGACGTTGAGGAACGACAAAGGCAACTGTTCTCCCGCATCTCATGTTAGAATACACTCACGCAGTTTACTCCAATACCGATAGGGAGGCCCCCTATGTCCACGGAAAACGACATGATTGAAGTTGTGATAGACAGCATTCGCGTCAGCCTGATGTCGCAACAGCGCATCGTCATTCTGCGGGAGCGCGACGCGGAACGTTACCTGCCCATCTGGATTGGCATTTTCGAGGCCGAATCGATTGCTATTGCCTTGCAAGAGGTTGAGGTAGCCCGCCCGCTCACGCACGATTTACTAAAAAACGTTCTGAACATTCTCAACGCTCGCGTGCTTCGAGTTGAGGTCACCGACTTGCGCGACGATACCTACTACGGCAATATCGTGGTAGAAAGCCAGGGCGAAATCATCAACATCGACTCGCGCCCCTCGGATGCCCTCGCGCTGGCAGCCCGCATCAACGTCCCCATCTATGTAGCCCGCACGGTGATGGATTCCGCCGGCATCATCCCGGAGGAGGATTTACAGGAAACCCTGCCTCCCTCCAAAGAGCAGCCCGCGGTTTCCCCCCCACCGGAAGATATGGATGTCAGCGAGGAACGCCTCTCCATCTTCGAGGAGTTTCTGGAGAATCTGGATGACAGCGAAGAAGAAGACGACAAGAGTAAATCCTAATTCCCGCTGATGAGTGAAATCCCCCCCGCCCCGCCCGAAGGAAGCACCCCCGCTTCCCAGATAGTGCCGCACAGCCGAGAAGCCGAAGAGGCCGTTCTGGGCGCGGTGCTCATCAACCCGGAAGCCTACTACGACGTCGCTCAGTTCCTGCGCGCCGACGATTTCTACATCCACCGGCACCAGTGGGTTTGGGAGGCTTTCACGCGCCTGCAGGAACGCCGCGCCCCCATTGACCTCCTGACCGTCACCGAGGAACTCGAGCAGATGGGCTATCTGGACGAGGTGGGCGGGGCGGCCTATCTGACGGCCCTGGTGGGCAACGTGCCCACCTCGCTGCACGCCGAGGCCTACGGGCGCATCGTCGAGGAAACGGCCATCCGCCGCCGGATGCTGGAGGCGGCCAATCAGATTGCCAAACTGGCCTACCGCGAAGAACTCGGCATCGATGCCGTGATGAACGACGCCGAGAAAGCGGTCTTCGGCGTCAGCGAGCGGAGGCTGACCAGCGATTTGCTGCCCATCAAGACCGTCCTGGCAGAGTACTACGCCCGCATTGACCAACTCGTGCGCCGCGGCGAGGACACCTACGGCGTCCCCACCGGCTTCATGGACCTGGACCGTCTGCTGGGCGGCTTGCAGCCCTCCGACCTGCTCATCATCGCCGGGCGTCCCGGTCAGGGCAAGACGGGCTTCATGCTCTCGGCGGCCAAGAACGCCGCCCAGACCTACAAAAAGCACGTCGCCATTTTTTCGCTGGAGATGTCCAACGAACAACTCGTCCAGCGTCTCATTTCGCAGGAAACGGGCATCGATTCCCAGCGCCTGCGGATGGGCAAACTCAAGGAAGACGAATGGCCGCTTTTCAACCAGGCCATCGAAGCCCTGAGCGAAACGCACATCTACCTGGACGACACCCCTGCCATCACCCCCCTGCAACTGCGTACCAAGTGCCGCCGCCTGCACATGGAATTCGGCCTGGACCTGATTGTAGTGGATTACCTCCAACTCATGACCAGCGGCGGGCGCAGCGAAAACCGCGTTCAGGAGGTCTCTCACATCTCCCGCAACCTGAAGGTGCTGGCGCGGGAATTGAACGTCCCCGTTCTGGCGGCGGCGCAACTTTCCCGCGCCGTCGAACAGCGCGCCGACAAGCGTCCCGTGCTCTCGGATTTACGGGAATCAGGAAGTCTCGAACAAGACGCGGATATCGTCATGTTCATCTACCGCCCGGACTACTACGACAAGGAGACCGTCCGGCAAAACGTGGCGGAAATCATCGTCGCCAAGCACCGCAACGGACCGGTTGGAAGCGTCGAACTGGTCTTCCGCCCCAAACTGGCGAAATTCGAGAACGCCGCCACCCGCGAGGTGGACCTTTCGGCGTTGACCTGAGGCGCTTATGTTCCCCGGCTTCCCCCCAGGCAAGACGCCCCTCACCCCCATCCCGGAGCCGTTCTTCACCGAACTGCTGCCCCTTGTTGACCATCTGGGCGAACTCAAACTCACCCTGTACGTCTTCTGGCGGCTGAACCGCATGGAGGGCATTTTCCGCTACGTTCGGGAGGCAGACATCGCCGCCGACGAGACCTTCATGCAAGGGATGGGCGGCACACCCGACGAGGCGGAGGCCGCTTTGAAGGATGCCCTGGCCCGCGCCGTGGGACGCGGTACCCTTTTGGAGGCAGAACTGGAATTCGGGGGGGCGCGGCACACCCTTTATTTTGTCAACACCCCCAAAGGGCGGGCTGCGGTGCAGGCTATCCATCAGGGACGCTGGAAATTTACGGGTACGGAAGCCGCTCCGGTGGAAGTCCTGCCCCCGCGCCCCACGCTCTATCAACTCTACGAGGAAAACATCGGCCCCCTCACACCCCTCATCGCCGATACGCTAAAGGAAGCCGAAGAAACCTACCCTGCCGAGTGGATTGCCGAGGCTATCCAACTGGCAGTGGAGAGAAATGTCCGCCACTGGCGCTATGTGGATGCCATCTTGCGCCGCTGGCAGGAGGAAGGCCGCCGTGAGCGAGAACATCGAGGAGATTCTGAAGAGACTGGCTACGACAAATACACCTCCGGACCGTATGGAGACTTCGTCGAACACTGAGGCGCACGCCGACCACGACCTGCCCGGAGACCCCGACTGCCCGTACTGCGGCGGGACGGGCTACGTGCGCGCCGACGTTCCCGTAGGACACCCGGATTTCGGCAAGTTGCAGTTGTGCGTCTGCCGGCGGCGGAGCGTCAGCGAGCACATGCGGCGGCGGCTGTTCGCCCTCAGCAATCTGGACGCCTTGCAGCACCTCACCTTCGAGAACTTCGAGCCGCGCGGGCGCATCGGGATTCCGGAGGAGCAAGCCCGCTCGCTGGAGCGCGCTTTCACGGTGGCCCGGCGCTACGCCCAGACGCTGAAAGGCTGGCTTCTGCTGCAAGGCAATTACGGCTGCGGCAAGACCCACCTGGCGGCGGCGATTGCCAATTTCGCCGTCAGCATGAACATCCCCACCCTGTTCCTGACCGTCCCCGACTTGCTGGACGGATTGCGTTTCAGTTACAACGACCCGGAATCCACCTTCGAGCAGCGTTTCGAGGAGGTGCGTACCGTGCGCCTGCTGATTCTGGACGATTTCGGCACGCAGAACGCCACCGCCTGGGCGCAGGAGAAGTTATTCCAAATCGTCAACTATCGCTACATCAACCATCTGCCGCTGGTGGTGACCACCAATCTCTCGCTGCGCGAAATCGAGCCGCGCATCCGCTCCCGCCTGCAAGACCCCGAACTGGTGGATTTGGTGGAAATCCGCGCTCCCGATTACCGCAATCCCTCCCGCGACCTGGGGCATTCGGCGCTCTCCGCCCTGACCTTGTTCGGAGAAAAAACCTTCGGCACCTTCCAGCCGCGTACCGGGGAAAATCTCTCGCCGCAGGAACGCGAGAGTTTGCGCAAGGCGGTGCAGGCCGCCCAGGATTTTGCCGAAGACCCCCAAGGCTGGCTGGTTTTCATGGGGCCGTACGGAAGCGGCAAGACCCATCTGGCGGCGGCGATTGCCAACTACCGCACGCAAGCCGGGCAGCCGCCCCTCTTCGTCATCGTGCCCGACCTGCTCGACCACCTGCGCGCCACCTTCAGTCCGGAAGTGCCGGTCCGCTTCGACCGTCTTTTCGAGGAGGTGCGCACCGCTCCGCTCCTGGTTCTGGATGATTTGGGAACGCAGGCCATGACCCCCTGGGTGCGCGAGAAACTCTATCAACTGTTCAACTACCGCTACAACGCCGAACTACCCACCGTGATTACCACCGCCAACTCGCTGGAGGAAATTGACGAGCGCATCCGCAGCCGCCTGATGGACCGGCGGTTGTGCCGCATGTACGTTTTGCAGGCCCCGCCCTACACGGGCGAGGCCCCTCCCGCCGGGCGCAGGA
>JANTFR010000162.1 GCA_024763355.1 Anaerolineales bacterium
GGTCAGAGCAAAATCCGGCACGGGGTCTCCAATGCGGATGGGGCCTTCCTGGGTGCGGCGGAGCATCAAGCCGATGAGCAACAACAGGACGAGCAAGCCGCCAAAAGCGAGTCCCCATCCCAGAGAGATGCGGGCTTTGTTGGGGGTCTGCGCGGCGGCCTCCCCCGAAGGGGGTACGGCATCTTGTGAAGTCATATCTTCTCCAGGGGTCAGCGCTTCTTGAGTTCTTCTTCCAGACGGGTGATGTATTCGTCATCGGAGTAGGCGGATGCCGCCGGAGGCGGCGCGTTCTCCACTTCGACGGCGGTCTCGACAGGGGCCTTCCAGGTGCGGAAGGCCTGCACCAGGATGACGGCTCCCCCCAGAATCAGGAGAGGCGGCAGAACGTACACCAGCCAGTTCAGGCCGCGAGGCGGGGGCGTCGCCAGGACGCGGTCGCCGTACTGTTCTACGAAATAATCTTTGATTTCTTCCGTCGTCCAGCCTTCGGAGAGTTTCTCGCGGATAAGGTCGCGCCACTGGGCGCAGGCCTGCGTTCCGCACACGTCCAGGGGGATGTTCTCGCACACGGGGCAATACAACTGACTTGCCACCGCGTTGACTTCGTCATCGGTGGGGGTATGCGGCGCACCGCTCTGCGCCTGCGCCGATACGACGCCCAGGAGCAAAAAGGCCAGTAAAAGCAAGGGAAGCAGCCAGGTCATTCGTTTTTTCATGCTTCAATCTCCATAGGCCCGCGCCCGGACGGATTTGCGGCTGGGAACCGGCGCCGCGGCTACAGCCATCTCAGCCGGGTCTTTGTCCGGCCAGGCGGCTACCAGGGTGCCGATGATGAAGACCCACGCCCCCCACCACAGCCAGTTGACCAGGGGGTTGTGGAACACTTTGAAGGTCGCGCCCTCGCTGGAAATCGGCATCCAGTCCACCAGCAGGACGTAGAAATCGTCTTCTATCGTACTGCGCACGCCGGGGATGGTCATGGGCTGCTGCGAGTCGTAGAAGAAGTCGCGGCGGGGGTGCAGTTCCCCGACGTATTTTCCGTTTTTGTAGACGCTCACCACGGCGCGCGCCACGTTACGGTTGTCGGGAGTGTCGAAGAAGGCCAACGACTCGTAACGCATGGTGTAATCCCGCAAGGTGATTTCGCCTCCCTGCGGAATGGTTTTCTGCGTTTCGGCCTGAAAAGCCTCGATGCCGATGATACCGACTGCCATCATCACCACCCCCAGGTGGATGATGTAGCCCCCGTAACGGCGGCGGTTGCGCTTTGCCAGATTCCACAGCGCCACAGGGAAGGGTTCCCCGGCCCGGCGGCTGCGCGCCTGCGCCCCGCGCCAGAATTCGTAGAGCGTCACCGAGGCCACGAAGGCCACCAGCCAGAAGGTGAGCAGCCCGGCGAAGAGACGCACGCCGCCGAGGAAAGCCGCCAGGGGAACGAGCAGCGAGACAGCAAAGGGTTTCCACATGGCACGCCCCAGGGTCTTGGCGGTGGAGTGCCGCCAGGCGGAGAGGGGAGCCACCCCCATGAGAAAGAGCAGGGCGGCAAAGAGGGGCGCGGTAGCCCGCTCGTAGAACGGCGGCCCGACGGTCACTTTCTGTCCGGTTGCCAGTTCCGAAACCAGGGGGAAGATGACGCCCCAGAAACAAATTATCAGGATGCCCATGAAGAGCAAGTTATTGAGCAGGAAGAGCGCCTCCCGTGAGAGAAGGGAGGTCATCTGGTTTTTGGCTTTGAGGTCGTTCCAGCGGTAGAAGAGCAGCCCCATCGAAATCAGGAAGGTCACGCCGATGTAGACGAAGAAGGCCGGGCCGATGGCGCTCTGGGCAAAGGCGTGCACCGAGGAGAGTACCCCGGAACGGGTCAGGAAAGTGCCGAAGATGACCAGGGCGTAGGTGGTGATGATGAGAATCATGTTCCAGTGCTTCAACATACCGCGCTTCTCTTCAATCATCACCGAATGGAGGAAGGCCGTCCCCGAAAGCCAGGGCATGAAGGCGGAGATTTCCACCGGGTCCCAACCCCAGTAACCGCCCCAGCCGAGCACGTCGTAGGCCCAGCGTCCGCCAAGTACCAGACCCAGGGAGAGGAACAACCAGGCCCACAGGGTCCAACGGCGGGTGATGCGAATCCAGCGGTCATCGGTACGTCCGGTCACCAGGGCGGCGATGGCAAAGGCGTACGGAATCACAAAGGCCACGAATCCCAGGTAGAGCATGGGCGGATGGATAACCATGCCTGGATGCCGCAAAAGCGGGTTGAGGCCATTGCCATCATGAGGGGTAAACAGGCTCGCCCCGGCAGGGGCCAGGAGGTGTTTCTCCACGCTTCCATCGGGCAAGGCCCACAGACGCATGAAGGGGTTCTCGAAAACGAGGATGAGCATGAGGAAGAACCCCAGGGTCACCAGCCCGACGAGAATGACCCAAGGCAGGAATTCGCGGTCGCGGTCCCACTTTCGCAGCGTGACCGCGGAGGTGAAAGCGGACATCAGCCAGGCCCAAAAGAGCAGGGAGCCGGCCTGTCCGCCCCACAAGGCGGTGGCCTTGAGGTAGGTGGGCATGGCCTTGCTGGTCACTTCGGCGACGAAAGCCACTTCGAAAGCACTGGTGACCAGGAGATAAATGAGCGCCAGCGCCGCCAGCGTCAACAGCGGGAAAGTCAGCAGCATGGCGTTCCGGGCGCTTTCCACCCATTCGGGGCGGTTACTCCACAGACCATACAAAGCAGCAACAATCCCGTAAAGGGCCAGCAGCCCGGTAATCAGCACTGCACCATAACCGAGGTCGACTATCATAAGCGATTACTCCTGCACCTGGTCGGGAACGGCATCTTCGTACTTGGTGGGGCACTTGAGAAGCAGTTCTTCGGCATAGAAGACGCCATCCGCCCCCAGTTTGCCGGTCATAATGGCCTGGGCCTCGTCGCGCAGCAAGTCGGGCTTGACTCCGTTATAGACCACCTGGACGCGGGGCCGGTTGGGGTCCACCACCGCATCATGCAACGCTTTCGCAAGGCCGCCTTGCATCTCGATTTCGGCGTTATCGCCGGGGATGTCAGCAGCCTCGAAAGTGAGGGTCAGCGTTTGCTGGTCGTATTGGATGGTATCGCCGACTACCGCGCCAGAGATGCGCAGGTCACGTCCCACCACTTCGTCGCCGCGAGTGAGCATCTCACTGATAGTGAGAAAATACTGCGCGCTGGCCTGGGTAGAGGACACAATCAAATACACGATTGCAGCCACAATCAGCAGCCCGCCAATGATAAATTTGGCACGATTGGCTGTGTTTTCCATCAAAGAACCTCCTCAGCGAATGCGTCTGTTTGCATCGGGCGGTGGTTTTCCCCTGCAAAGGGCCTGACCACCTTTTCACCGTCGGTGCACAGGCGCAGCAACGGCAACCCAAGTATAAGAAGATTTTCACACAATAACATTAATGGCTGTTGAGAAAGAGCCTGGTTCAAGAACGACAAAAGGCACCTAATCCGATGCGTAAAAGCATATTATTCTCCAACACCAACACAGGGCGGATGGTCCACCCGCCCTGTGTACAAATTACGGACAAATTGGTATCAAAGACTGCGATATGGACCGCACCGCTCAGTCGTGCGGAATCCGCAGCCGGGTTCCGCATGAACGGCAAAAGCGGTCTCCGGGGTCAGCGCGCTTGCCGCACTGGTGGCAGTACACCACCACATCGGGCGGCACCCCGCCAGATTTGCGCTCCTGGGCCTTTTGCCTGCCGGCAGGACGCCTCCGGTGTTTGCGCGGTTGTTCTACGACATCCATGCGGCTGGTGCGCCAGTACCACACCGCCCCCGCCAGGATGAGCAGAACGCCAATGCCGCCCAGCACCCACGGGAGGATGTCCACCGCGCTGGTGGGCACAGATGCGGCGGTTTGCGGCGGCTCCGCCACCACCGGCACCTTGGAAGCGCTCAGGGAGTCGTCCGATTTCTGGTATGCCACCTGAAGCGCAAAGGTCTCCCCGGCGTTCAAACCGGCAAAGGAGGCCATGTAGTACACCAAACCGTCATTGGGATTCTCCTGCGGCTCTCCCAGCGAGGGAGTAATCTCTATCCTGGTCGCAGTGCGCGGTTGCTGCACCTCCACGATAAGGCCATCCACGGGATAATCACCCGGCCATTGGTAGGCAAAACTACGCCGGTCGCCATCCACCGTAAGGCGCGGGTCGTAATACTCCAGGCGGACGTGCGGCATCGTGGGACTGAAGGTCACATAGACCCAGTGGTCATCCTGGCGGGTGGAATACTGCACGTTGAAGAGGGTATCAGTGGCCGTTTGCGCCTCCGCCACGGCGCTGGGGTTGCCCGCTTCGACGGGTAAACGCAGGGTAATTTGCCCGGAACGCGGCACATCGGGAGCCAGTTCGATGCGGTAAATCACCAGCGTGGCGCGTTCCCGGTCATATTCCGGCCACAAATCCACTTCCAGCGTATTGAAACGCACATCGCTTTGCGCCCGTGCGGGTCTCCAGATTGCGCCCATCAACACCGCAAGTGCGCCGGCCCACAGCAGCAAATTTTTCATGCCCTTCATAAAAATGAAACCTCCTGCAAGAGATGAGAGAATCCGATGCATGCGCCCAATCATATCATTCTTTATGTAAAACCGGCCCGAAATACAATTCATCCATTCTGAAACCGTTCGTCTGCTTCCCCCAGCGCGGCACGGATACGCCGCTCCAGGGCAGCAAATGCGGGTACGTATACCATCTCCCGCTCGCGGGGACGCGGCAAAGGAACAGATTCGTCCAATAAGAGGCGCGCCGGCCGCCTGGAAATCACCAACACCCGGTCGGATAGCAACACCGCTTCAGAGATGGAATGTGTGACCATCAATACAGTAGTCCGACTCATTCCCCAGATGCGCAGCAACTCCGCTCCCATACGCTCCCGCGTGAGGGCATCCAGTGCGCCAAACGGTTCATCCAATAACAAAACCTGCGGTTCGGTAACCAAAGCCCGCGCCAGTGCCACACGTTGCACCATACCCCCGGAGAGGTCGGCGGGCAGGGAAGCATCGAACCCCTCCAGGCCTACCAGTGAGAGCATTGCTGCGGCGCGGCGCTCAGCCTCGGAGCGCTCCATCCGCAGGACATCCAAAGGCAAGCGCACATTCTCCAGCACGGTGCGCCAGGGCATGAGCGTGCCTTGCTGAAAAACCAACCCGACTTCCCTGCGCGGCCGGTCTAACGGTCGCCCATCCAGGTATATCTCTCCACCGACGGGCTTTTCCAAGCCGGCCAGCAAACGCAACAACGTGCTTTTACCGCACCCCGAAGGCCCCAGCACGGATACAAATTGCTCTGCCGGCACATCGAAGGTCAGTCCGGCCAGAACCGGCAACATCCCATGCGGAGTTTGATAACGCATGGTGAGATGCTGCACAGAAAGTGTTGTTCGGCTCATCGTCCGGAGTTCCCGCCTGTCGTCATCAAATTACGGCAAAAATGAGCCATCATACGCCTGCGAGATATCCAGTGCTTCAGGGAGCAGCCCCATATCTAACAGGGTGCGCTGCATGTTCTCCCAGGCGGCAGGGTCAATGCGCCCCAAGGGTTCGGCCTGCCAGGCATTCATTGAGACGCGCAACACTTCCCTCGGCACATCTTCATCAGCCTGTGATAATGTTTCTACATAC
>JANTFR010000163.1 GCA_024763355.1 Anaerolineales bacterium
AAGGGAGATGAGTTGGCTATGCGCAATTCTTGGGTGCGGGTGGCGCTCGCAGCGGGGATCGGGCTGGCGGTGTACCCCATCATCTTCCTGTGGACGCATCTTCTCGGCCTGCACCTGGGGCGTTGGTACGCGGTGTTGCCGGGCGCGGCGGCGCTGGCGGGGATGACGATAGACCGTGGACGGTGGACGAGGGACGGTGGACGAGGGACGGTGGACGAGGGTTCACGGTCTACGGTCTACGATCCACCGTCTGTAGTCCGTGGTCTGTGGTCTTCTCCCGACTTCACCCTTCTCCTCGTCATCGCCCTGCTGGTCTTCAGCCGCTTTTGGGGCATCCGCACGCTGGAGGGGCCGATGTGGGGCGACGGGATGCAGCACACAATGGTCACCCAACTGCTGCTCGACCACGGCGGGCTGTTCGACTCCTGGCAGCCCTACGCCGACATCCCCACCTTCACCTACCACTTCGGCTTCCACACCGCCAGCGCGGTCTTCTCCTGGCTGACCGGGATGGAAGCGCGCTTCGCTACCTTGTGGATGGGGCAAATCCTGAACATCCTGGCGGTGCTGGCGCTTTATCCGCTGGCATGGAAAATCAGCGGCGGCAACCGCTGGGCCGGGACGGGTGCGGTGCTGGTCGCCGGGCTGCTCTCGCCGATGCCGGGGTTCTACCTCAACTGGGGACGCTACACCCAACTGGCAGGGCAGGTCATCCTGCCGGCAGCGCTGTTCTTCACCTGGGAGTGGCTCGACCGCGGCGCACCGCTGCGCTGGCGCGACCTGATTCTGGGCGCGATTCTGTGGGCCGGGCTGGGGTTGACCCATTACCGCGTGCTTATCATGGGGATTTTAGGGCTGCTGGCCTACTTGCTCATCCACTGGCGGGACTGGCGCAGATTGTGGCCACGAGCCGCCGCGCTGGGTCTCGCCACAGGGCTACTCGCCGCTCCCTGGCTCGTTCACGCCTTCGGCGGCAAACTGGTGAGCATGTTTGTCGCCCAACTGCACGACCTCCCCGCGACGGGAGCCACGCCCGCCCCCCCTGCCATCCCCGGCACACTGGCGGACTACCTGCCTCCCTGGGGCTGGATGCTGACCCTCTTCGGGCTGGGTACGCTCCTGTCGAGGCGCAAACCCTGGGGGGATGCCTTCGCCCTATGGGGGCTGCTGCTCATCCCGGCAGCCTGCCCGCACTGGCTGGGATTGCCCGGCGCGGGCATCGTCAGCAATTTCACCGTCCTGATTGCGACCTACATCTTCGCGGGGATTGCCCTGGGAGGGCTACTGCCCGCCCTGAAAAATGTCCCGCTATGGAGAAGTGGGGCGCTGGCCGCCCTTCTCGTGGCTGCCGCGATAGGAGGATTGCGCACTCGGATGGGAGAAATCGCCCCCGCCCGTTACGCCATGCTGACCCGTCCGGATGCGCGCGCCGCCGCCTGGGTGCGGGAGAACACCGCTCCCGAAGCGCGCTTCCTGATTGAGAGTTTCACCGCCTACCACGATACCGCTGCTGTGGGCGCGGACGGCGGCTGGTGGCTGCCCGTCCTGACGAGACGCGCCGCCAGCCACCCGCCGCTGCTCTACACTTTCGAGGCCGACCCCTACCCCACTTTCCGCCAGGATTTGCTGGATTTGACCCACACGGTGCGGCAAAACGGCTTGGACGCTCCCGAAACGCGCGCCCTCCTGCAGGAACGCGGTATCACGCACGTCTACATTGGGCAGCAGCAAGGCAGCGTCAACGCTCCCGGCGCGTCCCTGTCCCCCGCCGATTTGCTCGCCAGTTCCCACTACCGCCCCGCCTACCACCGCGACCGGGTGTGGATTTTCGAGGTGCTGCCGTGAGCGAGAAACCCTTACGGGTATGCTACTTCGGGACGTACCGCTCCGAATACAGCCGCAACAAGTCCATGATAGCCGCGCTGCGCACCCAGGGCGTGGAGGTGGTAGAATGTCACGTTCCCCTGTGGCGCGGCATCGAAGACCGGGTGCAGGCCGCCAGCGGTGGGTGGCGCTCGCCGCTTTTCGCGGGGCGCGTGTTGCGCGCTTACGCCCGCCTGCTGCGCCGTTACCGCGCCTGCGGCGACTACGACGTGCTCATGGTCGGCTATCCCGGTCAGTTCGATGTTTTTCTGGCCTGGCTACTCGCCCGTCTGCGGCGCAAACCGCTGGTGTGGGACGTTTTCATGTCCATCTATCTGGTGGCGCTGGAGCGCGGCCTGGATTCCCGAAGCAAGTTCACCATCGGTCTGCTACGGCGGATAGAACGCCTGGCACTGCGTCTACCCGACATGCTCATCCAGGATACCGCCGCCTACGTGGACTGGCTGCACGAGACCCACGGCGTCCCCAGGGAAAAGTTTCGGCTGGTTCCCACCGGGGCGAACGACCGCATCTTCCGGGCACGGCAACCCACCCAAAGGGAGTCCGGTTTCACAGCGCTCTACTACGGGACGTTCATCTCCAATCACGGGGTGCGGCACATCATCGAGGCGGCGCGTCACCTGCGTTCTCATCCAGAAATCCGCTTCGAACTCATCGGGCAGGGGCCGGAGCAACTGATGGCGCAGCAACTGGTGCAGGAGTACGGCCTGGAGAACGTGACTTTCGTGGACTGGATGGAAAAACCGGCTCTGGTGGAACGCATCGCCGCCGCGGACGTATGCCTGGGCGCCTTCGGCACCACGCCGCAATCGCTGATGACCGTGCAGAACAAAATTTACGAGGGCCTGGCGATGGCAAAGCCGGTGCTGACCGGCGACGGCCCTGCCGTGCGGGAGGCTCTGGAAGACGGACGGCACGTTTACCTGGTGTCGCGGGCGGATGGCGCGGCGATTGCGGAGGGCATCCTGGCCTTGCAGCGCGACCCGGATTTGCGGGAACGCCTGAGCCGCGCAGGGCAACGCGTCTTTGTGGAACGCTACGGGCTGAACGCGCTGGGCAGGCAGGCCGCGGCGCACCTGCGGGAGGCAGCACATGGCGGCTGAAGTTCCGCTGGTGTACGTGGTGACGGTCAACTGGAACAACGCGCCCGATACGCTGGCCTGTCTGGAGAGTCTCAGCCACCTGACCTACCCGAACTACCGCCTGCTGGAGGTGGAAAACGGCTCGACGGACAATTCCCCGGAGCGCATCACCGAGGCTTTTCCGCAGGTTGAGCAATTACGCATCCCGGAGAATCTGGGATTTGCGGGCGGCTTCAACGCCGGTATCCGGCATGCCCTGAAGAACGGCGCGGAATTCGTCTTCATCGTCAACAACGACACCCTGGCAGCCCCCGGCCTGCTGGAACCGCTGGTGGAGGCCGCCTCCGCGCCCGATGTGGGCGCAGTTGCCCCGTTGATTTTCTATGCCGACGAACCGGAGCGCGTCTGGTCGGCGGGCGCGGGCCGCAGCCGGTGGACGCTGGAACTGACCGAGAATCACGGACGTACAATGCGCTTCGATTCCTCCGCCCCACCCATAGCACGCGAGTTTCTCTCCGGTTGTGCCTTGCTTCTTAAAAAGGAAGTTTTAGAAAAGGCCGGCCTGCTGGACGAGGGGTTTTTCCTGTACTACGAAGACTCGGACTATAGTCTGCGTTTGCGCCAGGCCGGTTACCGGTTGCTGCTCGTGCCGCAGGCGAAATTGTGGCACAAGGTCAGCCGCTCCAGTCTGGGCAGCGATTCGCCCGGAGAGCGGTACTGGATGGCGCGTTCCAGCGTGCGGTTCTTCCGCAAGCACGTGCGCGGCTGGCGCTGGCTGGTGGTCGTCCCCTGGCGGGCAGGCAGCGCGCTCAAAACCACCCTGCGGCTGCTTCGGCGCGGCAGTTTTCGCGCTGCGTGGTACTACTGGCGCGGCCTGCAGGATGGCATCAGAAACGAGCATCCATGAACGATTTCCCTATTCCCCTGCTCTGCCCGGCCTGCCAAACTCCATTGCCGGTAACCCCGCAGGCCGTCCAACTGGGCTGCGATGGCTGCGGAGCGCGCTACCCGCAAACGCTGGGCATCCCCGACCTGCGCTACCCGCACCCCGCGCCCGACCCGGCGGAGGAGGCCGTCGTAGCGCGTCTCCTGGAGGCCTACGACAGATTGGAATACCCCGACCTGGTGGCGCTGCGCCTGCGCCTGGAGCCGGGGGCGGAGGCGGCCTCCGAAGACCTGATGGCGCACATCACCGAGTACGTTCTCACCCAACCGGAGCGCGGCAGGCGCATGATTGGCATGTACCGCACTGCGCTGGCCGAAACCTTCGGCCTCCCCGAAAGTTGCTTCGCCTTCGACCTGGGCTGCGGCAGCGGAGCTTCGCTGTTCACCCTGGCGGAGACTTACGAGTACGTGGTGGGGCTGGAGCCAAGTCTGGCGAGTTTGCTGCTGGCGCGCAAGGCGCTGGAGACTCACGACATCACCAACGTGAGGCTGGTGCAAGGATACGGGCAGCACATCCCCTTGCCGGCAGAGCAATTCGACTACGCCAACGCGCTCAACGTGCTGGAACACGTCTTCGAGGCCGAGGCGGTGCTGCAAGAAATCCACCGCATCTTGCGCCCCGGCGGATGCTTCGCCGCCGATTCGCGCAACCGCTTCGACCTGTTCCTGCCGGAGCCGCACGTGCAAATCCGCTGGGTGGGGTTGCTGCCACGCCGCTGGGCCGCTCCCTACGTGCGCTGGCGCACCGGCCTGACTTACGACCACACCCACCTGCTCTCCTACGGCGACCTGCGCCGGGCGCTACGCAACGCTTTTGGCGAGAAGTTTCGTATC
This sequence comes from Anaerolineales bacterium, assembly GCA_024763355.1. Lineage (GTDB taxonomy): Bacteria > Chloroflexota > Anaerolineae > Anaerolineales > DRKV01 > DRKV01. The sequence goes on from JANTFR010000163.1 coordinate 4,746, forward strand.
ACGTTCGCCTATCCCAGCGCATACGGGGCCTCGGAACGCGCCGATGCCTGGGTGCGGACGCTGGCCGGCATCCCGCTGGCGGGGAGGCTGGCCTTGCAGGTTTATCCCTCCCACCTGGCGGTTGCCCGGAAATGAGGTATGTCCCCGGAACAGGATGAGCAGCGAGGGCGATGGGGAAGCGAAGTGAAACGATGCGCGTTTTGATGCTAGTACACAACCGGGCCTACGTAGGCGGAGGCACTTTCTACCGCGCCCTGTATCTGGGTGAGGAACTTGCCCGCCGCGGGATGGACGTGACGCTGGTGTCCACGAATGGGTCCACGAATGGCACGAATTACACGAATAGCACGAATTACACGAATGGCGTGCGGTTGAGGACGTTTGCGGGAGTATTGCCGCCGCGCTGGCGGTACGGATACGATTTTGTGGAGGCAGCACGGCGGACGACCTGGGTGAAAACGCAGTCCCCGTGGGATATCGTCCATGCGTTCGACAGCCGCCCGACGGTCATCTACCCGGCGCTGGCCGCGCAGGAGAGGGGCGCGAAACTCATCCTGGATTGGAGCGACTGGTTCGGACGCGGCGGCGCGGTGGAGGAGCGGAAAAATCCCTTGCTGCGCGCCGTGCTGCGTCCGCTGGAGACCTTCTACGAGGAGCACTACCGACTGCGCGCCGACGGGGCAACGGTCATCACGACGGCGCTGCGGGAACGCCTGGAGGGGATGGGATTCCCCAAAGCGCGCATCCTGCCTCTGAAAAACGGAACCCACCCAAAGCGGTTCCGCATCTCTCCCCCCGCGGAGGCGCGGGACACCCTGGGGTTGCCGCTTTTTTTGAAATCGCCGGGCCTCCCCGTCATCGGCTACCTGGGGAGTCTCTTCCCGCGAGACGCCGCCATGTTGCTGGAGGCT
>JANTFR010000164.1 GCA_024763355.1 Anaerolineales bacterium
ATGGCGGCGCAGTTGATGGCGATGAAGGGCTTGTTGGCGCGCGGCCCCAGTTGGTGGATGGCGCGGGCCAGAATCTCCTTGCCCGTGCCGGTCTCTCCGGTAATGAGCACGGAGACGGAGGCCGCCGCGGCCCGCTGGGCCTGATGGAGCAATTGCTTCATGGCGGGGTTCTTGAAGACCATTCCCCCGAGTTTCTTGCGCTGTGCCTGCCGGAGATGGGCCAGTTCCCGGCGCATGGCGACGATTTCCTGGGCGCGCAAAATGGAATTGTGCAGGCGCTCGAACTGAATCGGCTTTTGCAGAAAATCATGGGCGCCGTTTTTCATGGCTTCCACGGCCATTTCGATTTCACCGAAAGCGGTAATCAGGATGATGGCGGGGCGGTTGGGCAGGTGGGCGGTTTCTTCCAGGAGAGCAGGCCCGTATCCGTCGGGGAGTTTGACATCCAGCAGCACGATGTCGGCGCGGGCGCTGGCAATCTCCTGCCGGGCCTCTGCCAGGGTGGAGGCGTTGAGCACCTCGTACCCTTTTTGCGCCAGGTAAGCGTTCAGCATGTGGCGGGCGTTCTCTTCGTCGTCAACAATCAGGATGGTGGCACTCATAAAAGATTCTCCAAACAGGGGGGGAAAAGCGGAAAGATGAAGGCGGAATGCCGCTACTTTTTTAGGACCGGCAGGGTGATATGGAAAACGGTACCGCTTCCGGGGTAGGATTCTACTTGAATGGTTCCCCGGTGCGAGGTGATAATCCGCTGGGTGATAGCCAATCCCAAGCCGGTGCCGCCTTTGGAATCTGTGGTGAAGAAGGGCGCAAAGATTTGTTTCTGGATTTCCGGCGGAATTCCCACGCCGGTATCGGCGACATCCACTTGCAGGAGGGGGTTCGAAGAATGAACGTTTCGGGTTGTGATGCGGATGGTCAGGGCGCCGCCATCCGCCATGGCGCGCAAAGCGTTGCTGAAGAGATTGTTGAAGACTTGTTCCAGGGCGGCGGCGTGGCCTTCGATGAGCGGGGTTTTCATGGGGCGCAGCAAGCGGGCCTCCACGCGCTGGCGGACGAAGCGAGGTTTCCATCGGCTGAGCAGATTTTCCAGCAAGAGCGTCAGGTCGATGGGTTCGGCTTTCCCAGTACTCCCCCGTGAAAAAGAAAGCACCGATTGCATCAGTCGCGTCAACCGCTCTGCATCGGTTTGCATGCGTTGGATAAGTTCTTGTTGGGGGGCTTCGGGAGGCAGATTAGCGGCCATGAGTTGCAGCCCCATGCTGATGTTGTTGACCGGATTCCGCACTTCGTGAGCAAAGATGGATGTGACTTCGCCAAGCAGGGCGCGTTGTTCCAGTTGTTGATTGCGGAGTTCTATGGCGCGCCGCTGGCTGAGGTCTTCTACCAGGATGAGGAGAGGGAAAGGAGGTCCCCCTTGTCCCAGGGGAATAACCTGGATTTGTACGGGGAACGGCGTCCCGTTGCGATGGTGTAGTTGGGTATTGTTCCCCAGCCGCTGGATGGTTTCTCCCTGGGAGGCGCGTTCCAGCATCAGATGAAGGTTGTCCGGGCCGATGAGGATATCCTGCACCGGCCAGTTGCGCGCCTCGGATGAGGCATAGCCCAGGAGCGTCTCGGCGGCTGGGTTGAGGTACTTGATATGCAAATCTGCGCTGGCGTAGATAACGCCGAGGGGAATTTTGTCAATGGTGCTCTGGTAGCGCTGGATGAGGGCGTCTTTTTCGGCTACCTGGTGCTGTAAATTTTGTCGCAGGCGCTCCTCTCGAATTAAAACGTACAAAAACTTACCCAGGGTTTGCAGCGTCAGAAGTATGTGGGTGGGGGGCTTGCGTTCCTGGTCGCCAGCCACTAAGACTCCGATAAGATGCATATCGTGCCCTATGGGTGCGGTAGCCAGAAAGCGATAACCAGCAGCATGAGCAAGCACGTGGAGCCTGTTTTTCGGGCGCTCTCCGCGAGACCACAGAACGGGAGAGCGTAGAGAAGCCAGTTCCTGGGCGGAAAGGTGTTCCGGCAGGAAGTGTTCCGGCATGGAAGCGGCGCGCAGACGGGCGCGCGGGATTGCCGAGTCTGCCCGGTACATTCCCAGTAGCCGCGCCTGTACCAGCGATTGGCTGGTTTGGAGTAAGAAAGGATTTACCGACGAATCCGCCTGGCGGTTGTTGATAAAGGCTGCTATGCCCTCCAGCGCTTGTAGAAAATTTATACCCCACTGTTCTGGCGAGGCAGGCGCGGTGTAGGGGTGATGCAGCGTTTTACTAAGAACTATCACTGTCCAGGGGACATCATCACCCAAAGAGCGGCAGGAAACGTTTACCACGCGCCGGGTGCCGTTACCTAAATTCAAGGTATATTGGCGCTCTTCCAGAGGAAGATTGGATGTACATTCCTCCAATGAAAAATCGCTCAACAAAGCCGGTAACGAAAGCCGCAGAAGTTGTTTATGGGTATGTGCCGTCAACGTCACAGCGGCGGAGTTGGCGGTCAGAATGCGCGCTTTGTCGCGATGAACAAGCAGGGCGGCCTCTGGCAAAAGGGTGAGCAATTTCTCAATAACGGGCACCGCCAGAGGCTCAGCCTTCAGGAATGGCAAAATGTCTCGTGTGGGAGTCATGGCGTGGGGGTATCAGGCCTCAGGCATGGTTGGCGATGCCGTGTCGCAGCCGGGCGGGCAGAATGCCTTCCATCTGGCGGTATTTGGCAACAGTACGCCGGGCAATCGGGTATCCCAATTTTTTCAAGCGGGTGGCTAACTGGGAATCGCTCAACGGCTTCTCTTCTTGCGCCACAATTGTACGCAGTGCAGCGCGTACCGGTAAACTGCGGTCGAAGAAGCGCTCCAGGGGAATGATGCGGCGGTTGGGTAATTGTACCGTCTTTCCCGATACGGCGCGGGAAACTGTAGACTCGTGTACCCCCAGAAAGGCGGCCACCTGGGCGCGAGTGAGCGGCGTCAGGTATTGGTCGCCATGCAAGATGAAATCCCTTTGTTTGCGGGCTAGATAGCGGAGCAGTTGCACTAATGCCTGATTGCGCTGTCCCAGTGATTTGATGAGCAGACGAGCGCGTTCCAGGTCTTTTTGCCAGGCGGGGCGTTGCGCAGCGTCCATTTCTGCCAGAGCGCGCCGAAAAAGCGGATTGAGGCGCAATTGTCCGCGCAACGGAGAGAGAATTTCCACCACCAGGGGACTCTCAGGGTCGCGGGGGGATGCCAACCGGATGAGCGCATCGGGACGGCGGTAAACCGGCACCGCTGCGGCCGAGCCGTGATGCCAATCTCCCCAGTGGGCGCGGGCCGGGTAGGGATTGAGATTCTCGCGGATGAACTGTACCAGCGCAGCGCTTTCCGTTTCGGTGACCCCCAGAGCGAGGGATAACTCATGTACCTGATAGCGTCCCAGGTGTTCGAGATGCCCCTCGATAGCCTGCCGGGCCAGCGGAGGCACATCCCGGTTTTCGCTGAGAATTTCCAGTTGGATGAGGAGTGCTTCTTTGGGGGTGGGGGCGCCTACTCCCGGCGGGTCGCAGCGCTGGATGCGATGCAGCACGCTTTCCACGCGGCTGGGGGGCACGTGGTGGTAACGGGCGATTTCCAGCAGGGGAATGGGGAGCAGGCCGTCCTCGTCCAGGCTGGTGAGAATGTGGGCGGCTACAGGCCGCTCGGCGGCGGTCAGCGTCGGGGCGATTTGTTGGAGAATGTAAAGGGCTAGATTTTGCTCTTCGGAGACGTATTCATCCAGCACGGGGGCTTCCTCGGAAGAGGCGGAGATTCCGGTGAAAGCGCGTTCCGGCACATCCCAACGATGAGAGACGAAGACCACCGGTTCACTGCTGTTGCCGGTGGAGTGGCTGCACACGGGGCAAGGGGCATTTCCCTGAAGGGGGCGCAGGCATTGCGGGCAGCGGCGCGGCTCTTCCAGTTCGAGGGCGGGGTTTTTGGCCAGCAGACTATGTATCTTTTCCCCCAATTCCTCGATGTTGAGCGCCAGCAGGCTCATGGTTTGTGCCAGGTGGGCGGTAGTGAGCGTGCGGAGTTCTTGGGATTGAATCTGGTACATGGGCGGCCTCGCAGAGAAAGTATAGCACTTTTTGGGTTGCAAGATTCGTGCCAGCAAGGCAGTGTCAAGTGTTGAGTATCAAGTATCATGTGTCAAGTGCCAAGTACCAAGTGTCAGGTGCCGTGTGCGGGGTTTGTCATGGGGTTGCACGGAATTTTCAGGGCGCTTTGGTACAATTGCGGCGAACGACGGACCACAAACGACAGACCGTGGGCAACTGCCGGACTACCAACCAACCGACGCACCAATGCAACCGATGCACTGACCAACCAATGAACCACTTCCCAAACCTCACCATCATCGGCGGTGGGCTGGCGGGTACGGAAGCCGCCTGGCAGGCTGCGGAGCGCGGCGTGCGGGTGCGCCTGTACGAGATGCGCCCTGCCGTGCCGACCGGCGCCCATACCGGCGGCGACCTGGCCGAACTGGTGTGTTCCAATTCGCTTGGCTCCAACCTGCCCGACCGCGCTCCCGGCCTGCTGAAGGAAGAATTGCGCCGTCTGGGTTCTCTGCTGATGCGCTGTGCAGACGCCAGCGCTCTCCCCGCCGGCGGGGCGTTGGCCGTGGACCGCAAGGCTTTTTCCCGCTGCGTGAGCGAGGCGCTGGAGGGTCATCCCAACGTGGAAATCATCCGCCGGGAAGTGACCGCCGTGCCGGAGGGAGCCGCGATTGTGGCCTCCGGCCCATTGACCTCCACGCGTCTCTCGCGGGCATTGACCGAACTCACCGGGCAGGAGCACCTTTACTTTTTCGATGCCATCTCGCCAGTGGTGACGGTGGATTCCATCAACTTCGAGATTGCTTTTCGCGCCTCCCGCTACGGACGCGGTGAACAGGAAGAGGGCGATTACATCAATTGCCCGATGAATGAGGCCGAGTACACCGCTTTTGTAGATGCCCTGGTCTTGGCGGAACGCATTGAACTCAAGGAGTTTGAACTTGCCCTGGAAGGCGGCGTGCGCGCCGGAAAGCACCAATACTTCGAGGGCTGTCTGCCCATCGAAGTGATGGCCCGCCGCGGCAAGGATGCTTTGGCTTACGGTCCGATGCGTCCCGTAGGGCTGCGCGACCCCCGTACCGGCAAACGTCCCTACGCCGTGGTGCAACTCCGGCAGGACAACCTGGCAGGCACGCTCTACAACCTGGTAGGCTTCCAGACCAACCTGAAATTTCCCGAACAACGCCGCGTCTTCCGCATGATTCCCGGCCTGGAAGAGGCCGAATTCGCCCGCTACGGGCAGATGCACCGTAACACCTTCATCTTCTCGCCGGAACTGCTGCGTCCTACCCTGCAATTCCACAACCGGGACGACCTCTTCTTTGCCGGGCAGATTACCGGCGTGGAAGGCTACGCCGGCAACATCGCCACTGGCCTGCTGGCCGGATGGAACGCCGCCCGCCTGCTGCACGGACAAGACCCCCTCGTCCTTCCCCCGGAGACGATGCTGGGCGCGCTGTGCCACTACATCACCCACGCCGCGCCCGCCGATTTCCAGCCCATGAAAGCCAACTTTGGCATCCTGCCGCCCCTGGAGGGCAAGCCTCGCCGGGGACGGCGCGGCAAGCGCGCCCGCGCCGCGG
>JANTFR010000165.1 GCA_024763355.1 Anaerolineales bacterium
GCCGATTTCCAGCCCATGAAAGCCAACTTTGGCATCCTGCCGCCCCTGGAGGGCAAGCCTCGCCGGGGACGGCGCGGCAAGCGCGCCCGCGCCGCGGCCTATGCAGAACGCGCCCTGGCCGCTTTGGAGAAATACATCCCGGCCAGGTGACAACAACAAGTGACCGTCACCTTGAAAATTGCGACTCTACACAGAAGAGCCGCTCCGGATGAACATCAGCCCGAGAAATCTCGGAAGTCTACCCCTCTCTCCTCTAACCTCTCCCCTCTCTCATGTCCCGAAAAACCCTCCGCCTCCTCTTCTTCGCCTTCGGCGTGCTGGCCGGCGCTGTGGCCGTCCTGCTCTCGACCCGCCGCGCCGCCGCCCCGCAGACCTTCGACGGAGAACGCGCCTATCAGGATGTGCTTTACCAGATGGCGCTGGGGCCGCGCCTGCCGGGGAGCGAAGCCCACGCCCAGACCCGCGCCTGGATTTTGAACACCTTGCAGGAGGACGCCTGGCAGGCGGAGAGCCTCCCTGCCCAGGCAATGGGGCACGACCTGTACAACCTGGTGGGCAAGCGCGGCACGGGACGCCCGTGGATTATCTTCGGAGCGCACTACGACAACCGTCTGCGGGCCGACCACGACCCGCACCCCGAATATCGTGCCACGCCGGTTCCCGGAGCCAACGACGGGGCATCGGGAGTGGCGGTATTGCTCGAACTGGCGCGCACCCTTCCACAGGGGGAGCAGCCGCAAATCTGGCTGGTCTTCTTCGACGGGGAGGATAACGGGGAAATTCCGGGCTGGGATTGGCTGCTGGGGTCACGCGCTTTTGCCCAAAGCCTCCCGGCTCTCCCCGACGCGGTCGTCATTGTGGATATGATTGGCGATGCCGACCTGAACATCTACATGGAGCAGAATTCCGACCCCCAGGTGATGCGGCAAATCTGGGATACGGCGGCCTCCCTGGGATACGGGCAGAACTTCATCCCGGAGTACAAGTACCGCATGTTAGATGACCACATCCCCTTTCGGCAGTTGGGCGCAGCCGCTGTGGATTTGATTGATTTTGATTATCCCTACTGGCATACCGTGGAGGACACCGCCGATAAAGTCTCCCCCCGCAGTTTGCAGGTAGTCGGCGAGACGTTATTGCACTGGGCGCTTTCTCTTTCCCCGGAGGATTGATGCGCATTTTAGAACTTTTGCAGACTATCCGTCCCATCTGGCAGAAGCGCGCTGCCCAGCGTCTCTCGCATGTTCGGGATGTGCAAGAGAGTTTTCGCCGCGAATTGCAGCAATTTTTCGACCAGTTGCAGAATGCCGTGGTGAGCGGAGATGCCGCGCCCCTGAAGGATTTCGCCGACCAATGGGTGGATGCACTCACGCAGACAGCCCTGGAAGACAGCGAGACCCAGGTAGGCGAGATTTACATCCGCCTGTTTGACCTGATTTATGAATTAGGACGCGATTTGCTGGAGCCGGAAGATGTGGTAATTCTTTTCGAGAGTCTGGTTCCCATACAAATCCGTGTTATTGCCTACGTTCAGAAACAGGAGATGGAACGCCGGATGCAGACGCTCATCGAGCGGGCGGAACTTGCACAGCGGGAACTGGAACGCCTGGATGAGAGCAAATCGCGCTTTATCTCGGTGGCGGCGCACGAATTGAAAACGCCCCTTACCATCATAGATGGCTATACCGCCATCCTGCGTGACATGTTGCCGAAAGATGCCGCCGCGGGAGCCGTGGAGCCTCTCCTGAACGGCATCTCTGGTGGGACGGCGCGCTTGCAGCGCATCATTGACGATATGCTGGATGTTTCCTTGATTGACAACAACCTCTTGCAAATCACGTTCCAACCCCTGTGGATTGACCAGGTGCTGGATATCCTGCAACGTGAAATTGCTCCCCTGATACGCGAACGGCGGCAGCATTTCGAGATGACTAACCGACAGGTTTTGCACAAGATGACCTACGGCGACCCGGAGCGCCTGTATCAGGCTTTTATGCACTTGCTGAACAATGCGGTCAAGTTCACGCCGGATGGAGGGCACATTACGGTGGGCGGGCGCGAATTGCCCGGTTTCATCGAGGTTACCATTCAGGATACCGGCATCGGGATTGACCCCGAAGACCAGGAGCGTATCTTCCAGAAGTTCGGGCGGCTGGGGGATGTCCTGCTGCACCACTCCAGCAGCCGGAGCGACTTCAAGGGCGGCGGGCCCGGCCTGGGGCTGCCGATTGCCAGAGGTATCATCGAAGCGCACGGTGGTACGGTGTGGGTGGAATCCGAAGGGTACGATGAAGAAAAATGCCCCGGTTCTACTTTCCACGTACTCTTGCCCTTGCGAGATTCCGCTCCGGATTCCAAAATTGACAAACTTTTCAAAGCAGTGGAGGACTTTCCTGATGGTTCCTAAATCCCCTTTGCCTACCAGCCGCCCGCGAGAGCGTGCCTTTCTTGTAGGGGTGGAACTACGCTCGGAGAATGGCCTGCTCCCCCTGGAAGATTCGCTGGCCGAACTGGCGATGCTGGCCGATACCGCCGGCCTGGATGTGGTCGGGCAAATCACCCAGCGCCTGAACGCCCCTAACCCCAAGACTTTCATCGGCTCCGGCAAGGTGGAAGAACTCAAATTCCTGGTAGAAGAAACCCAGGCCGATGTCATTCTGTTTGACGATGAACTCTCTCCCCGGCACCAGCGCGAATTGGAGCGTATCTTCGGCGAGCAGGTGCGTATCATTGACCGCACGGCCTTGATTCTGGACATCTTCGCCCTGCACGCTCATACCCGCGAGGGCGCTTTGCAGGTAGAACTGGCGCAGTACGAGTACCGCCTGCCCCGTTTGACGCGCGCCTGGACGCACCTGGCGCGGCAGGCCGGCGGCGGCGGAGGGCGCGCCGGCAGTGTGGGTGGCGTAGGACTGCGCGGTCCCGGCGAAACCCAACTGGAAGTTGACCGCCGCGATATTCGCCGCCGGATTGACTACCTCAAGCGTGAACTGGAAAAAGTGCGCGCCCATCGGCAGCGTTATCGCAGCAAGCGCCGCAAAGCGCGCCTGCCCGTCGTCGCCCTGGTCGGCTACACCAACGCCGGGAAATCCACCCTCCTCAACCGTCTTTCGGGTGCGGATGTGTACGTCGCCGACCAGTTGTTCGCCACCCTCGACCCCACCACCCGCCGCGTGGAACTGCCCGGCGGTCATCTGGCGCTCTTCACCGATACAGTTGGTTTCATCCAGAAACTGCCCACCAGTCTGGTAGCCGCTTTCCGCGCTACGCTGGAAGAAATCGCCGATGCCGACCTTTTGCTGCACGTGATTGATGTCACCCATCCCAACGCCATGGCGCAGGCGGAGGCCGTCCACGAGACCCTGCGCGAAATCGGGGCGGAGCACGTCCCTGCCCTGGTGGTGCTCAACAAGATAGACCGCCTGGAAAACCCCGCCGCCGCCCAGGTGACAATGGATGCCTTCCCGCGTGCGGTTGCTGTTTCGGCTTTGCGGGGCATCGGCATCGAAGCCCTGCTGGAGGCGGTAGGCGAGCAGTTGTACGAGCGCTACATCCCCGTGGAAGTGCGCCTGCCTTATGAGGAGGGCGCGTTGATTGCCATGTTTCACGAGTTGGGGCAGGTGGAGCAGGTGGAACACGACCGCCACGGCGTCTTCATCCGCGGTCGCCTGCCAGGACGTCTCCTGGCGCGCTATGTCCCGTTCACGAACCCGGATAGCGCCGAGGAAAATTGATTTTCGCAGTCACCGGAGTTTTTTATGCTGGATAAATTCAACGTGTTTTTGGATGCTGTCTCGGAATTCCTGGCGCACCGCAAAGGGCTGCTCCCCCTGATTGGAATGGCCCTTGTGCTGCTCAACCTGCTGGTACGGGTTGCGGCGGGCGGTTCATGGCTGGCCGCTACCGATTTGCTCCTTCACCTGGGCATCATCACCGCCATTCTGGGGATAATGCTGGCCTGGGCGCTGTAGGCTGCTCCCCCTTTGTGCCCCTCCCCTTTCGGGTTTCCGGGGAGGGGCAGGGTTGGGGGAAACGTTCACACCTTCGGGCCGGCGGCCACCACTTCGGGGGGGCAGTCCGGTTCGAATTTGCGGAAATTGTTGACGAAGCGGGCAGCCAACTGGCGATACTTGCGCCAATACTCCGCCTCACTGGGCCAGGATTGCACCGGGTAGAGCACGCTCTCCGGCACGCCGGGGCAACTCTTGGGGACAGCGAAACCGAAAACGGGGTCCTGATAGTATTCCACCGCATCCAAATCGCCGTTCAGGGCTGCGTTGAGCAGGGCGCGCGTGTAGCGGATGCTGATGCGCTTGCCGATGCCGTATGGCCCGCCTACCCATCCAGTGTTCACCAGCCAGGCGGTCGCCCCGTGATGCTCCATTTTTCGCGCCAGCAGGTCGGCGTAGAACATGGGGTGATGCACCATGAAAGGCGCGCCGAAGCAGGCGCTGAAGGTGATTTCCGGCTCCTCGCCCAGCCCGACCTCCGTGCCGCCGACTTTGGATGTGTATCCCGAAATGAAGTGGTACATGGCCTGTTCCGGAGTCAGGCGGGCGATGGGGGGCATCACGCCCTGGGCGTCGCAGGTCAGGAAAATCACGTTGCGGGGGTGTCCGGCGCGCTTTTCGGGCAGGGCGTTGGCGATGAAGTGCAAGGGATATGACGCCCGCGTGTTCTCGGTAAATTCGTCGTCGTCCAGGTCGATTTTGCGGGTCACGGGGTCGAAGACCACGTTCTCCAGAATAGTGCCGAAGCGGTGGGTGGTGGCATGGATTTGCGGCTCCGCCGTGGGGGAGAGTTGAATCACTTTGGCGTAGCAGCCGCCCTCGTAGTTGAAGACTCCCTCCTCGCTCCAGCCGTGTTCGTCGTCGCCAATCAGGTTGCGGTGCGGGTCGGCGGAGAGGGTGGTCTTGCCCGTCCCGGAGAGACCGAAGAAAAGCGCCGCGTCGCCCTCCGGCCCCACATTGGCCGAGCAGTGCATGGACATCACGCCGCGCAGGGGGTTGAGATAGTTCAGGAGAGTGAAGATGCTCTTCTTGATTTCGCCCCCGTAGCCGGAATACCCAATCAGTCCCAGGTTGTGGGCGAAACTGAGCGCGATGACCGTCTCGCTGCGCGTCCCGTCAATCTGGGGGAAGGCCTTGAAAGAGGGCAGCGCCAGGAGTGTAAATTCCGGCACGAAGGTCTTGTACTCCTCGGCGCTCTCCGGCAGAATGAACATATTGCGGGCGAAAAGGCTGTGCCAGGCGTATTCGGTGATGATGCGTACCGGCAGGCGGTATTCGGGGTCTGCCCCGGCGTAGCAATCCTGCACGAAGAGGTCGCGCCCCTGTACGAAGCCCTGCATCCGCTCGAAAAGTTCCTCGAATTTGTCGGGGGAGATGGGGCGGTTGTATTCTCCCCACCAGATGTGTCCCTCACTTTCGGCCTCCCGCACGATATATTTGTCCTGGGCGGCGCGGGCGGTGTGCTTCCCGGAGAGCACTTGCACCGCTCCGCTGTTGACGATGTGTCCCTCCCGCCGGAAGGCAATTTCCTCGTAGAGCGCCTCGGCGGGCAGGTTCCAGTACACCTTGCGCAGGTTGGTCAGCCCGTGATTTTTCAGGCCGTACTCGCT
>JANTFR010000166.1 GCA_024763355.1 Anaerolineales bacterium
GGTCCGGTTGAAGCACTTCCCGCGGGGAATTTTTCTCCGTGGGCGCGTAGCGGGCCCATGCCAGGGGCTTGCCCTGAGCCGGTCGAAGTGTGGCCGGAGAACAGGCAGCGGGAGGGTGACGTGCGGCAGGTTCTCCGACAGGCCGATTTCTGGTGGGCGCGTTCTTCGGGGGTAGGCATGGCTGTTATGGTGTGAGACACATGGGTTTGGTGAGGCTTTGCCACCCCCTGCAAAACCGGATGGTGGCGTCGCTTCCCTGACAGGGGGAAGAGATTTAATTGTACTCCATCTTTGGGTACGCCCGATGCGGGTTCATGGCAGGGAGATTTTTACGGTGGGACTTCCCCCATCCCCGGCGCGAGGTACCCGATTACGAGAGGCACCGTCAGCGCGATGCAACGCAAGCAGCCCGCGAGATTCCTCGCGGGCTGCTTGCGTGTGGGCCCGGCAGGATTCGAACCTGCGACCGAGCGGTTATGAGCCGCCTGCTCTAACCACTGAGCTACGGGCCCGGATAAGAAGGCCGTCTTCTGTAGCACGGGGTCGCGTATACGCCCCAACAGGAGACGGCCAGAGCGGGAGACGGGATTCGAACCCGCGAATGTCGGCTTGGAAGGCCGATGCCTTACCACTTGGCGACTCCCGCACGATGCGCCCCAATTGTACTGCCTGCCCTGCGGATGGTCAAGAGAGCATTCGCCCTCCCGCCTTTCCTCCCCTCACACCTGATTCTGTATCGCGCTGCCGCTTTCGTAACGCCGCAGGCCGCGATGGAAGAACCATACCGAGAGGCCCAGCAGCGCCGCCGCGCCCGCCGCCAGACCGCCCAGCGTGCCCCAATCGAAGGAGCGTACCAGCGAGGCGGGCACCGCTCCCATCAACGCCGCCGGGATGATGGTGAACAGGATGAACTTCGCCCCGCCGTCGAAGAGCGTGATGGGGTAGATGGCGAAGGTAATCATCGCATTGACCAGCAGGGAAGTGAACGCGCTGGCGTTCCCGAACCAGAAGGCCAGACTTTGCGCCAGCACCATGAAAGAGACGAACACGGTCGCTCCCAGCAGCACCCCCAGCAGGAAGCGCAGCAAACCCTCCACCGAGAACTGCCCGGAGGCGAGGTAACTCAGCAGCCCGTAGGTCACATCCCCCAGCCCGCTGGTGATGCTCCGGCTGGCGATGGTGTGCAGCAACACCGGACGCGGCAGCGAAAGGTAGTAATCCAGTTTGCCCTGGGCGATGAGGTCGCTGAGCAGCATGGCGTTGCCGAACAGGAACACCCCCAGCCCGAAGGAGGCCGCCGCCACCCCAAAGACCAGGAACATATCGCTCAACCCCCAGCCGCGGATGTCCTTGAAGCGGTCGAAAAAAATCACCCAGATGAGGAAATAAATCGTGTTGTTCACCACCATCCCCACAATCTGAGTGATGAAGGCGGCGCGGTACTCCATGGCGGCTAGCAGATTGGTCTTCCACAGGCGCAGTAAAAAGGAAAACGTCTTCATGCGGTTGCTCAGCCTCCGTTGATGACCAGCCGCCGCACCCCGCCGCGGTAAGCCAGCAGCAGGAGGCTCCCCAGCGCCAGCATCCAGGCGAGTTGCATCCCCGCCGTGTTCCAGAAAAGCGCTCCCTCCGGCTGGACGAAGAAGCGCGCCGGCCCGTAGAGCATCGCCGGGAAGGGCAGGGCGCGGGCGGCGCGTTGCAGCCAATCGGGGTAGAAATCCAGGGGGATGAGCAAGCCGCCCAAAATGAAGGTCAGTTTCTGGTAAATCCACTCGAAGGGAGTTACCTCCTCGGCGACGAAGGCCAGCAATCCAATCAGGGCGTTGACGCAGAAGTGCAGCATCCAGGCCCCCAACACCAGCAGGAGGGCGGGCAGCCAGCCCGCGGGCGCGGGCGGCGGTCCCACCATCCACCAGGTTACTGCGCTCCCGAAAAACGCCACCAGCCCCATGCGGACGGCGCTTTCCCCCATCCCGGCGCTCATCTGGTAGAGCAGAAAATCGAAAGGCTTGTTGAGCAGGTAGGCAATCGAACCGTCCTTGACGGCCTGGGCGATGCTCTGCGCCAGGCGGGGACGCCCCAACTCGATGGTCTCGGCCAGCATGAAGTACCACAGCGTATCGTGCAAACGCAGCCCCTCCATGCGCCCCCCGCCGTTGACGGCGTACACCACGCTCCACAACTGGAAGAAAATCCACAAAAAGAGCATCACCATCACGCTGCGCCCCAAGAACTCCAGCGGATAGGCCAGCGAGTTGAGCAATTGAATGCGGAAAATGGCGGCATACTTACCCATTGTCCGCCGCCTTCTGGTAAATGCGGGCGATGACCGTCTCCAGGGGCGGGTCGGTGATGGTGATGTCCACCAGGTCGCCCCACGCCCCCAGGCCACTGAGCACCCGCTCCACGGGCGTGCGGCGGGCGTCGAAGCGCAGTTTGACCCCGTAGCGCCCCACCTTGAGCACCTCCACCCCCTCCATGCGGAAATCCGCCGGAACGCGCTCGGCAAAGCGCACGCCCACTTCTTTGGTCGTCAGGTAGCGGCGCTTCAGGTTCGAGACGGTATCTCGATAGACGATTTGCCCGTGGTTGATGATGATGACCCGTTTGCAGAGCGCCTCCAGGTCGCCCGCATCATGCGAAGTGAGCAGCACCCCCACCCCTTCCTGTCGACTCATCCGGCGGATGGCATCCCGAATGTGCTGCTTGGCGACCACATCCAGCCCGATGGAAGGCTCATCCAGCAAAAGGAGTTGCGGCTTGTGGAGGAAGGATGCCGCCACCTCGCAGCGCATCCGCTGCCCCAGAGAGAGTTTCCGCACCGGGATTTCGAGCAGGTCGCGTATCTCGAAGGCTTCTGCCAGTTCCGAGATGCGGCGCGTTAAATCCCGCTCCTCCATCTCGTAGATTTTGCCGAACAGCCGAAAAGTATCCACCGCCGGAAGGTGATACCACAATTGCGGGCGCTGCCCAAAGACGGTTCCGATGCGGTAAGCCAGGGCGCGTCTCTCCTCCCAGGGAACCAGCCCCAGGACGCGAGCCTCGCCCCCGGTGGGGTACAGAATGCCGGTCAGCATCTTGATGGTGGTGGATTTCCCCGCTCCGTTGGGGCCGATGAAGCCCAGCACTTCCCCCGCTTCCATCTCGAAGGTGATGCCCCGCACGGCCTCCACCTCCTGATAGGCGGGACGCACCAGGGCGCGCAGCGAAGCGCGCATTCCGGCGGCTTTGCGCCGCGTGCGGAAGGTCTTGCGCAGGTCACGGACTTCGATAGCGGGCATAGTGCGCCGATTGTACCAGAGGGGGAAAGACCTCACAGGTCTCACAGACCTGTGAGGTCTCGGCGTTCTCCATAGCGCACCAGCACCACGCCGACCAGAATCAGCAGCCCGCCGGTCAGTCCGAAAGACCTCACAGGTCTCACAGACCTGTGAGATCTCGGCGTGTGAGGTCTTGGCGCGTGAGGTCTCGGCGCGTGAGGTCTCGGCGTTCTCCGTAGCGCACCAGCACCACGCCGACCAGAATCAGCAGCCCGCCGGTCAGTTGGGCGATGGTGAAGCGTTCCCCCAGCAGGAGGTAGGCCAGCAGGGCCGTCATGGAAGGCTCCAGGGTGGCAATCAAATTGGAAACGCTGGCGCGCAGATAGCGCAAACTCAGCGTGTACAGCCCGTAACCGCCGATGGTAGGCACGCCGGCCAGGAGAATCATCCAGCCCCACCCTTGCCAGGAGGTGCCCAGCACGGTCAGCCGCGTCAGCGTGGCGGCCAGGGAGAAGCGGTCTGCCAGCAGGTTGAAGACCAGCAGAAAGACCGCCGCCGCCGAAAAGGAGTACACCAGCGCCGTCCACGAGTTGATGCGGCGGATGGCGGCTTGTTTCCCAACCAGGCTGTAAACGGTGAAAGCGATGGCGGAGAGCAGCCCCAGCGCCAGTCCCCAGGGATTGAGTTTCCAGGCCGCCGCGGTGTAGGCCTCGGCAGCCAGCACGCTGCCCAGCAGGCTGAGCAGGATGGCCGTCCCTTTGGAGAGGCCGAGGGGCATCTTCTGGAACCAACGCTCGTAAAGGGCGGTGAAGGCCGCCGAACTGTAAATCAGCACCGTGGAGACCGCCGCCCCGTTGACCTTGACGGAAATCGTCCACAAACTGTTGAAGACCGCCAGCAGCAGCCCCGACCAGAGCAAAAAGCGGTAATCCTGTCTGGGAAGATGCAGCACCGCGGGGTTGAAGGCGGCAAAGAAACCCCACAAGAGCAGCGCGACCCAGAAATCCCGCCAGAAAGCGACGGCCATAGGCGACATGGCGAACGCGTCGTTCAAGTGGCGGATGAGAATGGCCGTGGTGGACCACAGCGCGGTACCGGTCAGGACTATCAGGTAGCCGCGTGTAAGGGGAGATGCGTGATGGAAAGAAAGTCTCATGGCAGGGTGATGTAGAGCGGACGGGCACGAATGTCCCAAGGGTGCAAGTGTACCAGAGAGGAGGCCGGTTTCGCCCGCAGCCGGGCAGCAGGGCAGGAATTCCAAAATTTGACAAGGTACGGCGACTAAAATCGCAGCGACGCCTGCGAAGCCGCCGCAAGGCGGCTTGACACGAACCTGCGAAGGCAGGTTTCGCAACTGTTGCAGCGATTCCAATCGCCGGGTGGCTTCCGAGACCGAGACCGAGACTTCCGAGATTTTGCAAATCTCGGAAGTCTGCTGTCATCTGCACCGCGTTCCCCCTTGTGGTACACTGTAACCTTGAAGACTTTCCTTTGCTCCTACCCATACCAGGAGGTATGCCATGCCTTTACCAGCCAGAATCCCTGCCCCGGATTTCACCCTGCCGGACGAGACGGGCACGCTGCACACGCTCTCCGAGTTTCGCGGCAAGCCGGTCGTGCTCTACTTCTACCCCAAAGACAACACCAAAGGCTGCACCACCGAAGCCTGTAATTTCCGCGATGATTACTCCGCCTACCAGCAGGCCGGCGTAGTCGTCCTGGGGGTCAGCCCCGACCCGCCCAAATCGCACACCAAATTCAAACTCAAGTACGAATTGCCCTTCACCCTCCTTTCCGATACGGAGAAAGAAGTCTGCCGCCTGTACGAGGTGTGGGGGCCGAAAAAATTTATGGGACGCGAATACGAGGGGGTGCTGCGCACCACCTACCTGATTTCCCCCAACGGAGATATTCTCAAAGTCTTCGAGAAAGTGCGCCCCGCCAAACACAGCGCCGAGGTGCTGGATGCCTTGCGGGAGGCCGGCTTCGTTTCCTGAGAGCGAAGTCGGAAGGCCGCTTTGTCTCAGGGTGGCGGAGTTTCTCCGCCACCCTGCCGTTTCCGGGCAGTTGGTTACTCTGCCGGGGGTTCTTCATCTCGCAGGCGTACCGAGCCGTGTTCGGACGGGTACTTCCCGTGGATATCCTGATAGAAGGCGCGAATGCGTTCCATATCGGCGTGGACATCGCCCGTGGGGGTGAGATAGCCTCCCACGCCGATGCGTTTGGAGGGGTAATCTACAAAGCCCAGGCCGATGGGGATGCCCGCTCCCAGAGCGATGTAGTAAAAGCCGGTTTTCCAGTGGTCGGTCTGCTTGCGGGTTCCCTCCGGTGCAATCACGATGACCAGTTCCTCGCTC
>JANTFR010000167.1 GCA_024763355.1 Anaerolineales bacterium
GCGGGGTCGCCTTGTACGAAGGTCAACTGGCGGGCGTAGGCGGGGACGGCGCGGGCGAGGTGCAGCAACATGCGCGGCAAGAGTTCCACCGCCGAGGCTCCCAGCGAGAGCAGGCGGGGAGTGTCGTCGCAGGCCTCGGCGATGCTCTCGTAGGGCAGGACACCCAAAACGGTGTGCCGGGGACGCTCCACCAGGCGCAGGGTGACGCGCTTGAGGACGCCCAGGGTTCCCTCCGAACCGGCGAAGAGGGGAGCCAGGTTGATGTGCTCCGGCGGGAGCGGGGGGTAGGCCTCGCCCTCCCAACGCGGCGGGACGGCGGGCGACCAGGGCAGCAGGTAGTTGAGGTTGTAGCCCGAAGCGCGCCGCCAGACCCGCGGCCAGTGCTCTCGCACAGTTTCAGCATGTTCGGCGCGCAGGCGCAGGGCAAAGCGGTACAGCGCCCCCTGGATGCCCTCCTGCCGCGCCCCGGCCTCGGCGGTCTTCAGGGGCAGGGGGAGAAAGCGCGCCGTGTGCCCGTCGGACAGGAGCACTTCGGCAGAGAGAAGGTGGTCGGCAGCCATCCCATAACGGATGGAGTGGGCGCCGGTGGCGTTGGTTCCCACCACGCCGCCCACAGTGGCGCGGTCCGCCGAGGCGGGGTCGGGGCCGAATTGCAGACCGTAACGGGCGGCCTCTCGGTTGAGCGCCCCCAGGACGACGCCGGGCTGGGCTACGGCGGTACGACTTTCAGGGTCAATGGCAAAGGCGGTCAGGTGTCGGGAGAGATCGAGGATGAGGGCCTCCCCCACGGCCTGCCCGGCCAGGCTGGAGCCTGCACCGCGCGGCAGGAGGGGGACGCGGTGTGCGGCGGCCAGTTCCACGACGGCGGAGAGTTCTACATCGTTGCCGGGGAAGGCCACGCCGAGGGGTTCAATCTGATAGATGGAAGCGTCGGTGCTGTAGAGGGTGCGCGTCACCGGGTCGGTGCGCGTCTCTACGCCGGCGCGGCGGAGAGAGTCGAGGAAGTCGGGAGGCAGCATAGTCCACGAATTTACACGAATTTACACGAATGGGTGTAATTCCCACCAATCATTGAAAATTCCGTCCACCTGTCCACGTGGGCGTTTCTCGTTCTGCCCCCACCCCCAACCCCTCCCCCACTGGGGGAGGGGAGAGTACGCTGGGGGGATGGGGCAACAGAATTTTTCAACGAACTGTTGAAATTACAGCACGAATGGACACGAATGGCACGAAGGTGGAAATCTCATCTTGAGTCTGTACCGCCCCAGAAGACAACCTACTCCACGTCGTTATACGTCCAATAGCGGTTGACGAAGAAATTCCAGAACATGACAATTATGACGGCAATCACCAGGGTCAGGTTGTTGCTCAGGAATTCCAATGAAAAGAAGGGAATCTCAAAGGGTAAACCGCTCAGAACGCGCAACCATAGGGGTTTGACGAAAGCCAGGATGGGCAGGCGGATGCCCAACCCCATCACGCTGACCAGGGCAAACTGGACGAGTTGCTGCACAATCGGCTTGGAGCGCGAATCGGGGTACGTCCAGTGACGGTTCCAGGTGAAATTATTGAGGATGGCAGCGGCAAAGGAAAACGTCCCGGCCACCACGAGGGGCAGCCCAAGCAAGCGGGTGAGGACATTCATCGTGCCGAAATCCACCAGTGCGCCGGTGATGCCCACCGTGGCAAAGCGAAAGAAACGCGAGCGTTCGCGCGGGTTGTTCAAAATCATGGTCATGCTAATCCGAGTTTCTCCTTGAAATACGGGATGGTGCGCAGGAGGCCCTCCTCCAGACCGACTTGCGGCTCCCAGCCGAGTACCCGGCGGGCGCGGGTGATGTCGGGACGGCGGCGCTGCGGGTCGCTCTCACCGCGCTGCCGTTCTCGAAAGACCATCTCGGCGGGATTGTGGGTCAGGCGATTGATGGTCTTGGCAAATTCCAGGATGCTGGTCTCCTCCGGGTTACCGATGTTGACCGGTTCGTGGTAGTCGGACATCACCAGGCGGTAAATGCCCTCGATGAGGTCGTCCACATAACAAAAACTGCGGGTCTGCTGGCCGTCTCCGTAGACGGTAAGCGGTTGTTGCTGGAGCGCCTGTTTGAGAAAATTGGGCACCACGCGTCCATCGTCAATCCGCATACGCGGGCCATAGGTGTTGAAAATCCGCACGATACCGGTGTTCAAGCCGTGAAAGCGGTGGTACGCCATCGTGAGGGCCTCGGCAAAGCGCTTGGCTTCGTCGTAAACGGAGCGCGGGCTGATGGGATTGACGCGTCCCCAGTAGGACTCGTCTTGCGGATGGACTTCGGGGTCGCCGTAAATCTCGCTGGTGGAGGCCAGCAGGAAGCGCGCTTCGTGCGCCCGCGCCACCCCCAGGGAGTTGTGCGTCCCCAAAGCGCCGGCTTTCATTGTCTGGATGGGCAAATTGGGGTATCCAAAAGGAGAAAGGGGGTTGGGGCTGGCCGGCGAGGCAAAGTGCAGGACAATATCCACCTTCCCCGGCACGAAAATGAAATTGGAGACATCGTGACGGATGAAAGAGAAACTCTCCCGTCCGGCCAGATGCGCCAGATTTTGCGGGCTGCCGGTGATAAAGTTATCCATCCCGACGACTTCGTGCCCCTCATCCAGAAAACGCTCACATAAATGAGAACCTAGAAAACCGGCTGCGCCGGTGATAAGCACACGCATGGAACCTCCGTGGAAAATGATTGTAGGGGATTTCGGATACACCCCAGGTTGCAATATCGTCAGGCCTCAGCGCCAGTCGAGACGCGTCACCAGGCCGTCTCCCGTGACCTGCTGGGCTATACCACTAAGCGTATCTACCATCCACAAATCGCCCTGATACAGGAAGGCGATGGCGTAGGCATCCCCACCCGGCATGGGGGCGGGCGACCAGAGGACGCGCTGCGGCTCCAGGCCGGGCGCGCCCTCCTGTGGGAACAGGACGCGCCGGTTGGAGCCGTCTCTATCCATCAGCACCAGTTGGTAGCGGCTGGTATCGCTCTGCCGGGGAGAGACGGCCTGCAAGTAGGCCACCTGATACCCCGCGGGGTCTTCGGGAGTCGGCTGGAGCGGCGATGTGACCGGTTGGGCAAACATCCCCGTCTGGTTGATGAGGGAAACGGGCGCGCCCGCCCGCAGGGGGAGGGCAGCCACCCCAAAAAGGGGCGAGGTTTCGGGGTCTCCCGCGCCCTCCAAAGGGAGATGCTCCACCGTGAAGAGGGTATCCGCCTGGGGAGACCACGCCACCCCCGGAACCCAGGCCCAATCGCCGAAGGTCTGGAAGGGGGTAAGTTCCAGCAAGCGGCGGAATTCCCCGGTCTCGAAATCCACCAGCCCGACGCCATCGGGACGGGCAAATGCTATCTCATCCCCGTCGGGCGACCAGCGGAAAGTCGTCCCCCACCAGCCGTAAATGCCCCCGGCATTGGCATCCGCCACGACGGTGGGACGGGACACCCATCCGCTGGTGCTGAAACTGCGGAGTTGCAAATCGTTGTTGGCCTGCCAGCCGGGAGCGGCGCTGCGCGGCTCCACGGTGGAGTAGGCCACCCGCAAGGTGGAGCCGGGCACCCAATCGGCAAAATGCACCACGTTGGCAACCTGAAGGTCAATCAGGAGGGGGGGCGTCTGGTCTATGCGCGCCGCCCAAAGGGTGTTGATGGTGTTCTCCTCCTCGGAGACGCGGGTAAAGAGCAGCCACTTGCCGTCCGCCGAGAGGGAGAAGACGCGCCCGTCCAGGTCGCCCAGGGTGAGGACGGGAGAGCGGTCAACGGTGCTGCCCTGCATGAGCCAGACGTTGCCGCCGTCCAGATAGACCAGTTTGCCGGGAATCTCCAGCCGCTCGACGGTGGTCTGGCTGCCGACCATGACGATTTCCGGCACGGGCGTGCGGATGACGTTCACTTTGACGGTGCTCTGCGAGATTTCTTCGCCGTCCTCGTAGAGCCGCCGAATGGTGACCTCCCGCGTGCCGTTCTCGCCGGTTTGCAGCAGACGCGTCTCGCCTTCGGGGAGGGATTCGCTGCGTAAAGTCTGCCGCTCGAAGGGAACGGTCTCCTGGACGATTTCAAATTCCTCCCGCACGCGCACCACGCGTACCTGTGCGCCGTCACTGAGCACGGTGTAGGCCGGCGGGTCAACCCGGTCCAGTTCGCCCAGAGAGACCCCGGCGGCGTCCAGCGCCTCCTGGACGGTGGAACCCAGGGGAACGCTCACGCTTTGCTGACTGCCATCCGCAGCAACAAGCACCTGCATGGTCTCAGGGCCGCTCTGGGGAGGGGCGCAGGAGGCGAGGAGCAGGGCGAGGAGGGCAAGAAAGGCCCAATGGTATAATGCGTGTTTGTTGTAGTGAGAAGTTTGCAAGTGAAAAAGTGTGAAAATGTGCAGGTTTGCGAGTATCAAAGTTTGCCAGTGTGCAGGTTGTGAGACGTAACGCCAAATTATAGCATGTCTTCTTTGCCCGAATCTTCTCCCGGACTCTCCCTGCTGGCGCGGGTGGAGGCGCTTTTGTTTGCCGCCCCCGGCCCAGTGACCGCACAGCAACTGGCCGCCGCGTTGGATGTTCCTACCCGCGAGGCCAAAAAGGCGCTGGATGCCTACGCCGCCAGTTTGGAGAGGCGCGGCATCCGCTTGCAGCGCCACCAGGGGCGGGTGCAACTGACCACCGCGCCGGAGGCCGCTCCCTGGGTGGAACGTCTGCTCGGCCTGGAGGCCACCACCCGTCTGAGCCGCGCCGCGCTGGAGACGCTGGCTATCGTCGCTTATCGGCAGCCCGTCACCCGTCCGCAAATCAACGCTATCCGCGGCGTGAACAGCGACGGGGTGATGAAAAGTTTGCTCAGCAAGGGATTGATTGAGGAAATGGGCCGTGCCGAGGGGCCGGGACGCCCCATCCTGTACGGCACAACCGCCGATTTCCTCCTCCACTTCGGGCTGAACTCTCTGGACGACCTCCCGCCCCTCGACCTGGACGAACCCGAAGCAGAAACAGAGCCTGATACGCTGTTGAAAGGGTGAGGGGGACGGTGGACGGTGGACGGTGGACGATAGACCACAGACGACAGACCACAGACCACGGACTACCCGACCAACCGACCAACTAACCAACCGACCAACCGACTAACTGACCAACCGACTAACTGACTAACTGACTAACTGACCAACCGACCAACTAACCAACCGACTAACTGACCAACCGACTAACTGACCAACCGACTAACTGACCAACCGACTAACCGACTACATTTTATGGAAGACCGCCTGCAAAAAATTCTCTCCCGCGCCGGGGTTGGCTCCCGCCGGGCTTGCGATACGCTGATTAGCCAGGGACGCGTCACCGTCAACGGACAAACTGCCGTGCCGGGGCAGAAGGCCGACCCGACACGGGACGATATCCGCGTGGACGGACAGCGCATCCGCACGCGCCCCGTCAAGAAGGTTTACATCGCCCTCTACAAGCCGCGGGGGGTGCTGAGTTCCACCCGCGAGGCGGATACCCGTCCCACGGTGCGCGACCTGGTTCCCGTGGAAGGGCATCTCTACCCCGTAGGCCGCCTGGATTACGAGAGCGAAGGGCTGAT
>JANTFR010000168.1 GCA_024763355.1 Anaerolineales bacterium
TCGCCCGCGCCGTCGGGGAGGGGAATATCCAGCGAACTGGGCGGCTTATGGAAAGGGAAATTTTTAGCCCCATGCACCGAGAAGGTGAACACGGAGGGGTCTCCCGCAAAGATGGCCGCAGTTCCGTCGCCCTGATGCACGTCGCAGTCAATCACCGCAGCGCGGCGGATGCAGCCTTCGCTTTGCAGAACGCGGATGGCAACGGCCACATCGTTGAACACGCAGTAACCGGAGCCAAAATCAGGGTGGGCATGGTGCGTCCCCCCCGCCAGATTGACGGCCAGGCCCTCTTCCAGGGCGGCGCGCCCGGCGGCGATGCTGCTACCCACCGAACGGCGGGAGCGTTCCACCAGTTGCGGCGACCACGGAAACCCGATGCGGCGGATTTCTTGAGGCGTGAGCGTCCCGTTCTGCACCTTGCGGAGGTAAGCGGGCGTGTGCGCCAGTTCCAGTTGGGCGTCACTGGCCGCCGGGGGGATGTGGAGTGCATCCGGAGAGAGAATCCCTTCGGCCAGGAGGCGCTCGCGCACCAGGCGGTACTTCTCGATGGGGAAGCGGTGCTTCTCCGGCAAGGGGAAAGTGAACAGGTCGTGATAGAAGACGCGCATCACCAGCGTTCCCAATGGACAATCTCATCCAGGGGGCGCCGCTCGGCGTTCAGGATGGCAAGGATTTCGGATTCTTGCAGCGGCTCGGGGCGAAATTTGCGGACGGCGCGTTTGGTGCGGATGGCTTCGGATACGTCCATGAGGTTCCAAGCGAGGTAGTCCCAATCCGCCTGGGAATTGGGTGACACTTTCAGACAGCGGCAAAAAAGCAATGCGGAGGGGAATCAACTCCAGAGAGCGCCCCCCACTCGAGGTCGGAGCACACCAGGGGGGCGCTGCATCGCATACTTGTCAGGCGACTTTTCTCGACCAGGGCAATACTTGTTTGGCTACGGCTGCGCGTTGCGCAATACCAAGGGCAAGTAGACATGGATGGCGTACTCGTCAGCGCCGATGTCCACCCGGTCGCCTACGGGACGCTGGTCGCCGTCGATGTCGGTCGAGGGGGCGGGAGGCACTCCAGACGGGTCCCCCGCGTCCACACAGGGCGAGACGCTTTGCAGATGGTAGTCATCAGCCGCCGGGTTGACGAAGAGGGGGTCCAGCGAGATGTTGTGCGTGCCGGTCACTACGCCGGAGGGGAGATTGTAATCCGCCACAGTATTCCCCCACACGTCGTTATAGTCGATTACGGGGGTGATGGGACCTGTGCCACGAATACCGACCTCGTATCCGGTGACGATGTTGTTGGTGTATACCCCGGTCGTACAGTAAGGTGGTGAGCAAGTAGCACTGCTCCTGAGGTCAATCCCATACCACGTGCCGCCCAACCCGCTGCCAACGATTGTGTTGTTGATTACTGCGGGCGAAGATGAGCCAACAAAGAGTCCGTCTTGGGTATTGCTGATGAGCAGGTTGTTCGTCAGGCTGGGGGTAGCATTGTTCCCCATGCTAATCCCTCCGCCGATGGAGGCAGCATTGTTGACAATCCAATTTGCCTCTACCTGGGAAGCCGCGGCCCAGAGGAGCATACATCCGCCATCGTTCGCGGCAATGTTGCCGGAAATGAGGTTAGCCTGAACGATATCCGGGGCATTCTCTATCGTGATGCCGCCGCCCCGGTAGGAAGCAAGGTTCCCGGCAATCTCATTGGCGGTGATGGTAATGGTAGTGCTGCCATCGTGGTAAACCCCGCCTCCATAGCCTGACGTGTTACTGATGATGTGGTTCCGGGCAACGGTGGCGGTGCTGCTCCCGCCCACATAGATGCCACCGCCGCGCCCGTCATAGTAGGTACCGCTGGTGATGGTGCGGTTGGCCGTAATGACGTTGTTCTGAATGATGGGCGAAGCGGCATAGACGTAGATACCACCCCCGTCCTCCGCTTTCCCACCGGTGATGATGAAGCCGTCGATTGTGGGTGCGATGTCTCCGGCGATGTAGACCACGTGCCGTGCGTCTTCGCCGTTCAATGTGACGGGATAGGCGTCAGGGTCGCGCACAACGGGCGTGGTTGCAGTGCCATCCCACCCGCCGTAAAGGGCGATAGATTGGGTGACGGTAACGACAGCCCCGCCAGCGCCGGTGTAGGTTCCCTGCGCCACGTAGAGCGTGGCGCCCTCGCTCGCCATACCCAGGGCGGTCTGCAAGTCACAGGGGCTGGTCTGGGAGCAGTCACCGCCGCCTCCGGTTGTGACGAAGAGGTCACCGGAGGCGGCGCGGGCAATCCGAGATGCTCCATTCAACAGCAGAAACAATCCGGACAGGAGCAGCCCGCCAAACATCAGACTGAGGACAATGTGCTTGCACTTGTTGAGATGCATCTTTCACTCCTTGTTCAAAGGGCGGGCGACCTCGCAGCCAAAGTTTCTGCTTTCGCATCGGCGGGGCGACGCCCCCGCAATTACTCTGCACACGGTGCGGATAGATTCAGATACGTTTCGGATACGTTCATGAGGTTTCCGGCAAATTGATTTCGCGCCCCAGGAGGCGCAGGAAGTTCGTCCCGTAGTGCTGGATTTCGAGGAAGGCGGCATTTTCGGGGGCGGGTTTGTAGATTTTGAAGTGGCGCATCACCCCGAGAGTGGCGGCGCTCTCCAAAGGGCCGATGAAATCTCCGGAGGGCCGCCCGAAATCGGGCCGGGAGGCCCAGCGGCGCATCTGGGCCGCGTTGAGGAAGTAGCAGCCGCTATGAGGGTTCAGAGGCCGCACAAAACGCAGTTCGCTCCCCAAAAGGAGGGCGCGCACTTCCGGGGCGCGGCTCACATCCTGAAAGGGGGCGATCACTTCGGGGCGCAAATCCCCATCCACATACACCTTGCGGTACGGGGCAGCAGGGGCGCTCTCGTAGCGGTTGGGCTGCAAGAGGCAGGCGTCCCCCATCTGGAGGCTGAACCAGCGCAGTTTGTGGAAGAAGAGGGGGTCGTGGAGGATGAGGTCGTCTTCCAGGTAGGCGTAGTAGTCAAATTCCCCCAAATGTTCGGCCAGGAGACGCTGGCAGGCAAAGCCCAGAAAGCGCGGTTCGCTTTCCACGGGGGTGTGCGTGTAGAGGGCGGGAGGCAGAGAAAGACGCTCCAGCAGATGGTGTTGCCCGTCCGTGACGAGATGGACTGCGATGTGATGCGCAAAATGCTCGTTGGCAGGCACAAGACGCCGCCCCGCGATGTGGATGCTTCCCTGGGGGGCGCTGAAATGGGTGTGTAAGGCGCTCAGACAGGCGGTGAGCGCCTGGACGCGGGGTAAGGGGTCAACATGTTGCGAAGCGTGCCTGCCGCTGCCAGGGGCGTAGTAATGGGGAATGACGAAGAGGAGGCGCATGGGGAGGACGGACGATGGACGACGGACAACGGACGACGGACGACGGAGGAGAGACGGGGGACGGCTACTTCATCACCAGCGGCAGGAAGATTTTCTTCAGGATTTCGACCAGGGTGACGCTCTCGACGCGTTCGTAGGTGACGGGTTGACGTCCGTCGGCGGTAATTGTGCCCGCGCCATCGTCGCTGGCGTTCTGCAGGCCGGTTCTGTTGTAGGTCAGGGAATCGCCGGCGGCGTGCGCGCCGCCATCCACATGGAAGGAGACGAATTCCGAGGGCGTCACCTGGATTGTATCGTCACCATCTCCGGCCAGGATGGTGAGTTTTTCCAGGTTGGCGTCGAAATGGACGCCATCCGCCCCGCTGACCGCCTGTTCAGCGGCAGCATCCAGGACAACCTGGTCGTCGCCTGCCGTGAGGGTGAACTCCACGCGGTCATTGGCGCCTTCGTTGAGGTTCTCCTGAGCAGTGTTGAGGCTGTTGCCGGTGGCCTGAAACTGATAAAGGTCATCGCCGAGACCACCGTGGAAAATGTTAGTACCGGTCTCGGCATTAAAGAGCAGGTCGTTTCCTTTGCCGCCGTAGATTTCATCCGTGCCATTGCCACCGGTGAGCGTATCGGGGCCGGGGAAGAGGTCATTGTCCCCGTCGCCGTATACCAGGTCGTCACCGGGACCGCCATCGGCCCAGTCGCCGCCGTTCTCGCCGTACAACTGGTCATTGGAAGCGCCGCCTACGAGCGAATCACTGCCGTCGCCGCCGTAGAGGCTGTCTTCGTGCAGGCCGCCCACGAGGGTGTCGTTGCCTGCATCTCCGTGGAGAATGTTGATGCCCGCGGTGGACTGCACAAAGTCATCTCCACTGCCGCCATAGAGCATGTCATCGCCATCCGAGCCGTAGAGCGAATCGTTATCGTTTTCGCCGTAGAGCCAATCATTGCCGGCATCGCCGGTGAGTTGGTCGCTCCCCACGCTGCCGTAGAGGGTGTCGTCTTCCGTGCCGCCAGCGAGGATGTCTTGGCCATCTTCTCCGTTGAGACTGTCGGCACCGGCCTCCCCTATGAGCGAGTCATCGCCAAAACCGCCCCACAGGGCGTCGTCATCGCCGCCGCCCAAGAGGGTATCGTTATCGTTACTGCCGTACATCAGGTCGTTACCCGTCTCCCCGGCCAGCAGGTCAGCCCCGGCGTGTCCAACGAGCGTATCGTCCCCGCCGCCGCCGGAGAGCGTATCCGCGCCCCCCACCGCAGAGTTCGCCGGGTCGTCGCCCAGGAGAACGTCGTTCCCCTCCGCCCCAACGATGAAATCCCTCCCGCCGTTGCCTTGCAGCCAATTGCTATCTCCGGCAAGATAGGCCGAGGCCAGGAGCACATCGTCGCCGGAAGCCCCGTAGAGCGTGTCGCTGCCCGCCCCGCCGTCCAGGGTGACCGTGCCGCTAAAGGCGTGAGCATCCAGAATTTGCGTTCCCTGCGTGGCAGTGATTTCAGCGGTCTCGATATTGGCGAAGGGATTGGTGATAACGGCGGGGGGAGAGATGAGGTCCGGTTCCAGGTAAAAGGTAGCGCTGAGGGTCAGGGTGGCAGAGAGGGGGCTGGTCAGGCTTTCATCCAGCATGTCCACGCCGGGGCCGCCATCGGCGTAATCAGCCCCCTGACCGCCGGTGAGGATGTCATCCTGCTGGCCTCCGTACAACCAGTCGTCGCCGCTATTCCCGATAAGGGTATCGTATCCAGGGCCACCGTCAAGGGAATCCACACCAGATGCGCCGACAAGGGAATCGTTGTCATCGCCCCCCAGAAGAGTGTTCCCGCCCGTTCCCCCGATGAGGGTATCGTCGCCGCCCAATCCCTCGACGTACAGGGTTCCATGCGAGAAAGCGGAGGCATCTACCAGGTTGGCGCTGTTACCGGCAGTGATACGCACGATTTCAAAATCGCCGATAGTGGCATTCGAAAGCGTCAGAGAGGGGACGTCCAGGTCGGGTTCGATGAGCCAATCCGAGCCGCCGTCGTCGTTGAAGGAATCGCCGCCCAGCACCCCTATCAGGGTATCGTTGCCCAGTCCTCCATCCACCAGGCCGTCCACATCCGGGGAGGCATCCAGATAATCGTTGCCTGCCCCGCCGCTCAAACTGTCGTCGCCGGTAGAGGCCACCAGGAAATCATCGCCGTCACCGCCGGTCAGGTAATCGCCGCCGGTACCGCCCACCAGAGAATCGCCGCT
>JANTFR010000169.1 GCA_024763355.1 Anaerolineales bacterium
GCCCCATCCTGCGCCAGGCCCCGGTCGCCATCGCCCACAACGTCGTCACCCTGCACAAGAACCTGCCCCTCACCGCCGCCCTGCACCATCTCGTCCGGGAAGACGCCCTGCGCCTGATTGCCTGGTGCCACGATTTCGCCTGGCAGGATGCCCTCTACATCCCCGAAATGCACCCGGGATTTCCCTGGGATTTGCTCCGCACCCCCTGGGAGAAGACCCGCTACGTGGTCGTTTCTACCCCCCGACGGGAGAAACTGGCCGCCCTTTTGGGTGTTTCCGCTACCCGGATTCGGGTCGTGCCCCCCGGTGTGGATGCCGCCTCCTTCCTCAAACTCGAACCGCTCACCCGCCGCCTGATGACGCGTCTCGCCCTGCTGGAAGCCGAGCCGCTCATCCTCCTGCCGGCGCGCATCACCCGCCGCAAGAACATCGAATTGGGCCTCCGCATCACCGCCGCCTTGCAGGAGACCCATCCCCGGGCGGCCCTGCTGGTCACCGGGCCGCCCGGCCCGCACAACCCCGCCAACCGCGCCTACCTGGAAGAACTGCTCTCCCTGCGGGATTCGCTCGGGGCGCGAGTACATTTTCTCTATCAGCACGGTGAAGACGGCGCGCCCCTCCACATCCCGGATGCCGTTCTCGGCGACCTCTACCGCCTGGCCGACCTGCTGCTCTTCCCCAGTCTGCGGGAGGGATTCGGCATCCCCGTCCTGGAAGCCGGGCTGACCCGCCTGCCTGTTTTCGCCGCCGACCTGCCTCCCATCCGGGAGAGCAGCGCCGGGCATGCCGCCCACCTCTTCGACCCGCGCGGCGACCCCGCCGTGATTGCCCGCCGCATCGCCCGCTTTCTGGAAGAAGACACCGCCTACCGTTTGCGCCGACGCGTCTTGCGGCATTACCGCTGGGAGGCTATACTCAAGGAGCATCTCGTCCCTCTCGTCAAGGAGGCAAATTCCCATGGATGACCCCCGCTCCCACAGAAAACGCCCCCCCAAGGTGCTCATTCCTCTCATGCCGGAAGGCGACAACGAATCGCTGCTCACCCTGGCGCACTGGCTGGCAAAATCGGAGCCGGTACTGCTGGTGGGCCTTGTCCCCGTCCCCGAAGGAGCCAACCTGAGCGCCGGGGCCGCCGCAGCCGGCGAACTGCGCCGCCTGATGCAGCGTCACGTAGACCGCGTTTCCATCCAGTCCAAAGCCCGCATCCGCGTTTCCTTCACCCCCTGGGACGATTTGCGCCTCGTTCTGGCGGAGGAAGACAGCATTGACCTGCTGGTGCTCAACTGGCCGACCCATTTGCAGGCCATGCACCTGACCGCCGCGGAACTCCTTTCCCACCCACCCTGCGACATCGCCCTCCTGCGCGGGCCGCTGCCCCCTGCCCCGAAAAAAATCATCATTCCCAACCGCGGCGGGCCGCACGGCGAACTCTCGCTGCGCCTGGGGCAAATGCTGGCCCGCGAACACGACGGTCACCTGGTCTCGCTGCGCCTGCGCGCCGAAGAAGCCGAACTGGAACGCCGCGAAGCCCTTGACTTTGCCGGCATGGAGCAGGTGCTCTCCGAAATGCCGCGCACCGAACACCGCACCCAAACCGCCAAAGACCGCCTTCAGGCCATCCTGAAGGCAGCCGAAGGCCACGACCTGATGGTGCTGGGCACATCCACCTACCCCACGGCCTCCACCGCTTCCTTCGGAGATATCGCCGATGCCGCCCTGAAAGAGGCCCCCTGCGCGGTGATAGCCGTCAAGACGCGCCGCGCCGTGCCCAAGCACGCCGACCCGCGGCGCTTCGGAGCGCACGCTATCTCCGTGCTAGTTGACCACTGGTTCGCCGAAAACACCTTCCACTCGGACGAGTTCGCCAACCTGCGCGCCCTGGTGCAGTTGAAAGAAGAGCGCGGCCTGACCATCAGTCTGGCGCTGCCCGCCCTCAACGAGGAGGCCACTATTGGGCCTATCATCCACACCTGCCAGCGCGTCCTGATGGAACGCCTCCCCCTGCTGGATGAAATCGTCCTCATGGATTCCAACTCCACCGACAACACCCGCAAAATCGCCGAAGACCTGGGTATCCCGGTGTACATCCATCAGGAGGTTCTGCCTCAGTACGGGGCGCGGCACGGCAAGGGCGAAGCCCTGTGGAAAAGTCTCTACGTGACCAAAGGCGACCTCATCATCTGGGTGGATACCGACATCAGCAATTTTCACCCCCGTTTCGTCTATGGCCTGATTGGACCTCTGCTCTACAACCGGCGGCTGATGCTCACCAAAGGCTTCTACCGCCGCCCGCTCAAATCCAGCCACGGATTGCAGCCCGGACGCGGCGGGCGCGTCACCGAACTGACCGCCCGCCCGCTCATCAACCTGTTCTACCCCGAACTCTCCGGCGTGATTCAGCCCCTCTCCGGCGAGTACGGAGGCCGCCGCTCTGCGCTGGAACGCCTGACCTTCGCCTCCGGCTACGGCGTGGAAACCGCCATCCTGATTGGGATGTTCGAGCAATTCAAACTGCGCTCCATCGCCCAGGTGGATTTGGTCGAGCGCATCCACCGTAACCAGTCGCTCTCCAACCTGAGCAAGATGGCTTTCGCCATCATCCAGACCATGATTGGCAAACTGGAAAAGCGCTACGGGCAGGAGTTGCTCCAGGATGTCAACCGCACGATGAAGATTGTGCACTACGAGGCCGGGCACTACTTCCTGGATGTGGAGGAAATCGCCGAACTGGAGCGCCCCCCGATGATTGAGATTCCCGAATACCGTCAGAAGCGCGGCTTGGAACCATGACCCGACTGGTGCTCATCCGCCACGGAGAAACGGACTGGAACGTGGAAGGCCGCTATCAGGGGCAGGCCGACCCGCCCCTGAACGCCCGCGGGCTGGCGCAAGCCCGCCGCACGGCGGAATCGCTGCGCGGGGTAGGGCTGGAGGCGCTTTACAGCAGTCCGCTGCGGCGCGCCGCCCAAACCGCGGCGGTGATTGCCGAGACCCTGGGGCTGGCGGTCCACTTCGAGCCGCGTTTGATGGAAATCCATCTGGGGGTGTGGCAATCTCGTTTGACGGAAGCCATCCAAAGGGAGTATCCCGCCCTGTTCCGGCAATGGGAACGCGCCCCCTGGGAAACGCGCATCCCCGAAGGCGAGACCCTCCGGCAAGTGCGCGCCCGCGTCTACGCCGCGGCGGACGAAATCATCAGCCGCCACGCCGGAGAGACCGTCGGGCTGGTTTCTCATCGCATCCCGATTGCCCTGCTCAAAATCCGCTATCAGCATCTGCCGCCGGAGCAGGTACGCGCTATTGAAATCCCTAACGCTTCCTGGGAGGTAATTCCCCTTGACTGACCCCTTTGCCCGCTTGCACGCTCATCTGCGCTTTCTGTACGGCGAGAAACGCGCCGCCACGCTGCTGCCTATCGTGCGCGCCCGTATCGAGGCCTTTCGCAGGGAACATCCCTTCCCGCCGCCGCCCGCTGAGCGCCTGACGGCGCGGGACGCCGTGCTTATCACCTACGGCGACCAGTTTCAGGAGGCCGAGCGCCCGCCCCTGCAAACCCTGACGCGCTTCCTTTCCCGCCGCCTGGAAGGGCTGGTCAGCGGGGTGCATCTGCTGCCTTTCTTCCCCTACTCCTCCGACGACGGTTTCTCGGTCATTGACTACACGCAAGTCAATCCCGCTTTCGGCAACTGGGAAGACCTGCGCCCCCTGCGCGCCCGCTTCCGCCTGATGTTCGACGCGGTCATCAACCACATTTCGGTGCAAAGCGCCTGGTTCCAGGGCTTCTTGCGGGACGAGGCCCCCTGGCGGGACTTTTTCATCACCGTGGAGCCGGATACCGACCTTTCGAGGGTCGTCCGTCCGCGCACTTCGCCCCTCCTGACCCCCTTCGAGACCACCGCAGGCCGTAAGTGGGTGTGGACGACTTTCAGCGCCGACCAGGTTGACCTGAACTACGCCAATCCGGAGGTGCTCCTGGCAATCAGCGACGTGCTCCTTTTCTACGCCGCGCAAGGGGCCGACATCATTCGCCTGGACGCCATCGCTTACCTGTGGAAGGAAATCGGCACGTCTTGCATCCACCTCCCGCAGACGCACCGCGTGGTGAAGTTCTTCCGCGCTCTGCTGGATGCCGCCGCCCCCCACGTGCTCTTGATTACCGAGACCAACGTCCCCCACGAGGAGAACATCAGTTATTTTGGGGATTTGCTCCCCGACGGGAGCGGGACGGACGAGGCCCAACTGGTGTACCAGTTCCCCCTGGCCCCCCTGACCCTGCACGCCTTCCAGACCGGCAGCGCCGAGCGCCTGACGGATTGGGCTGCCGCGCTGCACACCCCGCCGGGAGGGACCTTCTTCAATTTCATCGCCTCCCACGACGGCATCGGCGTGCGCCCCGCCGAGGGGCTGCTCACCCCGCAGGAAATCGCTGCCCTGGTGGAGAACGCCCTGGCGCACGGGGGACGAGTTTCATACAAGACCAACGCCGACGGCAGTCAAAGTCCCTACGAGTTGAACATCACTTTGTTCGATGCCCTCAACGACCCCGCCCGCCCCTCTCCGCTGGACGTGCCGCGCTTTTTGACCTCCCAGGCTCTCATGCTCGCGCTGGCAGGCGTGCCGGGCATCTACGTCCATAGTTTGTTCGGCTCATCCAACTGTCAGGAGTGCGTCGAACGGGAGGGACATGCCCGCGCCATCAACCGTCAAAAGTTCCATCTGGAGAGGCTGGAGGCCGGGCTGGCGCAGGAGGATTCCCGCACCGCGCAAGTATTCAATGGCTATGCACATCTGCTGCGGGTGCGGAGAGAGCATCCCGCCTTCCATCCCTTCGGCGGGCAGGAGGTCTTGCGCTTGCACCCCGCCGTCTTCGCCGTGCTGCGGACTGCCCCCCGCGGCGAGGAACGCATCTTGTGCCTCCACAACGTCTCGGCACGTCCCGTGGAAATCGCCCTGCCCACCGGAACGTGGCGCGGCTTGCTGGCGGAGAAGGCTCCTTACCAGGCGCACCTGCGCCTGGCTCCCTACCAGACCCGCTGGATGCAGGGCTAGAACCAGGCCATGCCAGACTTTGCCGAAGAGGACGCCCGCCTGGCCGCCCTGGTGGCTCAGGGCGACCGGAACGCTTTTCTCAAACTCTACGACCGCTACGCGGCGCAGGTCTATGCCCTGACCCTGCGCATGTTGGGGGAACGCATGGCCGCCGAGGAGGTTACACAGGATGCCTTCCTCAAGTTGTGGACGCGCGCCGCCTCTTACACGCCCCGCAAAGGTTCGCTGGCGGCCTGGTTGATGACCATCGCCCGCCGCACCGCTCTCGACCGCATCCGCCTGGAGAACCGCCGCCCGGAGTTCGGCAGTCCGAACGACCCCGAAGATACCTGGCTACATCTCCCCGACCCGCAAAGCGCCACCCAGGAGGCGCGTTGGCGCACTTTGCGCTTTGCCCTCCTCGATTTGCCGCCGGAACAGCGCCAGGTTATCGAACTGGCGTATTACCAGGGCATGTCGCAAAGCCAGATTGCGGCCTATCTTGACGC
>JANTFR010000170.1 GCA_024763355.1 Anaerolineales bacterium
GTGGTCGTCTTCCGCCTGTTCAACACGGTGGGGCCGCGGCAGGTGGGGCGCTACGGGATGGTCATCCCGCGCTTTGTGGGACAAGCGCTGCGCGGCGAGCCGTTGACGGTATACGGCGACGGCGGGCAATCGCGCTGTTTCATGCACGTGAACGACGCGGTGCAGGCCATCACGGGCTTGGCGCAGCATCCTGAGGCCGTGGGACAGGTCTTCAACGTAGGCAATTCGGAGGAGACCACCATTCTGGATTTGGCGCGCCGCGTCCTGGCCGCCGTGGAGGGCGCTCCAACGCTTCCGCCCGCCGATGACCCGCGCATCACGCGCATTCCCTACGAGGAGGCTTACGCCAAAGGCTTCGACGACATGCGCCGCCGCGTTCCAGATACGAGCAAACTGCGTTCCCTGCTGGGCTGGGAGCCGCGTTACAACCTGGATGCGATTTTGCAGGATGTGATAGAGGAAAAGCGGAAGGATGCGTGAGGAATACGGAGGGATGAATACGGTGTAATTCCAATTCTGTTCCCCCCCCACCCCCAACCCCTCCCCCAATGGGGGAGGGGAGAATACGTTGGAGGGCGCGCCGGGCGGGGCGAATTATGCTAGAATGGGAATATCTCAAGCGAGATTTTCACCGTTTCAGGAGGTAGAAGCGATGCAAGTACAGGAAAGTGTTCGTCCCTCTCCTATTGCCGGGCAATGGTATCCCGGCCGGCCGGAGGTCTTGCGCCACGATATCAAAAAATACCTCCAACAAGTTCGTCTGCCCCCCATCAAGGGAGAAATCGTCGGCGTGATGGCCCCCCACGCCGGGTATCTGTATTCGGGACCGGTAGCGGCCTACGCCTTCGCGGCGGTACAGGGGATGACCCCCGACATCGTGGCGGTAATCTCGCCGATGCACTACCCCTATCCCTATCCGCTGCTGACCAGTCTGCACCGCGCCTACGCCACGCCGCTGGGACAAATCCCCGTGGCGCAGGATATCGTCGCCCGCCTTGACAAATCTTTGCAAGGTAAATTGGGGTACGGTCTCACCGCCGTGGGGCACGACCCGGAACACTCGCTGGAAATCGAATTGCCCTTCTTGCAGTACGTTCTGGGCAAGCCCTTCCGCTTGCTGCCCGTCATGGTGCGGGAAGACAGCGTCCACGCCACGCGCGCCCTGGGAACTGCGTTAGGAGAGATCCTGCGCGAAGAGAACGCCCTTCTGGTTGCCAGCACCGACCTTTCACACTTCTACACCCAGGAGCGGGCCAACGCTCTGGACGGCGAGATGCTGCGGCGGGTGGCTGCCTTCGACCCGGAGGGCGTCCTGCGGGCGGAGGAGGAAGGCAAGGGCTACGCCTGCGGGCGCGGTGCGCTGGCCTCCGTGATGTGGGCTGCCAAAGTTCTGGGAGCCAATCGCGCTCAGGTGCTTCATCACGCTACATCAGGCGACATCACCGGCGATTTCAGCCGCGTGGTTGGCTATGGTGCAGCCGTTTTTCTCAAATAACATATGGAAACTACTGTTCTGATAGACATTCTCAAACTGGTGCTTGTCCTGGTTCTGGTCGCCGCCAACGGGTTCTTCGTGGCGGCGGAATTTTCCCTGGTGAGTGTGCGCCGCACGCGCATCGCCGAACTGGTGGAACAAGGGCATGTGGGGGCGCGCGCTGTCCAAAAGGCCATCGAGCACCCCGATAACGTGATTGCCGCTACCCAACTGGGTATCACGATTGCGAGTCTGGGGCTGGGCTGGGTAGGAGAACCGGCGCTTTCGCATTTTTTGGAACCCCTTGTAGTTCTCTTCCCCGCCACCCTTCAGGAAGGCGTCTCGCACAGCATCGCCGCCGGTCTTTCCTTTGCCATCATCACGTTCTTACACGTGGTCGCCGGAGAACTGGCTCCCAAATCGGTAGCGCTGCAAGACCCGGAGAAGACGTCCCTGTTCGTCGCCCGCCCCACCCTGTGGACGGAAGCGGTCTTCAAACCGGCCATCATGGCTTTGAACGGGGCCGGCATCCTCCTTTTGCGGCTCTTCGGCGTCAACCCCGCCTCCGGTCACGAGTTGGTGCATTCAGTGGAAGAACTCAGGATGCTCGTCGAAGCCAGCACAGAGGGAGGGGTGATGGAGCGCGACGAGGGCCAGATGCTGCACGCGATTTTCGATTTCGGCGAATTGCAGGTGGAACAGGTGATGATTCCCCGCACGGAGGTGGTGGCCGTGGAAGCCGACGCCCCGCTCTCGGAAATCGTGCGCGTCATGCTGGAACATCCTTACACCAAATTCCCCGTCTATGAGGAGAATCTGGACCAGATTATCGGCATCGTTCACGCCCGCGATGTGATTGCCGCCTCCCACGACCCATCCAGGAGCAATTGCACCGCCCGCGAGATGGCGCGGGAGGCCCTTTTCGTGCCGCAGGCTATCTCTGTCAACCGGTTGTTACGCGAGTTCCGCGCCAAACGCCAGCACATCGCCATTGTGCTGGATGAATACGGCGGCACCGCCGGGCTGGTGACCCTGGAAGACCTGCTGGAAGAAATCGTGGGGGAGGTCAGCGGCCCCTTCGATGAACAGGTGCCCGAAATCCAGCCCCTGGAGGATGGGAGCGTCCTGATAGACGGCTTGACCCTGATAGCAGATGTCAACGAGGAATTGGGATTGCACCTGGAAGACCCCCATTACAACACGATTGCGGGTTATCTGCTCGGAAAACTGGGACGTATTCCCGCGATGGGCGATTCGGTGGAAGTAAACGGCATCCGCCTGCAAGTGCGCGAGATGGACAATTTGCGCATCTCCAAAGTGCTGCTGAAACGATTGGGAGAAAAGCGGTAACCCGGGGCTTTTTGCGCCAGACGAGTTTTCTTTCCCCCATTTTGTCCCACCCCAGCCCCTCCCCTTTAGGGGGAGGGGCTTTGACGTACGTGCATTCTGCAAGGCGGAGCCTTGCGTTGCCTGTGTTT
The DNA here is from genome assembly GCA_024763355.1 of Anaerolineales bacterium. GTDB lineage: Bacteria > Chloroflexota > Anaerolineae > Anaerolineales > DRKV01 > DRKV01. The sequence continues at coordinate 2,953 of JANTFR010000170.1, forward strand.
CAACTCCGCAGGCGGGCGTTGAGGTTCTTTTCCAGGTATTGGACGATTTTGCGGCGCACTTTGGCGACTTTCTTGTCAGTCAGGGTACGTTGGGGGTCTTGATAGGTGATGCTGTAGGCCAAACTCTTTTTGCCAGCCCCAATCTGTTCGCTGCGATAGACGTCGAAGAGGCGCACGGCGCGCACCAGACCGCCGCCGGCCTTGCGGATGGCGGCCTCCACCTGCCCGGCGGGGGTTTCCTCGTCCACGATGAAGGCCAGGTCTTCGAGGACGGGCGGGTAGGCGGGCACCGGTTCGACATCGAAGAGGCGCGGCATGGCCTCGATGAGCGCGCCGATTTCGAAGTCGGCCAGCAGGACGGGGGTATCGGGTAATTCCTCGAAGTTCTCCCGCACTACGGGGTGCATCTCGCCGATATGCCCCAGGAGACGCTCCCCAACCCAAACGCGGGCGCACTTGCCGGGGTGGAAGGCGGAGGCGTCGTCGGCGGGTTCGTAGCGCAATTCCCCAATGTGGAGGGCCTCCGTCAGGGCGTCGAGGACGCCTTTCAGGTCGTAGAAATCCATCGGGGAGGCATCCACCGCCTGCCAGGAGGGGAGGGCACGCGGCCCGCTGAGCGCCACCGCCAGGCGGGTTTGCTCCTCGGGGAGGTCTTGTCCTTCCTTCCGCAGGAAGACAGGACCGATGGCAAAGAGCGCCAGGCGCTCCCGCACGCGGGCGTTGCGCTCCACGACCTCCATCAAACTGGCGAGCAAACTGCGCCGCATGACGGTGTACTCCGCCGAGATAGGGTTCGCCAATCGGAAGTAGGGGGCATTCAGGGTCTCGGCAGCCCGTTCAGGGGGAGTCAGCCGCGCTTCTCTTTCGGGGGTGGTCATCCGATGGGTGATGACTTCCTGCAAACCCAGGTCCACCAGCAAATTCCGGATGGTCTCTTCCCGTTCGCGGGTCTCGTCGCGCCACACGGGGGGCAGTTCATCCGCCAGGAGGGTTTCGGGAATGCGGTCGTAGCCGTAGATACGGGCGATTTCCTCCATCACGTCGGCTTTCCCCACCACCCCTGTGCCGATGTCGAGACGATGGTCGGGGGCGGTGACGCGCAGCGTGTGTTCGTCGAGCACCTCACAGCGGAATTCGATAGCCGTGAGAATGTCGGCAATCTGTTGTGCGCTAAGGGAGACTCCCAGCCAGCGGCGCACGTCGGCGGAGGTGATTTCGAGGACGGGGTCTTCCACGGGCGCGGGGTACTCGTCCACCAGGCCGCGGGCCACCGTACCGCCGCCCCAGGCATGCATGAAACGCAGGCCGCGCAGGATGCCGCGGGGAGCCAGGGCAGGGTGGATGCCGCGGGAAAAGCGGTAGGCCGCCTCGGAGGGCAGGTTGTGCGCCATAACGGTGCGGCGGGTGTTTATCATGTTCCACGAAGCCCCTTCGAGCAGGACGGTGCGGGTGCTCTCGGTGACCTCGGATTCGAGGCCGCCCATGACGCCCGCCAACGCCAGCGGGCCGCTCTGGTCGCACACCAGGACGGTGAAATCGTCCAGGGTGCGCTCCACTTCGTCCAGGGTGACGAGTTTTTCGCCGGGGCGGGCGCGGCGGGTGATGATGGTGGGGGCTTCCTGCCCGGCTTTGCGGGCGCGCTCCAGCAGGATGTCGTAGTCGAAGGCGTGAAGCGGCTCGCCAATTTCCAGCATGACGTAGTTGGTGGCATCCACGATGTTGTTGATGGGGCGCATCCCGGCCAGGCGCAGACGGCGCTGCACCTCGTAGGGGCTGGGACGAATCTCCACGTTTTCGATGAGGCCGAGGGCAAAGCGGGGGTTGACTTCCGGTTCGGTAATCTGGACACGGACGCGGCCTTCGATGGGCGCACCTTCGGCTTCCACCTCATAGGCGGGCTGCCGCAAGGGAATGCCGGTCAGAGCGGAAATCTCCCGCGCGATGCCCAGGATGCTTGCCCCGCGTACGAAATTGGGGGTGATAGCGATGTCGAAAACGGCGTCGCCGATGTACTCCGCCAGGGGAGTTCCCGTGGGGGCGTCGGCATCGAAGTAGATGATGTCTTCGGCCTCTTCGGAGATGCCCAGTTCTTTCTCGGAGCAGACCATCGAGTAGGAGACCACGCCCCGAATCTTGCTGCGTTTGAGGGTGGTGAGTTGCCAGCCGGGTTTGTGCCCGTCGTACAGGCGGGCACCTTCTTTAGCGTAGGCCACTTTGAGGGGGGTCTCGAGGGGACCTTTGTCTTTGTACGCTTGCAAACTGGGCGCCCCGGTCAGGACAATGTGCTCGCGCTGGCCGTCATCCAGTTTGCAGAGTACCAGCCGGTCGGCGTTGGGGTGCGGCATGACCTCATGGATGGCGGCGACGACGAATTTGTCTGCCGGCCATTCCAGGCCGGTGATTTTGAAACGCTGTTGTTTGCCCGCCGGTTTGGGCAGGCCCACGTAACGGATTTCTTCCACTTCCAGCCCGGCGATGGTCAGGCGGTGCGCCAGTTCCTCGACGGGCAGGGTGATGTCTACGAAGTCTTTGAGCCAGGAGAGAGGTGCTTTCATGGGT
>JANTFR010000171.1 GCA_024763355.1 Anaerolineales bacterium
TACTACGGCGATGAGGTTGGATTGGTCGGCCCGGTCACTTACGACGGCTCTACCTGGCAGGACGACCCCTACAACCGCCAGCCTTACCCCTGGCTGGATGAGAGCGGCACGCCTTTCTATGCCCATCTGCAAACCGAGGCGGGGCAGGCGCAGTTGCGCGACCATTACGCCTTGCTGGCCGCGGCCCGCAACGCCCATCCCGCTCTGCGGACTGGCGATTTCCATCCCCTCCTGGTGGACGACGCCGATATGCTCTACGCCTACGGACGCAAGAGCGCCGACGATGCCGTCCTCGTGGTGGTCAGCCGCAATGCCACCACCCAGACCGTCACCCTGGACGTGAGCGGATACCTGCCGGTCGGCGCGCAGTTTGCGGACCTCCTGCACGGAAACGCCCTCTACACCGTGGACGCCGCGGGGCAGATTACATTGGATGTGCCGCCCAACTTCGGGGTTCTGCTGGCCCTCCAAAGCGGGGACCTGACCCCTCCGGGAGCGGTAAGCGACCTTCGGGTGGCTTCCGAATCCGACGGGCAGGTGTCCCTCGAGTGGTCTTCCGTCTCCGACGCGAGCCGCTATCTGGTCTTCCGCTCCACTTTCAGCGGGGGCGGTTATCTTCAGGTCGGGGATGTCCTCACGACCACTTTCACCGATAGCGGCCTGACCAACGGAGAGACGTACTACTACGTGGTGGTCAGCCAGAACGCCGCCGGTTTGCAAAGCGGCTACTCCAACGAAGTGAGCGCCGTGCCTCACCTGCCGATTGGCTGGGCGAACCTGCAATGGCCGCCGGTCATTACCCATACCATCGGCCTGACGCCGACCGAAAACATCTACGGGCAGGTGTGGATTGACGGACAGACCTCCCAGCCCGGCGCGACCCCCGGCCTGATGGCACAGGTGGGCTACGGCCTGAGCGGGACGCTGCCGCTTTCGTGGACGCAGTGGGTGGATGCCTCTTTCAATGCCGATGCGGGCAACAACGATGAGTTCAAGGCCAGTTTGCTTCCCGAAGCGACCGGTGTGTACCACTACGTGTACCGCTACTCCACCACTGGCGGGCGCGACTGGACCTACGCTGACCAGAACGGCCCCTTCGACCCCGCCGACGCGCCTCCCAATCCTGGCCTGTTGACCGTCCTCCCCGCCGCGGATACCACGCCCCCCTCGGTGCCGCAAAACCTGCGCGTTACCGACTGGGGCACGGATTTCATCGCCCTGGCCTGGGATGCCAGCACGGATGATACCGGAGTGTACGCCTACGACCTGTACCGCTCGGATGGCGGCGCGGCAGTCAAGATAGGGCGGGTGCTCTCCTCCACCACGGTGTACACCGATACCGCCGTCGCCGGAGGCACGACTTACACCTACACCGTGCGGGCGCTGGATGCTTTCTTCAACTTCTCCGCCGATTCCGCGCCGGTAAGCCAGACGGCGGAGGCCAAGACGGTGCGGGTCACCTTCCGGGTGCGCGTGCCCGATTACACGCCCGGCACGGTGTATCTGGCGGGCAACCTGCCCGATACCCCGCAGTGGGACCCCGGCGCAATGCCCATGACTCAGGTCTCGGATAATCCCGACATCTGGGAGTACACCCTCACCCTGCCGGACGGCACACAGGCCATGTACAAGTACACCCGCGGCTCGTGGGATACGGTGGAGCAGTGGCGCTCCATCAGCGGGCTGGCGAATCGCTCGTTGAGCGTGGAATACGGCATGGACGGCACCCAACTGGTGGACGATACCGCCACCGATTGGGGGAACGGCCCCGACGACCACAAGGCGGTGCAGTACTGGCGCGACCCGCTGGTGGTGCGCGTTTCCCCGCCTGATGGCGCCGTCGGCGTGGATGTCGCCGCTCCCATCACCGTCACCTGGAGCGTGACGATGAGCGCGGGGACGACCTTCGATGTGACCGACCGCTGGGGCAGCGTTGTCACCGGCACGTTTGCGCTCACCGACAGCGGGCATACGCTGGTCTTCACCCCCGATGCGCCCTTCGCGCTGGGCGAGACCTACGCCGTGCGTATTTCCGGGCAGACCTCCGCCGGCGGCGATGTTCAGCAAGTGCCAACCCAGTGGGCTTTCCAGGTGGGCTGGCGGATGATTTTGCCGCTCATCTTCCACTGATGTTTTGGATATCTCGCAGGAGTGGCAGTCCACACAGGGCTGCCACTCTTGCGTTTGGGGGTGGCGCAAATCGGCCTGGAAATTGGGGGATACTTTCGGATGATGGCAAAAAACGCGGGGACGCAGGGACGCGAAGACGCAATGGTGCAAAGGGAGATGGCGCAAATCGGCCTGGGAGCCAGGGAGCACTTCCGCACATGGCAAACGAGAAACGCGGGGACACGGGGACGCAAAGGAAGCATTTTCGTCTTGCACCCCTAGGCCAATTTCTGCGGAAAGGATTGTCTTCTCTTTGTTTTTCTCTGTGTGAGCAAATTTCACACGGAGCCACAAAGAACACAGAGCAGGCGCATGAAGCCCTGTGCCAGAAGCCCGGAAAACCTGTTCGCGCCGTCCGTTGTGTGGCATACTTGCGCCATGTTCACACGATGGCGCAAGCAGGTTTCCGGGTATCCCGCCCAGTTCTGGCTGATGTTTTGGGGGATGTTGATGAGCACCGTCGGGGCCAGCATGATTTGGCCCTTCCTGATGATTTACGTCAGTTCCCGTCTGGCGCGCCCCCTGGGGCAGATTGCCAGCCTGATGACGCTCAACTCGGTGATGGGGCTGCTGGCCGCCTTCCTAGCCGGGCCGCTCACCGACCGTCTGGGACGCAAATGGGTCATGGTGGTCAGTTTGACGGCCAACGGGATGGTCTATCTCCTCATGGGGCAGGCGGAGCATCTCTGGCACTTTGCCCTGCTGATGTCCCTGTGGGGCTTCTTCGGTCCGATGTACCGCGTCGGCGGGGATGCCATGCTGGCCGACCTGGTGCCCCCGGAGCGGCGGGCGGAGGCTTACGCCCTCCTGCGGATGAGCAACAACGTCGGGGTGGCCGTCGGCCCGGCGGTGGGGGGCTTCCTGGCGGCGGCCTCCTACGGCATCGCCTTCCTGTTTGCCGCCGCGGGGCTGGCCGGGTACGGCTTGCTGCTGGCCTTCTTCGCCCGTGAAACCCTGCCCCAGGAAGCGCAAGACCAGCCCCATGAACCGCCCTGGCTGGCTTACCGGGACGTCCTTCGGGACGGGCGCTTTTTGCGCTTCGTGGCGCTCTTCGTCACGGCCCAGATGTGCGCCGTGCTCATCTGGGTGTTGATGGGGGTGTATGCCAAGACGCAGTACGGGGTGCTCGAAAACCGCTTCGGTCTGATTGCCACCACCAACGCGACCCTGGTCGTGCTTTTCCAGTTTGCCGTCACGCGGCGGACGAAGCGGCACGCCCCCTTGCGGGTGATGGCGCTGGGGACGTTGTTCTACGCGCTGGGAGTGGGCAGCGTTGCCCTAGCGCGCGGTTTCTGGGGGTTCTGGTTCAGTATGGTTGTCTACACCCTGGGGGAGATGATTCTCATCCCGACGGCCTCCACCTACGCGGCCAACCAGGCCCCGCCGGAGATGCGCGGGCGCTACATGAGCGTATACGGTTTGGGCTGGAACGTGGCCGCCGGAATTGCCTCCCCCTTGGGGGGCTATCTGAGCGACTTCTTCGGGCCGGTCAGCACCTGGTACGGCGGGATGCTCATCGGGCTGCTCGGCGCGGCGGGTTTCTTAGGCTCGGATTTCAGGGAGCGGAAGGCGTCTTCAACCTGAAAACCCACGTATCCCCCTGATGGTACACGGCCTGGAACAAGCCGCTTTCCCGCATGGATTGCGCCGAAAGCGGCCCGCCGCGCGCCCCGATGTAGGCATAAGCGGCCCCGTTTGCCTGCATCAGAGCGGCCAGCGCGGCGGGGTCGGCGGCGGCCTCCAGGAGCGCCTTCCCCAGGGCGTTGTAGCGCTGGATTTCCTCTCGCGTTCCCCAGCCGTAGAGCAGCGTGGGCGGCAGCGTGCGCCTGCCTGTGAGGGGCGAAATCCAGTAGCCGCCGTCCGCGCCGACGTAGAGGCCGTATCCCCACGGGGCGGGGTTGATGACCACCACGGCATCGGAAGGGAGATTGGCATCCATCCAGCGCATGGCGGGGCGGTCGGCTCCGTGAAAGAGGACGGTGGCGGGGTTGACAATCGGCAGGGTAGCGCGCAGGCCGTAGAAGACGGCGGCGGCGAGAAGGAGGGTGAGAAGAAGACGGTAGGTCTTCCCCCTACCCAACCCTCCCCCCATTGGGGGGAGGGCAAGGCTAGGGGGAAAGAGCGCGTCTTCCCAGGCGCGCAGGAGGGCATCCAGAAACAGCCCGCCCAAGGCGGCAATTGGCAGGAAGAGGGTGATTTCTACCGAAGTGTTGTTCACCCAGGCGCGGCCCGGCAGCCCCAGCGCGCTCAGGTTGGCGAGCAGGAACATCCCGCCCACCCAAAGGAGAAGCGTCGCAGCGGCGCGGCGGTGTTTCCACAAAGCCCAGCCCAGGCCTAGGGCGGCCAGTCCCAGGGTGTAGTTTCCCAGCCCGGCGGTCAGGTAGCGCCAGGCGAAATCGTTGAACCACGGGGCGCGGGCGGTGTTGCTGCTCCAGGCGGCGGTTTTGGGGGCGATGAAATTTTGCACGGCGGGCCACAACCACGGCGCGGCCAGGAAAACGCCCAGCGACAGCGCACCCAGCCGCGGCAGGAGACGACGGAGCGTATCCCATCCCAGGTGAGAAATCTCCCAGGCCGCCAGGAGAAGGAACAGGAAAGCGGTGACGCGGTAGTGGGTGATGAAGAGGGCGGCGAGGAGGAGAGATAAAGGCCAAATGCGGAAGACAGAATGCAGAATGGGGAATGGAGAATGCAGACGGTGGACGGTAGACAGTGGACGGTGGGTGAGGGACGGTCTACGGTCTACGGTCAACGGTCCGTCGTCCGTTGTCTGTCGTCTGTCGTCCATTTGTCGTCCGCCATCTGTCGTCCATAACGCAAACGCGGTAGGGAGCAAGAGGAGGCCGGCTAACTGGGTGTAGCGCCCCCAACTGAGGTAGTAGGCCGGCATGGGGGTGAACAGTCCGGCAATCAGGGCGGCCAAGAGACCGGCGCGGTGCGAGAAGTGCAGGGCGCGGCTGAAGGTGTAGACGCCCAGCGTGCTGACCAGGGCGTTGAGCACCTGTCCCAGCAGGAGCATGGCTTCGGGAATTTCCAGGCCGGAGAGGAGGGTGAAAGCGGCCAACAGGGCGTGGAATCCGCTGTGATAGTGCGCGTTGGCGGTTTCGCCGTAGGGGAAGTAGGTAGCGGGGTAGACGCCCTGCTCTACAATCAGACGGGTGATGAGGGCGTGATGCACGGAATCCACCCAGGGAGGGGCGGCCAGGTCGCGCGCCATGATGAGGCGGGCGGCGAGGATGAAGGTGAAGAGAAGTATCAGATGCCAGGTGCTCGCGTG
>JANTFR010000172.1 GCA_024763355.1 Anaerolineales bacterium
GCAGGGTGCTGCACGGCGTAGAGCGGAATTTTGAAGGCCGGGTCGCTGCCCAGGAAAGCCCGCGCCACCGTGCTGGCGGTGATAGCCGAGAGTACCACGCTGCTCAGGTCGGCAATAGCCAGTTCGCCGAGGATGATTTCCAGCGCGAAAACTACTCCCGCTATGGGGGCGTTGAAGGTGGCTGCGATACCTGCCGCCGCGCCGCAGGCTACCAGATTGCGGATGCGCCCGTCCGAGAAGTGCAGCCACTGGGCGATGGTGGAGCCGAGCGCCGCGCCTACCTGGACGATAGGCCCCTCGCGCCCCGCAGAACCGCCCGTCCCGATACAACTGGCCGAGGCGGCTACCTTGGCGACCACCACCCGCGGGCGGATACGTCCCCCTCGCAAGGCGATGGCCTCCATCACTTCGGGGACGCCGTGCCCTTTGGCCTCCTGCGAGAAGAAGGAGATAATCGGCCCGGCTATCAGTCCCCCGATGACGGGGATGAAAATGAACCAGGCGCGTCCCAGGGCGGGTATCAAACCGGGGATGCCTTCATAGGCGACGATTTCCACCCAGGCAATCAATTTGATGAAAAAGACAGCGCCCAGCCCTGTGCCAAGTCCGACCAGAATGGCCGTTCCGTACAGCAGGGGGGCGCTGGAGGGAGGGAAAATGTCTTGCAAACGGTGTGCCAGGGTGTCGTAATCGAAACGTTTTTTCATCAGGCGGTACGCTCTCTTTGTTGGGGTGTCAGGTTGGATGGTCAGGCTCCATCCTGCCGGGCAGCAGAACGCTGATGGCGCTGATGCACGCCGATTCTCGCTGATTTTTGCCGCTTCATTTGCCTGCAGTGCGGGTATCTGCGTGAAATCTGCGCAATCCGCGTTCTTTCGTCCAGGTTGGGCGGATTTCCTCCAACGACCTTTTCGTACTCCCGCACAATCTGCGAATGCCATCCAGGGTAACAGGTTTTGCCATTTGGAATTATAATAGCGCCCGTTGTATATGGGAGGCGCACAGCCCCCTTTTTTCGGAATTTTTTCGATTATCTGGTGCTTGTGTGGCGGCAACCTCGCGGATATTCTCCGCGCGGCCCGTCTGCGCGTGGCGTATATGGGAACTTTCGTATGGCAATTACAAAAATAGGCAAAACCTTGCAACATCACCAACTCTTCGAGCAGACCATCCAGGGGGGGCTGGCTTTACTGGTCGGACTGGGAAGCAGCCTGCTCGTGCTCCTCTTCAAACAACTGGTTGATTGGCTTGCCGAAGGGATGCACTGGGCAGGGGCGCACTGGGTAGGGGGCCTCATTCCCTGGTGGATGGCTCTCCTGCCGGTGGCGGGTGGCCTTGCGGTGGGCTTGATGCAGCATTTCATTCTGCGTCGGGAGAAACACCACGGCGTAGCGGGCATCATGGAGGCCGTCGCCCTGGGGGGAGGGCGGCTGCCTTACTTGCAAGCCCCTGCCAAAGTCCTGGCCGCTATCATCTCCCTGGGTTCCGGCGCCTCCGTCGGCCCGGAAGACCCCAGTGTGCAGATTGGCGCCAACCTGGGTTCCTTCCTGGGGCAAAAACTGCATCTTTCGGAGCGGCGCACCGTGCTCCTGGTAGCCACTGGGGCGGCGGCGGGCATTGCCACAGCCTTCAACGCGCCTATCGCCGGCGTCTTCTTTGCCGTGGAACTCATCCTGGGCGAGTACAGCGCGGCCTCTTTCGGGATGCTCCTGCTCGGTTCGGTGACTGCGGTGGTCGTTACCCGTTCCCTGGTCGGTCCGATGCCTGCTTTCCCCATTCCGGCTTATGCCTACGGAGGCCCCATCGAATTGCCCTTCTATTTCGTCCTGGGGTTGCTGGCCGCGCCGGTGGCGTTGGCTTACATCCGCATGTTGTATTACGCCCACGATTGGTTTCACCGCAGCCCTCTGCCCGTGTGGACGCGTCCCATCCTGGTAGGCGCTCTGCTGGGCTTCGTTGCTCTGCGCTACCCGCAAATCCTGGGGGATGGCTACGAGACGGTCGGTGATATTTTGTGGGGGCAGAGCCTCATTCCTGGCCTTTTGGTCATCTTGCTAATTCTCAAACTGGTCTTTACCGATTTTAGTTTGGGAGCGGGTTTCGTGGGCGGCGTCTTTGCCCCCTCCCTCTTCCTGGGAGCGGCGCTGGGGGGCGCTTTTGGCGGCTGGATGGCGCATCTCTTCCCCTCGGTGGGCATTCAGCCGACCGCTTTCGCCCTGGTGGGCATGGCAGGTGTGCTGGCCGGCGCGGTGCGCGCTCCGGGGACGGCCCTCATGCTGCTCTTCGAGATGACCAACGATTACCGCATTTTCCTTCCCTTGATGCTCGTGATTGCCATTAGCATGGCGATTTCTTCTTGGCTGGAGCAAGAATCGGTTTACACTCTCAGCCTGCGGCGGGCAGGGATTCGCCTGCGGCGGGGACGCGATGTGGATGTGTTGGAGACGATTCTGGTGCAGGATGTGATGGTGGAGCCGCCGGAGCCTATCCGGAGCGAAACTCCCTTGCGGGTGGCTGCTGCCTTGTTGGGGCGTTCTCATACCAATGGCGTTCCCGTTGTGGACGACAACGGGAAACTCCTGGGGGTCATCTCTCTGCAGGATGTGGAACGTGCCTTGAGTGAATCACCGGATAATTTACACCAGCCCGTGCGGGGATTCTGCTCCCGCCGTTTGTTGGTAACCTACCCCGATGAGAGCGTCCACGATGCGCTGGAGCGGATGGCGATGCACGATATCGGGCGGCTGCCTGTAGTGGCCCGCGGCAACTCCCGCCGTCTGGTGGGATGGCTGAGCCGCCGGGCGGTTATCAACGCTTACAAACTGGCGCTTGTGGAGCGCATGAAGCAGCAGCACCGCGGCGAGCAGGTGCGCCTGGGGGCTTTCTCCGGGGCTGAAGTGTTGGAATTGATGGTCATGCCCGATTCTCCCCTGGTAGGCAAGAAGATGCAGGAGGTAACGTGGCCGCAGAACAGCCTGGTGGCCAGCATCCGCCGCGGCACGCACCTCATCATCCCTCACGGCGATACCGTCATCGAGGAAGGCGACCGCCTGGCGGTGGTGGTGGAGCCGGAGGACAAGGAGCAACTCTACCGGCTGGTGGATGGGGAGGGGTGAAAGTTTGAAAGTGGGAAAGTTTGAAAGTAGAAAGTAGGAAAGTTTGCAAATTCCCCCAAGGAAGGGGAACGAAGCGTACTCTCCCCTCCCCCGCCGGGGGAGAGGCCAGGGGTGGGGGTAAGATTGGTTGGAACTACAGAAGCAGGCAGGTTTGGAGAAGAATGGTTACCGCAACGCGACCTCCAGGAGCGCCTCGGGTTTACGGGCATAGCGCTCCAGGGGGATTTCGCCGCGGGTGAGGGCCAGTAGGATGTCCGTCAGGAGGCGATTGACGGGAGTGGGCACGCCGTAGCGTTCTCCGAAGCGGGCGACCGCGCCGTTGAGGTATGCCACTTCGCTCTGGCCGCGCCCGCTGTGCAGGTCAATGTGGAAGGAGGGCATCTTGCTGCCGCGCCCTTTGCCGACGGCGCGCCCCAGCAAGGGGCGGGAAACCGCCGCGGGCAGGAAGCGGGCCGCGAAAGCCAGGGCGCGCACCGGCGTGCCGGGCAAATCCACCACGCCGATATCCTGGGCGCGCATCACTGCCAGGGCCTCGCGCAGTTGCCGCATCTCCAGGCGGTACAAACCGGGGTGGGCGAAAATTTCCGCCGGGGTCATATCCAGAATGGCGGAGGTGGCATTCGCCAGCAGGTTGGTGAGCATCTTCGACCACTTCATGTCGGTGGCGCGGGGATAGAGACGCGGGTTCAGCCCGGCGGTGTCGAAGGCCGCGGCCAGGCGTTCCGAGAGAGGGTGCCCGGCGGCGATGCCGATGCCGCGCAGGCGTTCCAGGGTGACATTTCCGGCGGCCTGCCGCCCGATGGCGCTTGTGACCGTCCCGGCGATGACGCGCCCTTCCCCCAGGGCTTCGGCCAAAAAGGTCTCGTTCTCCACCCCGTTGGAAAGGCACAGCACCGGCGGGAGCGCGTTCCAATGGGAACGCATCCCCTCCAGGGCAGGGCGGGTATCGAAGGACTTGAGGGCAAACAGGGCGGCGTCGAAATCTCCGAGAGAAAGGGCTTCTTCCAGCGAGGCGGCCACCTGCGGGGCGGGGATGTGCCGCTTCCCGTCGGGCAGGGTCAGGGTCAGGCCGCGGGAGCGCAACGTCTCGGCCACCGCGGGACGCTCCAGAAAGACAACCCGGTTTCCGGTCAAGGCCAGACTGCCGCCCACGTAGGTGCCGATAGCGCCCGCCCCGAAGACGAGCAGGGAAAGGGGATTCTGACTCACGGGCGCACCGCCTCCTTGCGTTCGAAATCCCAATGGGGGTGCTGGTTGAGGCCCTGCAAGTGCCATTGGTGGCGCGTCGGGTGGTAGGCCAGGGAGGCGAAGGCTGTGTTGCGGAAGCGGAAGCGCGGCCCCTGGAAGTTGGCTTGCACGGGGATGCCCAGCATGGCGTACAGGGTCAGGTTGAGAATGCCGCCGTGCGAGACGACCAGATAATCGCCCAGCGGACGGCTCATCAGGCTGTGGAGGGCCTGCCCGGCGCGCAGATACAACTCCCACTGACTTTCGCCGGTCAGGCCGACCGGTTCGTAGGGGGGCATGAATTTGGGGGCGGGGTATTTTTTGCGCGCTTCTTCGCCGCGCATCCCGGCAAACTGGCCGTTATCGCGCTCCTTCCAAACATCTTCGAAGGCGATGGGGACGGCCAGGTAATCGCCGATGATTTCTGCCGTGCGGCGGGCGCGGCTCAGGGGGCTGGCGATGATTTCGTCGAAAGTGACGCCGGTGTGCTGCCAATAGCGTCCCAGAGCGTGCGCCTGCTCCTCTCCCATTGCCGTCAGCGGAAAGTCGCTCTGTCCCTGCCAGTAGCCCTCGGCGTTGCCCACCGATTGGGCATGACGCAGGAGGGTGATGTGGTAGCGTTCCTGGTGTGAGATGTGTGCGAACATGGGGGCATTGTAGCATATCTCAAGAAAAGAGAGACAGACTTCCGAGATTTCCCCAGGACGGTGTTCGTCTGGAGCATCTCTCGTCAAAATCTCGGAAGTCTTACCCCCCCCAAAAAAAAACCTCACAGGTCTCGCAGACCTGTGAGGTTTGAGAGTATTTCGCGCCGGTCGCCTATCTTTGCCGCAGCGTGCGTTTGACCAGTTGCCGCACGCGGCGGGCGTCGGGGGCCTTGAGGGCCTCCTCGGCCAATTGGCGGGCGGTCTCGTAGTGCAGTTGGCGGATGCGTTCTTTGACTTGCGGCACACCCGCCGGGTTGAGACTGAGTTCGTCCACGCCCAGGCCGACCAGGACGGGCACGGCGGTCAGGTCGCCGGCCAATTCTCCGCACACGCCGACCCATTTACCCTGGGCATGGGCGGC
>JANTFR010000173.1 GCA_024763355.1 Anaerolineales bacterium
TTGGAGGCCGCGTACCCCCAGCGGCTGCGGGAGGTCGGCCCCAGCACCACGTCATCCTCCTCGCGGAAGGGCACTTTCGTCCCTTTGCCGTATACCTCCGAAGTGGAAGCAATCAGCACCTTGGCCCGGTAGCGCAATGCCGTTCGCAGCACCACCTCCGTGCCCATCACGTTATCCTGGATGGTGTGTACCGGTTTCTCGACAATCAATTTGACCCCCACCGCGGCGGCCAGGTGGTAAATCACGCTGCAATCGCTTGCCAGGCGGTCCAGCACGGCCTCGTTGGCGATGGTGTCAATCGCAAAACGAAAGTTGGGGTGTTCGGTCAAGTGGGCGATGTTCTCGAAGCGCCCGGTGGAAAGGTCGTCTATGACCGTCACCCGATGCCCGGCGGCCAGCAGCGTCTCGGCCAGGTGGCTGCCGATGAACCCGGCCCCGCCGGTAATCAACACGCCGCGGCGGAAGTTGGCGCTGTTCTGCTGAAAACTGGCGGCGTTGGAAGGTATGCTCATGGCTGGTTCTCCTCGTTACAGGAATTTGCGGAAAGTTGCAGGAGGGATTGCCCCTCCCAGATGAGACTCTCGACCTGAGGTGCGGATTCCTCCAGCAAGGTTTGGATAGCCTCCCGGAAATGTGCCGCATCCCTTGTTGTGGCGTAACGCACCCCTCCCGGAGCGGCTCCCGTTATGGAAAGGTTGTGCCGTCTCAAAAGGCGTTCCGTCTGGCGGGCGATGGCCGGGGCAGGGTCAATCACGCGCACCTCCGGCCCGGCGATTTCCCTGATGAGGGGCATTACAAAGGGGTAATGCGTGCAGCCCAAAACCACGGTATCGATTCCCTGGGCCAGCATCGGAGCCAGGGAGCGTTCCAGGATAGCGCGGGTTTTGGGGGAGCGCGTCGCGCCCGTTTCGATTTGTTCCACCAGACCGGGGCAGGTATCTTGCAGGACGGTCACGCCCTGGGCAAAGCGTTCCACCACCGAAGCGTACAATTCCCCCTGGAAGGTGGCCGGGGTAGCCAGCACGCCGACCACGCCGCTGTGGGTCTGCTCGGCGGCGGGTTTGACGGCTGGTTCCATCCCCACGAAAGGCGTCTGCGGGAAGGTCTGCCGCAGATAGTGCAAAGCGGCGGCAGAAGCGGTGTTGCAGGCCACCACAATCAGGTCTGCGCCCTGGGAGAGCAGGTAGCGGGTGATGCCCTCGGCGAAGCCGCGTACCTCCAGCAGGGGACGCGGGCCGTAGGGCACGTGCGCCTGGTCGGCGATGTAGAGATATGCCGCCTCCGGCAGGCGCTGGCGCAGGACGCGCAGGATGCTCAACCCCCCTACGCCGGAATCAAAAACGCCTATGGTGGGCATGGGTTGGTCTGGTTGGTCGGATGGGTCTGGTTGGTCTAATTGGTCAGGTTGGTCTGGTTGGTCGTCCGTTGTCCGTTGTCCATCGTCCGTAGTCTACCGTCCGTTCTCCCCCTCCGCCGCGGCGACGAAGGCGCGGAACAGGTTCCGCATGGAGGCGTGCTTTTGCAGCCACTCCGGATGCCACTGTACGCCGAGACCGAATGGGTAGTCGGGGAGTTCGACCGCTTCGACGAAGCCTTCTGGGGCGTAGGCCAGCGGACGCAAGGGGGCAGCCAGGTCGCGGATGGCCTGATGGTGCAAACTGTTGACCCAGGGTTCCGTCTCGCCCAAAATGCGCGCCAGGGTGCTGCCCGCTTCCACGCGAACGGGGTGTGCCAGGTAGGAGCGCGGCCAATCGGGGTAGAAATCGTGCTTGTGCGCGCCGGGGTGCTGGGTTTGTACGTCGGTGTAGAGCGTGCCGCCCAGCGCCACATTGACCAACTGGATGCCCCGGCAGATGCCCAGGAAAGGAAGCCCGCGCCGCGTTGCCTCGGCGAACAAGTCCAGTTCCATCTGGTCGCGGGCTTCGTCCACGGAACCCATGCGTTCATCCATGGGGGTATGGTAATGCCTGGGGTGAATATCCACGCCGCCGGTGAAGATGACCCCGCCCAGACGGGAGAGCAGAGGGGCGAGGGCCGGGACGGGCATATCCAGCGGCAGGATGACGGGGATGCCCCCCGCAGTTTGGACGGAGTGCATGTAGGCCTGCATGACGCCCTGGGCGGGCAGGCCGTATTTGGTATCGAGACGCGAAGGGGTCAGGCCGATGAGAGGGGTGGACATGTGACCTCCGGGGGGGAAAGCAAAAGGGCGCAGCGTGATGGCTGCACCCTCGATGGACGATTTGCTCTCCGTTCAGGAGAATTTTTGCTTGAGGCGGGCTTTCTTGCCGACGCGGTCGCGCAGGTAGTAGAGTTTGGAGCGGCGCACCACCGAGTGGCGGTGGACGACGACTTTTTCGAGCCGCGGGGAGCGGGTCATGAAGGTGCGTTCCACGCCGATGCCGTTGCTGGCGATGCGGCGCACGGTGAAGTTGCTTTCCACGCCGCCCTTGCGGATGCGGATGACGGTGCCCTTGAATTCCTGGGTGCGTTCGTTGTTGCCTTCCTTGATGCGCAAGAAGACGCTCACGATGTCGCCGGGGCGCAGTTCGGGGACGTTGGGATTGACTGCCGGTTCGATTTCTCGCAATAACTGGTCGCTCATGGTGATACCCTTTTCGGAGATAGATTTTTTCGAGCAGCGCCACGCGCTCAGGCCGGGCTGCGCTGGTTTACACATAAAATCCCGCCAGATGGCAGGACGGCGCGTCATTTTACCACGCCGTGGGCGATTTGCAAAGGAAAAAATCAGTGTATTATCCGGTCCAAACGGCAGGACGCCCGCTCATTCGGCAATCTGCTCCCAGGCGGCGTAGAGGCTTTCCAGTTGGGTGTGGGCGGCGGTGTAGGCCTCGCCCAGGGAACGCAGCGCTTCAGGGTCGGCGGGGGGATTCTCCAGTTGGGCGCTGATGGCTTGCAGACGGGTCTCCAGGGCGGCGATTTCCTCCTCCAGGCGGGCGAGTTCCTGTTGGCGGCGGCGGGCTTCGGCCTGGGCGCGGTTGCGGGCACGCTGCCGGGAGCGGTAGGTCTCTCCGGGGGCGGAGTTCTTTTCCATAACGGGAGCCGCTGTAAGGGAGGCCGCTTCTGCCCTGGCCTCCTGATAACGGCGATAATTCCCTTCAAAGAGACGCAATTCTCCGGCGGTGACCTCCCAAATCTGG
Organism: Anaerolineales bacterium; assembly: GCA_024763355.1. GTDB lineage: Bacteria > Chloroflexota > Anaerolineae > Anaerolineales > DRKV01 > DRKV01. Next base: position 3,162 of record JANTFR010000173.1, read on the forward strand.
GTCGCCAGGGCGTCAATCAAATAGCGGTCGTGCGAAACGAGCAGGATGGTTCCTTTGTAGTCCGCCAGAACGCTTTGCAGAATTTCCTGCGAGGGGATGTCCAGGTGGTTGCTGGGTTCGTCGAGGAGCAGGAGGTTGGCTCCGCTGAGCGCCAGTTGCGCCAGGGCCAGGCGTCCGCGTTCGCCGCCGGAGAGGGTGGAGACGGTTTTGAAGGCCTCGTCGCCGCGGAAGTGGTAGCGCCCCAGGTAGGAGCGGATTTCGGCGGGCAGCATGTGAGGGGCGACGCGCTCGATGGCCTGCATGAGGGTATCTTCGGGGTGCAGCCCCTCGTGTGCCTGGGCGAAGTAGCCGATTTGGAGACTGGCCCCCAGGTGGACGCGGCCTTCCAGCGGCTCCAGTTCGCCCAGGATGGTCTTGAGAAAAGTCGTCTTGCCGGCTCCATTGGGGCCGATGATGGCGGCGCATTCCAGGCGGCGCAGTTCCAGGTCGGGAGCGCGAAAGAGGGGGTTGCCGGGGTAGCCGACCAGCAAATCCTGGGTGCGAAGGATGATGTTGCCGCTGCGCTGGCGGGGGTGCAGTTCCAGGTGGATGGGGGGCGTGCTGTTGCCGGGGAGACGCAGGGCGCGCAGGCGGCGCTGGGCCTCGTCCACGTTCATGATGCTGGTGCTGATGTGTACCTGCTGGCTGACCTGCCCCCATTGCTGGTCGAGGACGGCCTCGAAGCCGATTTGCTCGATGGCCTCGATGAGGCGGCTGACGCGCTTGAGTTTGCCGCGCGCCTGACTGACGTTCTGCCCCGCGATGTTACGGCGAATGTAGGCGATTTCCCGCTCCAGACGTTCCATCTCGGCCTGGATGCGTTCGCGGCGCAAGGCCCAGCGCTGTTCGCGCTGCTGCAGGTAGGCGGTGTAGTTGCCGCGGTAGGTCTCCAGTCCGCCGGGGCGCATCTCCCAGATGGTGGTGCAAACTTTGTCGATGAAGTAGCGGTCGTGCGAGACGAGCAGGACGGCCCCCTCCCACTGGTTGAGGTAACTTTCCAGCCACTCCACGGCGGCGATGTCAAGGTGGTTGGTGGGTTCGTCCAGGACGAGGAGGTCCGGTCTGGCGAGTAGGAGGCGCGCCAGGTGGGCGCGGGTGCGTTGTCCGCCGGAGAGTTGCTCCAGGGGCATGGAGAACTCCTGGGGCTTGAAGCCCAGCCCGGTCAGGACGCGGCGAATTTCGGTTTCGTAGGTGTAGCCGCCCAGGTGTTCGAAGCGATGCTGGAGCGCGCCGTAGCGTTCCAGCAGGGAGGCATCGCCGGGGGATTTTTGCAGGGCGGCGTTCAGGGCGTGGAGTTCGCCTTCCAGGCGGCGCACCTCGGCGAAGGCCTCCAGACACGCTTCCCACAAGGTATGCCCGGCTTCGAAGGATGCCTCCTGGGGCAGGTACCCAATCGTCAACCCGCGGGCGCGCTGCACTTTCCCGCCGGAGGGGGGTTCTTCTCCGATGAGAATCCGTAGCAGGGTGGTCTTGCCGATGCCGTTGGGCCCCACCAGGGCGATGCGGGCGCGCGGCGGCACCTGCAAACTAATGCCGCTGAAAAGGTCCACAGGACCGAAGGATTTGGCGAGGTGGGAGGCGGTAAGAAGGGACATGGGATGGGGGGTGGGAGTGCTGCGTGCGGAGTGCAGATGGAGCGGGCGCACCTCGCACCTCGCACATTTCGCACGTTCTCGGCACGCATCTTGCAATCGGGGGGTATTGTACCGCAAGCACGGCGGCGGGCACTCGTGCTATAATGCGCCGCGTGTGGATGGTGGCAGACCACCGACGACGGACGACCGACCACTGACGACAGACCGTAGACCGTAGACGATGGACCACCGACGACAGACCACAGACCACAGACGATCGACCACCTGACTGCTCAATGAACCAATGAAACCAATGAACAGATGAACCAACGAACCAATGCAACCAATGAACCAATGAACTAATGCAACCAATGAACCGAACTCTTCTCGGAAGAATCTTCTTCGCTCTCCTCCTGATTGTCGTCGCGGTATTTGCCTACCGCGTCACCCAGGGACTGGTCACCTCGTGGGAATTTACCGACATCGGCGGCGTCAGTTTGACCACCCCCACGCCCACCCTGCGTCCTGGAGAACCCACGCCCATGCCGGGGGGCGGCGCAGCCCAGAACGCCCCGGAAGGACCGACGCCCGTGCCCTGGGATGGGGC
>JANTFR010000174.1 GCA_024763355.1 Anaerolineales bacterium
CATCCTTCCCGGCGAGGGCTTCCGGCATCGAGTGGGTGCGGGCGGACGATGAGGCGAGCCAATATCCCGTGTATCAGGCCGACCTGGTGAACGAAGCCCGTCCCTGGCAGCACGATTCGGTCAAACTGGCCGAAACCCTGATGCGACTGCTGGAGGAGCGTACCGGCCCTTTGTTGGATGAGATGCCGTAGGGGTTGCGCCAGACCTCTGAGATTCCCGCTGACGTGCCGTTCTTCATGGATACTGTGCCGACGCAATCTCGGAAATTTGATGCCCCGCGTAACTACGCAACATCTTCGTGACAAAATTCACGCTGTTTGTTGGGGCAAAAAGCGTTACAATAAGAGTGCTTGCGGTGGGCGTATGTGCTCCCTGCAGCCCATCAGAGCCTTTCTCAGACGAAAGGCCGCATGATGATGAAACCATTAGAGAAACCATACGGAGGTTTTTTACCATGACAGTAAAAGTAGGTATCAACGGCTTTGGACGCATCGGGCGTCAGGTTTTGAAGGCTATCAAGGAACGCCACGGCGACGAACTGGAGGTTGTGGCTATCAACGATTTGTTCGATGCCAAAACTAACGCGCAGTTGTTCAAGTACGACTCGAATTACGGCATTTATCCCGGCACCGTTGAGGTTGTGGACGGCGACCTGGTGATTGACGGCGAGCGCATCAAGGTTTTCGCCGAGCGCGACCCCGGCAACCTGCCCTGGGCCGACCTTGGAGTAGACATCGTCATCGAATCCACCGGCGTTTTTCGGGATGCCGGCAAGGAACCCGGCCCGCAGGCGCACATTCAGCGCGGCGGGGCGAAGAAAGTCATCATTTCCGCTCCCGCTAAAAACGAAGACCTGACAGTGGTGCTGGGCGTCAATGATGGGGATTACGACCCTGCCAAGCATCACATCGTCTCCAACGCATCCTGCACCACCAACTGTCTGGCTCCGGCGGCCAAAGTGGTGGTGGACACCTTCGGCATCGTCAAGGGTCTGATGGTAACGGTGCATTCCTACACCAACGACCAGCGCATCCTCGACCTGGCGCACAAAAAAGACCCCCGTCGCGCCCGCGCCGCGGCCCTCAACATCATTCCCACCACCACCGGGGCGGCCAAGGCCGTCGGGCTGGTCATCCCCGAACTGAAGGGTAAATTCGACGGTTACGCTCTGCGCGTTCCCACGCCGACAGTCTCCATCGTGGATTTCGTGGCCGAGACCGAAAAACCCGTCACGCTGGAAGCGCTCAAGGCTGCCTTCAAAGAGGCCGCCGAGGGCCGGATGAAAGGTATCCTGGGCTACAGCGATGAGCCGCTGGTCTCGATGGACTTCAAGGGCGATGAGCGTTCGTCTATCATTGACGCCGATTCCCTGATGGTGATGGGCGACAATATGGTGAAAGTGGTCACCTGGTACGACAACGAATGGGGCTACTCCTGCCGCACGGCAGACCTGGCCGCCCTGATGGCGAAGAGTCTGTAGTTTTGCGATGCAATGGCAACGTGGCAGTGGCAGTGTATGGCAATTTATGAATTGCCATACACTGCACCATTGCCGTTACATTGCCAAAGGAGTTGCCCATGTTTAATAAACAAACCGTCCGCGATGTAGACGTGCGCGGCAAGAAGGTGCTCGTGCGCGTCGATTTCAACGTGCCGCTCAAGGATGGGCAGGTGGCCGACGATACCCGTATTCGGGCGGCCCTGCCCACGATTACCTATCTGCTGGATAACGGAGCGGCGGTCATTCTCATCTCTCACCTGGGGCGTCCTAAAGGGGAGCACAAACCGGAACTCTCTCTGCGCCCCGTGGCGACTCACCTGGAGAAGTTGTTGGGGCGTCCGGTAACCTTTGCGGAGGACTGCATCGGCCCGGCAGCGGAGACTGCTGCGGCAGCCCTGGAGCCGGGGCAGGTGCTTCTGCTGGAAAACACGCGCTTTCATCCCGAAGAGAAGAAAAACGACCCGCAGATGGCGCGCCAACTGGCCGCCCTCGCCGACTTGTATGTCAACGATGCTTTCGGTTCGGCGCATCGCGCCCACGCTTCCACCGAAGGCGTGGCGCACTACCTGCCCGCCGTAGCCGGTTTCCTGATGGAGAAGGAAATCCGTTACCTGGGACAGGCGATTGCCAACCCCGAAAAACCCTTCACCGCCATTCTGGGGGGAGCGAAAATTGGCGACAAGATTGGCGTCATTCGCAACCTGTTGGACAAAGCCGACCAGATTTTGATTGGCGGCGGGATGGCAAACACCTTCTTCAAGGCGCAAGGCTATCCCGTAGGCGATTCCCTCGTGGAAGATGACGCCCTGGAGACGGCCCGCTCCCTTTTGGCGGATGCCGGTTCCAAATTGCGTCTCCCCGTGGATGTGGTGATTGCGGATGCCTTTGACAACGCCGCAAATTCCCGCATTATGGCGGTGGGCCCCATCCCGGAGGGATGGCGCATCCTCGATATCGGCCCCGAAACGGTAGCCAACTACGCTAAAGTGATTGCCGCGGCCAAAACCGTGGTGTGGAACGGCCCGATGGGCGTTTTCGAGATGCCCAATTTTGCCAAAGGCACCTTCGGGATTGCCGAGGCGGTGGCTGCCAGTGATGCGGTCAGCATTGTGGGCGGCGGCGATTCGGTAGCCGCGGTCAAGCAATCGGGGCTGGCGGAAAAAATCACGCATATTTCCACGGGCGGAGGCGCTTCCCTCGAAATGCTGGAAGGCAAGGTGCTGCCCGGTTTAGCGGCGCTGCGGGATGCTTGAGTCCGCGAATGTCCACGAATGTCCACGAATGGGCACGAATGTTCACGAATGGGCACGAATGTCCACGAATGGGCACGAATGGCACGAATGGGCACGAATGGCACGAACGATACGCATGAGCATGAATGTTCAGGTGACAGCCACTTCATAAGTGGCTGTCACCTGGTCACTCCCTACCTTTGCTGGAGGCAAATATGCGAACTCCTGTGGTAGCAGGTAACTGGAAGATGAACAAGACGGTGGCGGAGACGCGTGCCTTGCTCTCCGCTCTCATCCCCGGCCTGGGGGCCGTGGAGGGGATAGAGAAAATCGTTGCCCCGCCTTTTCCCGCACTTTTGGCGGCTCGCGAGATGTTGGAAGGCACCGGGATTGGCCTCAGCGCCCAGAATATGCACTGGGAGGAACGCGGGGCATTCACCGGCGAAGTAGCGCCCGGCATGGTGGCGGAACTGTGTGAGTACGTCATCATCGGGCATTCCGAGCGGCGTGCCTACTTCGGCGAGACGGATGAGACGGTCAACAAGAAGGTGAAGGCGGCGTTGGCGCACGGTCTGATTCCCATCGTGTGCGTGGGGGAGACGCTGGAACAAAATCAGGCCGGCGAAACGGAAGCGGTCGTTTCCCGGCAGATACGGGAAGGGCTGCGCGATGTGGCCCTGGAGAACCCCGCCGGGCTGATGGTGGCTTATGAACCGGTATGGGCAATCGGCACGGGGCTGGCCTGTGACCCGGAAATCGCCCAGAACGTGATAGCGAACGTCATCCGCCGGGGATTGGCTGCCCTTTGGGGTGCGGAAACCGCCCAAGGGGTGCGCATCTTGTACGGCGGCTCCGTCAAACCGGGGAACGCGGCTCCCTTCTTCGCGCAATCTGACATTGACGGAGCGCTGGTAGGCGGGGCCAGTCTGAAAGCGGATGCTTTTCTGGCGATTGCGCAGGCCGCGGTCTGATTGCGCTCCGACGCGGCTTTTGTTACAGCCGTATATACAAATTGCAAGGAAATATCCGTCTGTATGATACTTTGTCCGTGGTAGAATTCAGGCTGGATTTTGATAGTGCTCAGATAACAGACACTTCGCAGAGGTGAAAAATCCCGCGAAGGTGTCTTTGTTTCTACTTTGGGGTATTTCTTTAGATACGAAATCACCTGCGGATGCAAAACCGGGACGGAGACTGATTCCAGGAGTAAATGCTGATGGCCTCGTCAACCAAAACTTTTCCCCGACAAGGGCGCCCAATGCAGCGTCGTTTTTTGACTTCCGAGCAAATTGCCATGATTGAGGAGGCTCTCCGCACCCTGGGCGATTTTGGAGAAGTGCGGCTGGTGGTGGAGAAAGGCCGCTTGCGTTTCCTTGTCACGCAAAAGAGTTACGATGCTCTCAAATGGCGTCCCGGCACGATTGAGACGCTGGAATAAGAACCAATGAGCGCAGATTGGTATGTATTACGCAGCAAGGCGCGGAAAGAAGACGCCTTGTATGCTCAGGTGGTTCAGCGCGGCCTGGAGGTTTTTTACCCGCGCCTGCGCGTCAATCCGGTTAATCCGCGTTCCCGCAAGGTGCGTCCATATTTTCCCGGTTATATGTTCGTGCGGGTGGATTTGGAGGCGGTCGGCCTCTCCGTGTTGCAGTGGATGCCCAATAGTCTGGGACTGGTGCAGTTTGGCGGAGAACCGGCCACCGTACCGGACAGCATGATTAACGCTATCCGCAAGCGCACGGAAGAGATTGCCGCTGCCGGCGGGGAGTTGTTCACGGATGTCGCTCCCGGCGATAAAGTGCGCATCCATACCGGCCCCTTTGCGGGATACGATGCGATTTTCGATGCCCGTCTTCCCGGTACGGAGCGGGTACGCGTCTTGTTGCAGTTTTTGAACGAGCGCCGGGTTTCGGTGGAGTTGCACGCCGGACAGATTGCGCCCGTCAAGCGTAAGCGCTGATTTTTCCCCTGGCGGCGGCTGCCGGCCCGGTAAGGCTGCGCAGCCGCTCCCATGTATACCGCTTTGCCCCCCCCGATATGTGCGGTTGCATGTCGGAATGGCGGAGCGCGCCTTTTCAACATTTTCTTTTCCCGCCCATGTTTTCCAAACTTACCTCCCTGCTCAAGAAAGGCCGGACACCCCCTATTGTGGTGGTTTCCGGCCTGCCGCGCTCCGGCACCTCGCTGATGATGAAGATGCTGGAGGCGGGGGGCATCCCGCCCTTGACGGACAACGTCCGCGCTCCGGATGAGGATAACCCCAAAGGGTACTACGAATTCGAGCGCGTCAAGGCTCTGCGCCAGGGCGATACCGCCTGGATACCGATGGCGGAGGGCAAAGCCGTCAAAGTGATTGCTGCCCTTTTGCCCTATCTGCCGGATACGCGCCATTATCACGTTGTTTTTATGCGGCGCGCGATGCCCGAAATCCTGGCTTCACAGCGACAGATGCTCATTCGCCGCGGGGAAGACCCCGATAAAATCAGCGATGAGGCCATGGCGCACCTGTTCCAGAAGCATTTGCAGGAGGTGCGGGCATGGATGGCGCAGCAGCCGCA
>JANTFR010000175.1 GCA_024763355.1 Anaerolineales bacterium
CGGGGGTAAACATATCTCTACCGATTCCACCGCCCGCCATGCTATAATGAGCGCGCACTTACGGGCCAATAGTGGTGCAATCAACTCAGAATCTCAGGAGGAATCGTATGGAAGCAACACAGCGTTACGTGGCCGTCGTCGGCGCGGGGCCGGCAGGTTTGTATGCCGCCCGCAAACTGGCTGCCGCCGGTGTCAAAGTCGCCTTACTCAATCGAGATATCAAACCCGGCGGGCTGGCCGAATACGGCATTTACCACAACAAATACCGCATGAAAAACGGCTTGCGGAAGCAGTTCCGTAAAATTTTGCAAAACACCAACATCGCCTATTTCGGCAACCTGACCGTGGGAGAAAACGGCCATCTCACCCTGGATGATTTGCGTCACATGGGTTTCGATGCCATCCTGGTGACCGTCGGCGCACAGGGCACCAAATGGCTGGGGCTGGAGGGAGAAGACCTGAAAGGGGTGTATCACGCTAAAGATATAGTATATCATTACAACCAGTTGCCCCCTTACAGTCAGAAAGAATTTTTCATCGGACGCCGCGCCGCCCTGATTGGAGTGGGCAACGTGATGGTGGATATCGCCCGCTGGCTGACCCGCGATTTGAAAATCGATTCGGTCATTGCGGTGGCGCGTCGCGGCCCGGCAGAGGTCAAATTCGACAAGGCGGAATTCGTCCACATCGCCGCCAACCTGGATTTGGAGGCCTTCGAGGCCGAGATGGAGCGCGTCCGTGCCCGGATGGAGGCTGTAGGGCAAGATGTGGAGGCCGCCCGACAATTTATTCTCTCCGCGTTGGAGAAGGCAGACCCGTCTGTTTCCGATACCCGCTTTTCTTTCGCTTTTCTGAGTTCCCCCAAGCGCTTGTTGGGGGATGCGGAGGGACGCGTGCACGCGCTGGAGGTGGAGGACACCGCCCTGGAACTGCGCGAGAACGGCGACACAAAGGCCGTGCGCCTGGGAACCACCCGTCTTTTGGATGTGGATACGGTCATCTTTTGCATCGGCGACCGGGTGGACGAGCACTTCGGTTTGCCCGTCGAATGGAATGAGTTCGTCAAGAACCCGGAGCCGCGCTTCCCGGTAGACGGCATCTCCTACGAAGCCTACGACCCGGAAAAGAAAGCCCCCATCGAGGGAGTCTTCGTAGCGGGATGGGCGCGCAAGGCCAGTTACGGACTGGTCGGCATGGCTCGCCAGGACGGGGAACGCGGCGCGCAAGCCGTCTTGCAATACCTGGAGACACTGCCGCCCAAATCCGGCGACCCCCTGGCGGCGCTGGAAAATCACCTGCGGGCACTCCCCCAACCGGTTATCTCCAAAGATGACTGGCTGCATCTGACGGAAATCGAGCAGGCCGAAGCCGAGAAACGCGGTTTGCCGGCCTTCAAATTCGGCACCAACGAGGAGATGCTGGCCGCCCTGGGGAAAGGGTAAGGCGCACGGAGACACGGCGGACACGGGGTATCTTCTTGAATATTCGGCAATGTTCTCCGTGTTCTCCGCGGTTTTGTGTAAACAGACAGAAGTCAGCCTCAGGCGCTCAATCCTGAGACGGGTTGGGCGCCTCTTTTTCGGCGCGCTGCAGGGTATCCCGCTCTTTTTGCGTACGGATTTTCCCAGTGACGTAGGCGCGGGTCAGCGCCTGCACACAGGAGGGCGAAAAATGTTCCCCCATGTGGTCGTGCAGGTAAGAGAGGGCCTCTTCCGCAGACCACCCCTCCCGATAGGGACGGTCTGAGGTCAGGGCATCGAAGACATCCGCCACAGCCACGATGCGCCCCAGGAGCGAAATCTGCTCGTCCGTCAGGCCATGCGGATATCCTCGTCCATCCAGGCGCTCGTGATGCTCCTCAATGGCAGGCAGGATGTGTTCCAGAAGGCGCACCTGCCGCATAATAGCGCCGCCGATAGCAGGATGCTCCTTCATGCGAGAAAATTCCTCCTCGGTCAGACGTTCCGGCTTCTTCAAGATGCTGTCCGGCACCCCAATTTTGCCCACATCATGCAGCAGACTGCCAATCCGCACCTGATGGATGAATTCCGGGGGCATACCAAGTTCCCTCGCAATCGCAACCGAGAATTCACTCACCCGCCGGGAATGGCCCTCGGTGTAGGGGTCTTTGGCATCAATCGAGGCCACCAACGCCTGGATAACATCCAGAAACAACTCGTTGGCATCCGCGTACAGGTCGGCAACGCTCAAAATGGTGGCAGCCTGACGGGCGAGGAGTTCCAACATACGAGCATCCTGCTGGGTAAAATCGCCCTGGCGTTTATTAAGCGCCTCCAGTCCGCCAATGATGCGTTCCTCCTGCCTCCCCATGCCCTTCCCCAGGGTAAGTTCCTGCGTCCGTAAGGGAACGGCCAATACCGACCGCGTCACAAAACCGCTCTTCAAATCTACCTTCGGATAGTGCCGCCCATCCATCGCGGCCTGGGAGACGAGAACGGGCTGTCCCGTGCTGACCGTTTCGCCGATAATACCTTTGCCCGGCGGCACGCGCACTTTTTCTACCGGCACTTCCTGCCAGTTGCTCGCCAGGTGCAGCACCAGTTCTCCGGTCTTCTCATCCACCAGAAACAAGGAACTGGCCTCCGCGTTGAGCAATTCGGCGGCGTAATTGATGAGCAGGCGCAAGAGGCGGTCCCTGTCCAGGGTGGAACTCAGTTCGCCGATAATGGCAATCAAGGCTTGCAAACGGGCGTTATCCCGCCAGCCCTGCATCAGCAGAAACGCCTTGTGAATCTCCGTGGAGAGGCGGGCAGAAACGAAAGCGATTTGGTCCAACGGCATTTCCTGGGGGTCGAAGATTTCCCCCACCGCGACCAGTTCACCGTTTCGGGTAAAAGGCACTACCAGCATACTTTTGGCTTCCGTGTACAGGGCGAAGCCGGGCGTGGATTGCCAGTCGGGTTCGGCTTGTAAATCGGGGTAAAAACGCACGCCTGGAGAGGTAACTTGTTCCGCCAGCAAACCGCCCCCAACCGGAAGGCAAACTCCGATATTATCGGGCAAATTGCCCTGCCGGACGCGGCATACTACCTCCTGGACTTCGGGACGATATTCGTACATCACCCCGTATTCGGCCCCGCATAACTCGCATACCAGCGTCAGCGTATCCTGCAACAGAATCTTGGCATCAGAACAGGCCGCGACGGTGTTCAGGCGCGTGAACAAGTCCTGCCATGCAGCAGGCAAGGAAGATGCGCCAGGGGAGGGAGGAACGGCTGTTGGGGGCATCGAATGGGAAATGCAACGGACGTATGTGCAGGTATCTTGATTGTACACTACAACCCGCGATTCCCGCATAACGCGAACCGCGGACAGGAACGGACTTCCGAAGTCTTCAAGACTTCGGAAGTCTGCGATGCCAGTCCGTCGCCCCCTGATAGGTGTGCGCGGCGCGCAGCAGGGAGGCCTCCCCGAAAGGCGGCCCCATCAACTGCATCCCGACGGGCAGCCCCTGTCCATCGAAGCCCACCGGAACAGATAGCCCCGGAACGCCCGCCAGGTTGGCCGTGATGGTGAAGATGTCCTCCAGATACATCGCCAGCGGGTCGGCGGTATGTTCCCCGATGCGAAAGGCCGTGGTGGGAGCCACCGGACTGGCGAGCAGGTCCACTTTCTCGAAGGCGGCCTCAAAATCCCGGCGGATGAGAGTGCGGACTTTTTGCGCCTGCCCGTAGTAAGCATCGTAGTAGCCCGCCGAAAGCGCATACGTCCCCAGCATGATACGCCGCTTGACCTCCGCTCCGAAACGCGCCCCGCGGGTGCGGGTGAAGACCTCCCACATCGTGTCGGCGGGTTCCCGCGCCCCATAGCGGACGCCGTCAAAGCGCGCCAGGTTGGCGGAGGCCTCCGCCGGGGCAATCAGGTAATAGACCGGCAGGGCATATTCCGTGTGCGGCAAACTGACCGGCAGCACCTCCGCCCCCAGCGAGACGAACACATCCAGGGCGGCTTCTATTGCCTCGCGCACCTCCGCCTGAATGCCCTCGATGAAGTATTCCCGCGGCAAACCGATACGCAGGCCGCGCAAATCATCCTGTGGGATAAAGTCGGGCGCCGGCAGGGCTGCGCTGGTAGCGTCGCGGCGGTCTCGCCCGGCCATCAGGGAGAGCAGCAAGGCGGCGTCCTCCGCCGAACGCGTCAAGACGCCGACCGTATCCAGCGAGGAGCCGTAGGCAATCAATCCGTAGCGGGAGACGCGTCCGTAGGTGGGTTTCAGCCCCGTGATGCCGCAATAGGAGGCCGGCTGACGGACGCTGCCGCCCGTATCCGTCCCCAAAGCGGCGGGGACCAGTCCTCCGGCCACGGCTGCCGCGCTCCCTCCGCTGGAACCTCCGGGAACGTGGGCTGGATTCCAGGGGTTGCGCGTCACCCCATAGGCCGAATTTTCGGTCGAAGACCCCATGGCGAACTCGTCCGTGTTGGTCTTGCCGAGCACGATAGCCCCAGCCCTCTGCAAGCGGGCCACGGCGGTGGCCGTGTAGGGCGGGACGAATCCTTCCAGGATGCGCGAGCCGGCGGTGGCGGGCATCCCCTCCACGGCGAGGACATCCTTGACGGCCAACGGAATCCCCAGCAAAGGGGGAAGGGTCTCCGTCTCTCCGGCGCGGCGGGCCTCCTCCAGGCGGGCATCCGCCGCACGGGCGGCGCGGCGCGCTCCATCGGCATCTACCCATAGAAAAGCGTGCAGAATCTCGTCGCGTTCCTCGATGCGGCGCAGGCAGGTCTCCACCAGTTCTGCGCTGGAGAGGTCACCCTTCCGCAGGGCGGTTTGCAAGGCGGGGAGGGAGGGGAAACCGTTATCCATCGCTTTCCTCGGAGGTCTCCTCGGCGGCGGGGAAAACCGGCGGGATGCGGAACTGCCCCTCGCGGGTCTCGGGGGCGTTGGCAAGCAGGGCCTCGCGGGAAAGCCCCGGTTCCACGGCATCGGGACGCAGCGGGCTTTGCCCCGGAAGCACGCTGGAGGTCGGCGGAATGTCGCCGGTATCCACCTCTTGCAGGCGGGCGACATATGCCAGCACGGCGGAAAGTTGCTCGCGGTAGGCGGCCTTTTCCTCATCGGTGAGGGCCAGCCGCGCCAGGCGGGCGATGTGTTCGACTTCTTGAAGAGTTAGTTTCATGGGGAGAATTGTTACTGGCTTTACACAAATTTGTGGGGTAAAGACTTCCGAGATTTTAGCGAGAGCCACTCTGGATGGGCATCTCACCCGATAAATCTCGGAAGTCTTCTCCTCCTACCCACAATTCCACATT
>JANTFR010000176.1 GCA_024763355.1 Anaerolineales bacterium
AACATCTACGCCCAGAACCCCCACCCCAACTCCGCTCCCCCGGAGCATCGTCCTCCCGCCGCCGGAATGGGAAAAGCAGGACTGGAACAATTGCGGCCCCGCATCGCTCACCATGTACCTGCGCTACTACGGCTGGGAAGGAGACCAGTTCGACATCTCCCGCCTGTTGAAACCGGCGCGGGAAGACCGCAACGTCAACCCGGAGGAACTGGTCTATTTCGTGCGCACCCGCGCCGGCTGGCTGGAGGCCTTCTACCGCGTGGGCGGCGACCTGGACACTCTCAAGCGCCTGCTGGCCGCCGGTTACCCCGTCATGGTGGAGGAGGCTTTTTACTTCGAGGAACCCTACTGGCCCAAAGACGACCTGTGGGCGGCGCATTACCTGCTCCTGACCGGATACGACGAAGCCGAAGGCGTTTTCATTGGGCAGGATTCTTTCCACGGTCCCGACCAGCGCGTTCCGTATGCCGAATTGGAGGAGAAGTGGCATCCCTTCAACAATCTGTACTTGCTGGTCTATCCTCCCGATGAGGAGGAGAATATTCGCGCTTTGCTGGGTGAAGCCTGGGATGAGGAAGCCAGTCGTCAGCACGCCCTGGAGGTCGCCCAGGCGCAAACGCAAAGCGACCCCGACGACCCTTTCGCCTGGTTCAACCTGGGTTCCAACCTGGTATACTTCGAACGTTATGCTGAGGCTGCCGAGGCTTTTGACGAAGCCCGGCGCATCGGGCTGCCCCAGCGGATGCTGCGCTACCAGTTCACGCCCTTCTTCGCCTACTTTCACAGCGGGCGCACCGACGACCTCCTGGCGCTGACCACGTATGCCTTGCAGCGCACGCCCAACTCGGAAGAAGCCTTGTTGTGGCACGGATGGGGGTTGTACCGCCAGGGAAAGACCGCTCAGGCCATTGCCCATTTCCGCGCCGCCCTGGCCGCCAACCCCAATTCTGCCGACGCCAAATACGCCCTGGATTTCGTCGGCGCAAGTCCGTGAGGCGTGACGGACGGCAGACCATGGACGGCGAACGACGGACGACGGACTACCCGACTATCAGACTACGCGACCACCCGACTACCCAATGAAACGTCTCATCTCCTCCTTGCTCGTCCTCCTGGCCGTCATTTACCTCGCCTACCTGGGACTGGATATGGCCCGCGGCGCGCCTTTCGGCGATGCGCTTTCCCAGGCCTTCGGCGACACCCGAGCCTATCTGGCGCGCCTGCCCCGCGGCGACCTGGGAATGAGTGAGGCGGGCAGCCTCAACTTGCGCCCCGTAGCCGTGGCCGAAATCTTGCCTCAGTTGGCGGCGCGCAGCCTCGGCCTGCTGGGGGTCTCCCTGCTTTTTGCCGTCGCCGCGGGGATTCCTCTGGGCGTCTTCGCCGCCACCCGCAAACGCTTCGCCGACCTGCCCATCCTGCTGGCCTCCATTGCCGGGGTCTCTCTGCCCAGTTTCTTCACCGCCCTCCTCCTGCAACTGGCCGTCATCAAGGCCACCCAGACCTTCGGGCGCACCGTCCTGCCCGTGGGCGGCTTCGGCTGGGATGCCCATCTCCTGTTGCCCGCCCTGGTGCTGGCCGCCCGCCCCGTGGCGCAGATTACCCGTGTCACCTACACCAGCGTGCGCGAGGTGATGCAACAGGATTACATCCGCACCGCTTACAGCAAGGGATTGGGAGAGCGCGTCATCCTCCTGCGTCACATCCTGCGGAACGCCGCCATCCCCGTTCTGACCACCATCGGCTTGTCCGGACGTTTCGCCCTCAGCAGCCTCCCCGTGGTGGAATTTTTCTTCGGATGGCCGGGGATGGGCTTCACCCTGCTCAAATCCATCGCCCGCGCCGACCAGAACCTGACCATCGCCCTGGTGGGAACCCTGGGGCTGACCTTTCTCCTTGTCAACGCCTTCCTGGAAGGAATTTACCGCCTGGCCGACCCGCGGCTCCGCAACGGGAACGGCACCCGGCGAGAAGACCGCGCCACCATCAAAGGGAGTATCCGCTCCCTGGCGGCGGGGACGCGCGCCCTTTTGAAGGCGCTCAACCCCCTGGGGTGGCCGCTCATCCGAAAGGCGGACCCGCTCCCGCCCCTCCCCAAAGTTCCCTCCGCCCCATCCGAAGCGGGCGTCTCCTCCAAAGCAGCCCGTCGACGCGAGGCCCGCCGCTGGATGCGCGCCTTGGGATGCAATCCACCCCTGATTGTGGGGACGCTCTTCATGCTCCTGCTGGCGGCGCTCTTTTTCGGCGGGGCGCAGATGGCCCCGCACAGCCCCTACACCACTCAGGGACTGACGATTGTGAACGGCGAGATGCGCGTCCCGCCTTTCGCGCCCGACGCGGCGCACCCCTGGGGCACGGACGTGCTGGGGCGCGACATCCTGAGTTTGGTTTTGGCAGGCGCGCAGCAAACCCTGCTCCTGGCCGCTCTGGTGACGCTGGCGCGGCTGGCGCTGGGGACCCTGCTCGGCGCGCTGGCAGGCTGGTTCCACGACTCCTGGCTCGACCGCCTGCTGCTGGGCATCGTGGAAACGCTGGCCGCTTTCCCTACCCTTCTTTTGGGGATGGTCTTCATTCTGGCGCTGGGCATCCGGGAGGGAGTGCGTCCCTTCCTGATTGCGCTGAGTTTGACCGGCTGGGGCGAGGTGATGCAGTTTGCCCGCGCCGAAGTCATCAAACTGCGCCCGCGTCCCTTCATTGAAAGCGCGCACGCCGCGGGGGCCTCCACGCGGCGTATCCTGGGGCGGCACATCCTCCCCAATTTGATTCCGCACCTGGTTTCGCTTTCCGCCCTGGAGATGGGGGCGGTGCTCATGCTGCTGGGCGAACTGGGTTTCGTGGGTATTTTCATCGGCGGGGGCAGTTTTGCCGAACTGGACGTAGGCGGCGCGCCCTACCACTACTCGGACGTGCCCGAATGGGCCGCCCTGCTGAGCAACGTGCGCGCCTATGCCCGCTCCTACCCGTGGACGGGAGTGTACCCCGCCCTGGCTTTTTTCGCCGCCATCCTGGGCTTCAATCTCTTCGGAGAGGGTGTCCGCCGCCTGATGGAAGACATGGGCGTGCGCGTGGCGCGTCTCTTCAACAAATACACCCTGACGGCGGGCGCGCTTTTGTTGGGCGCGTTCCTGCTTTGGCAGGGCAGCACGGGGGAGATGGCCGTTTACGCTCGCCAGGCGCGCGCCTTCGACGGCAAGCGCGCCTTCGCCGCCGTGCAAACCCTCAGTGACCCGGCCTGGGAGGGGCGCGCTCTGGGCAGCGAAGGCATGTACGCCGCGGCGGAGTGGATTTCCGCCCGCTTTGAAGAGTACGGCTTGCAGCCCGCCGGGGAATCCGGCACCTACTTCCAGACGCGCAAACGCGCCTTTGAGCGCCTTTCCGCCCCGCCGGAATTGGCAATAGAAGGGGAAAATCTCACCTACCGCCGGGATTTCGCCGAGTTCCCCGGCGAATACCGCAATCTGGGCGAGGCCGAAGGCCCGGTGCGCCTGGTGACCTTCGGCGCGCTGCGCCGGGTAGGAACCTGGAACGCCAGTTACCCGGCCCTCAAGGGACTGGATTACAGCGGAGAAGTTTTGTTATTGCTTTCCCCCTGGGACGTGCGCTACTTGCAGGGCGTGCCGCACGGCGGGGTGCTCGTGGTGGCCGAGGACCCGGCGGTTCTCTCCCGCCGCGTGACTCTCTCGACTGCCGACCCCACCGCGTCCCTGCTGGGGACGGGACGCAACACCGGGCAGGACGCCCCCATCGTGTGGATTTCGCCGCAAACCGCCGAACGCCTGCTGGCACAAGGCGGCCTCACGCTGGAAGAAGCCCGCGCCCGCCGCGCCGCTCTGGGGACGGACGAATTTTTCGAGGCGCCCTTGAATACCGCGGCGCGCTTGCGCGTGCAGGGCGAAATTCTGGACGGCGTGGAGGCTCCCCACGTGCTGGGTCTCTGGCCGGGGGTTTCCTCCAGCCAGTTCAAGGGACTGGACAACCACCTGATTGTCGTCCTGGCGCAATACGACTCTCCCGCCCCCTCGCCCGACGGCGTTCCCCTTCCGGCTGCAAACGATAACGCCAGCGGCGCAGCCCTCATGCTGGAAATGGTCCGCGCCATGCAGGAGAGCGGTTATCAGCCGTATCGCAGCATCCTTTTTGTGGCTTACAGCGGCGAAGGGCTGGAGGGGGGCGAAACGGTCAATCCGCGGGATGTCTCCAAATTCCTGCAGGCCAAAACCGGATTCGCCAACGCCTTCACGGTGGACGCCATCATCGAACTGCGCGGCCTGGGGAGCGGGAACAGCCTCGTGCTGGACGTGAGCGGCAGTCAGCGATTGGGACAGGTCTTCGAGCAGGCCGCCCGCCGCCTGCGGGTACGCGTCCGCCGCCAGGAGGCTCCCATTGACCTGAGTATCGTTTTCGAGGAGCGGGCTCCACAATCCGGCGGAGACGAGGCCCCGCAAATCGGCATCTACGGTGAGGGGTGGGAGGCTCTCAGCCACATGCCGCAAGACAGCCCGGAACGTCTCTCTGCGGAGGCCATGCAGCGCTTTGGCCGCGCCCTCACCCTGGGCTTGATGGCGGTAGGGAGGTAAATGAGGGACGACAGACGGTGGACGATGAACGGTGGACGACAGACTACCCGACTATCCGACTATCCGACTACCCGACCACCCGACCACCCGACTACCCCACCCACCCTTCCATATCCGAACCGTGCAACGCATCCGCCGCGCTTGCGTAGAAAGGTTCGGGTTCCGCAAGGACGCCTTCCGCCTGATACACGGCGGCTTGCAGCCCCATCTCCAGGCGGTCTAAGCGGCGCACCAGACGGGCTTCGGGCGTTTCCCCCGCTTCGAACTCCTCCCACAGGGCCAGCAGTTCGCCGGCGTTGGGCAGGCCGTCCAGCAGGCGGGCTACCGCCTCGGCCTCCCGGCGGTGCTTCTCGGCGGGCGGCACGGCATCCCTGGGGGTGAGGTCGCCCACAAAGGCCTCCCCCAAATCGTGGATGAGCGCCATCTGCACCACGCGCAGCAAATCCAGGTGCGGGTAATGCTCCGGCACAATCCACAGGGCCAGGAGCGCCACCCCGAAGGTGTGCGCCGCCACGCTCTCGCAAACTTCCGCCGGAACGCCGCTTTGCAGCCAGCCCTGGCGGTACAATTGTTTCAACCGCGCCGCATCCCGAAAGGCACGGCGCAGCGTATCAGGGAACGGGATTTGTGCATTCATGCCCGATAGTATACCCCCCGCCCTCC
>JANTFR010000177.1 GCA_024763355.1 Anaerolineales bacterium
AAACCTTCTGGCGCATCCCCGACCGCCGCGAATCTCTCCGCTTTGGCGTCGCCCAGGCGCGCCCCGGCGACGTGCTCATCGTGTGCGGCAAGGGGCATGAACAATCCATGTGCTTCGGCGAGACCGAATACCCCTGGGACGACCGCACCGCCCTCCGCGCCGCCCTCAGCGAACACCTGGGGCTGGACGGCCCTTCCATGCCCTTCCTGCCGATGTCGGGGTAGTGCATTGGTTGCATCGGTTGCATTGGTTCATTGGTTGCATCGGTTGCATCGGTTGCATTGGTTCATTAGTTGCATTGGTTCACTGGTTGGGGGGGGCGCCCACTTACTCACTTTCCCACTTGCCTACTTGCAAACTTTCAAACTTTTCCACTTCCCCCCTTTCCCTTTATTCGCGCCTATTTGTGTCATTCGTGTATATTCGCGTCCATTCGTGGACTATCGCAAAACCTCATGCGCCTGGATGGGGCGCGTCCTCCCTTTCACCGTAATTGCCCCAATCCGCCGGGTGCGGAATTTCCCTACGATAGCGGCCATCGTGGGCGGGCCGACCAGCACGCGGTTGGGGCGGGCGTAATTTTGCAGGCGGGCGGCCACATTAACCGTGTCCCCCAAAATGGCCAGTTCCACGCGCTGTTTGGTGCTGATGTAACCGGCCATCACCGTCCCGCTGTTGACGCCCACCCCGACGTTTAATTCCTCGTCGGGAATTTCCTCATTGAGCGCTTCGATGGCGCTCAGGATTTGCAAACCGGCTGTCACGGCGCGGATTTCTGGGTCCGGGCGTGAATCGTTTAGCCCGAAAACCGCCATGACACCGTCGCCCAGAAATTGGTCCAGCAAGCCACCGTTCTCAAAGACAATATCGGTCATGGTTTGGTGGTAACGTTTGAGCAGGTGCCCGAACCGCTGTATGCCCATGCGTTCTGCGATGCCGGTCGAATCGGACATGTCTGCGAACAGGATGGTGGCATGATGCTCGCCTAAATCGGGGAGGCGGCCGTTCTTAAAATAACTTTGCAGGGCGTATTCGGCTTGCTGCGGCGAGAGAAAACGTTGCAACACCTGACGGATGTGCTGTTCTTCTTGAACCTTTTGAATGAGTTGCGTGCGCTGTAACGTCAGGGCGGTTTGATGGCTGATAGTGATGACAAGTTGCAGGTCGCGTGGGTTAAACGGGCGGCTGAGAGGGTCGGTCTTAGCAATGTAAATCAAGCCGAGGACGGCATCTCCGCCTACGATGGGGACGCAAATTGCTGATTCCACGTGCAACTTGCGTAACTCCTCGGTGATGTGCAGTGCCGGGTCGGGTAAGAGAACGGCGGATTTTTCTTCCAGCGCCAGTTTGACCACGCTGGCAGGGATGCCACTTTCCTCCAACGAGCCGGTTTGTCCTAAAGATGTTACCACGCACTGGTCTGCTCCCATGGAGCGTTTGATGAGCGTAGTGACGTGCTCCAGGGCGGTGGGGGTGTCCAGGACGGTGTTCAGTTGCCGGGCTACCTCATACATCAGGATGGCGTGTTGGTCCACTGCCTCCAGAAGCAGGTCGCGTGTCAAGGGGCGGGTGCCGCCAGCAACCGGACGAGCCGCTTGATTTGGCTCGACGTAGGTGACGCTGAGGATGTATCCCCCAATGCGGATGACGTCGTTGTTTTGCAGACGGGTGGGAGCATCCAGCCGTTCCCGGTTGACAAAGGTTCCGTTGGTGCTTCCCAGGTCGGTGATGGTTAATTGGTTCGTGTCAGGGTCGTAGGTAATTTCTGCGTGTTGTCGCGATGCAGAAATATCGGCAATGACAATGTCATTATCCGGCTTGCGCCCCAACGAATTTTTCCCTGGCTTCAGGGTGTATTCTTGCCGTTCTCCATCAGGGGGATGCAGTGTTAAGACCCACATAAGCGGTAGTGATAAGTAGCCCTCTTGGTCTTGCGGATGTGCGATGTCTCTATTATACTCCGTTTGCGACATCGTGTACATTTTGGGGGGCTTTGCAAAATAGATAGGGCCTTTCTCTCCATATCCTGAGCGCTTGGCCGTCCTCCGCATCATCTTCAAACCGTACGGGCATTTGTGGTATCCTTGCTCCGCTGCCCGGCAAGGATGACCTGCTACCTTTTCTCATGAGCGCACTGCCTTCTTTCTCCGAATTTACGGTTGCCCACCAGCGGCATTTTGACCATCGAGACCCGTTGCGCTGGCTGTGGAGCCACGTCTGGCCGTATTGGTACGTGGCGGTTGTGATGGTTGTGGGGGCCGTGGGAAACGCCGCATTGGCGGCGGTCGTACCCGTCTACACTGGGCGCGCCTTTGACCTCGTGCTCTCGCATCCTCCGGAGTTGCAATCGGGGCTGCTCTCTCTGGCGGCGTTCATCGCTGCCTCGCAAGTGGTGCGCGGCGTCCTGCAACTGGGGCGCAACTTCGGCGCGGAACTCATCGGCCAGCGCCTGGAACGCGACATTCGCGACGAACTTTACCTCAGTTTGCTGGGCAAGAGCATGACCTTCCACAGTTTGCAGCCTGTGGGGGATACGATGGCGCGGGCGATTAACGACGTGCGGGAGGTCAACCTGATGTTCAGCCCCGGCGTCAATCTGGTAGTGGGGTCTGCCAACTTCCTGCTGATGCCCCTGTTGCTTGCCCCTCGCTACCATCCGGCCTTGATGCTGACGCCGGCTCTCTTCATCGTGTCTTATGCTTTTGCCTTGCGGCAATACCTGCACGAACTGGCGCCCATCACGGATGAGGTGCGCGCCGCCTTTGGCACGCTGAACACCCGCCTGACCGAGGCCCTGGACGGCGTGGAGACGGTCAAGGGGGCTTCGCGAGAGGAAGGGGAAATTGCCCTCTTCGAACGCTATGCCCGCCGCTTTCGGAATGTTTTCGTCCGCCAGGGGGATGTGGAAGCCCGCTTTGTGCCCCTCCTGTTGATGGGGATTGCCGAAGCGGGGGGGCTGCTGCACGCCCTGATACTTTTCCGGCAGGGCGCTTTGCAGGTCGGGGACGTGGTGGCTTATTTCGGGTTGCTGCAATTGTTTGGCTTCCCCACCTTTGTCTCTTTGTTTGCCTATTCGCAGGTCTCTTCCGGACTGGCCGGGGCGCGGCGTATTCTGGAATTGATTGCCCGCCAAAACAACCTGGACCAGAATACCGCCGGGTACGCTGCTCCGCTGCGAGGGGCGGTGGAATTTCGTCACGTCTCTTTTGCCTACCCCGACGGAGAGCGGGTATTGGAGGACATCTCCTTCTCTGTGCAGCCGGGGCAGACAGTTGCCATCGTCGGGCAGACGGGCTCGGGCAAGACCACCCTGACCCGGCTTATCAACCGCACCTACGATGTCGCCGATGGGCAGGTGCTTGTGGATGGCGTGGACGTGCGCGACTGGCAATTGGAGGCGTTGCGCGAGCAGATTTCCTTCATTGAGCAAGACATCTTCCTCTTTTCCCGCTCCATTGCGGAAAACATTGCCTTTGGACGGCGTGATGCCAGCCGCGAAGAAATCATCTCCGCTGCCAAAGCGGCCCAGGCGCACGAATTCATCCTCTCCTTTGAGAAGGGTTACGATACTGTCATTGGGGAGCGCGGCGTGACCCTCTCCGGCGGACAGCGGCAGCGGCTGGCGTTGGCGCGTGCCTTCCTTACCCGCCCGGCCATCCTGGTGCTGGATGACTCCACCAGTGCCATTGACAGCGCCACCGAGGACAAAATTCAGCGGGCTATCGCTGCTGCGGCTCAGGGACGCACCACTTTTCTCATTACGCATCGCCTCTCGCAAATCCGCTGGGCCGATTTGATACTCGTGCTGCGGAGGGGCCGCCTCGTTGCCCAGGGCACGCACGAAGACCTCCTGCGCCTCTCCCCCGCCTACCGCCGCATCTTCCGATAACAGACAGCAACCGCCTAACCCCCTAACCCCTCATGGGCTTCTTCTCTGGCCTCGACACTGAAGCATACGACCGGCAATACAGCGACCAGGCGTTAACGCGCCGCATGGCTTCCTATTTCCGCCCCCATTTGCGGAGGCTGAGCGGCGTGGTGGCGTTGGTGATTCTCCTGGCTCTCAGCGGAGCGGCGCTGCCCATCCTGGTGGCCCGCGGGGTGGATGCCCTGGCTACCAGCATGGAGGCGTCCCTCATGTGGCTGCTCTTTGCCGCCGTTTTGGTGACGGGACTCATTAACTGGGGGGCTAACTGGGCGCGCCGCCGTCTTACCCAGCGCATCGTGGGGGATGTCATTTTGCGCCTGCGCGCCGACGCCTTCCGCTCTGCCATCCACCACGACCTGTCCTTCTTCGACCGTTTCTCTTCCGGTAGAATCGTCTCGCGTATCACTTCG
Organism: Anaerolineales bacterium; assembly: GCA_024763355.1. Taxonomy (GTDB): domain Bacteria; phylum Chloroflexota; class Anaerolineae; order Anaerolineales; family DRKV01; genus DRKV01. The sequence continues at coordinate 4,339 of JANTFR010000177.1, forward strand.
GATACCAACGAGTTTGGGCAGGTGGTTGTTCTGGTGACCGACCTCTCGGCGCAACTGGTGCAGGCTGCCATCCTGGGCGTGGTATTGCTCCGCACCGAGCAGCGTCTGGCTTTGTTATTGTTCGCTTTCCTGCCGGTGGTCTTTCTCGTGGCGGTGGGTTTCCGCTCGCTGGCGCGCAAGGTTACCCGGCGCGGGATGCGGGCGATGGCGAATGTCAACGCGGCCATCAAGGAGACGATTGGCGGCATCGCCGTTGCCAAAAACTTCCGCCAGGAGGCCGGCATCTACGCCGAATTTGATGATGCCAACCGCGCTTCGTACCGGGTCAACGTGCAGCGCGGCTTTGTGCTTTCCCTCGTTTTCCCCACCTTGAATGCTCTCTCCGGTATTGGCACCGCCATTCTGGTGTACGCGGGGGGGAAGCAGGCCGCTGCGGGAGTAGTCTCTGTGGGGGCCTGGTATCTCTTCCTGAGCAGTCTGAACCGCTTCTGGTTCCCTATCCTCAACCTGTCTGCTTTTTGGGCGCAAATCCAATCCGGCCTCTCCGCTTCGGAACGAATTTTTGCCCTCATGGATGCAGAATCCGCTGTAAAGCAGGTCGCCTCGCGGGTGGTAGAATCACTTCGCGGCGAGATAACCTTCCAGCGGGTCTCTTTCTGCTACACGGAGAAAGAACCGGTCTTGCAAGATTTTACGCTCCACATCCCTGCCGGAGAAAATTTGGCCCTCGTGGGGCACACCGGCGCGGGGAAGTCCTCCATCGCCCGCCTGATTGCCCGTTTTTATGAATTTCAGGGCGGGCAAATTCTGGTGGATGGGCGGGACATCCGTACGCTGGATTTGGCCTCCTACCGCCGTCACCTGGG
>JANTFR010000178.1 GCA_024763355.1 Anaerolineales bacterium
TCTGCCCAGGATTTGAGCCTTCCCCTGGTCTACGGCGTCTGCGCCGACTGCTGGGAGCAGGCCCTCACCGGTCGGCCCGATATGTGGTGCGCTTTGTGCCTGGAGAAAGTTCCATGACCCTGCGCCTTGAAATCATCCCCCTGGAGGCTATTTTCTTCGACCCGCGCAACCCCCGCACGGATGCCGAACGCACGAACCTGGAGGAATTGGCTGCCTCCATCCGCAGCGGCGGCCTGGTGCAGCCTCCCACTGTAATTCCTATTCCGTCCCCCCTTGAGGGGGGGACTACAGGGGGGGCACCCCGCTACCGCGTCCTGACCGGGGAACGCCGGGTGCGCGCCGCCCCCCTGGCCGGGCTGACGGAAATCCCCTGTCTGGTGCGCGAGGCCCCGGACGGGGTACAGGCCCACCGCTTGCGCCTCGTGGAGAACCTCCACCGCCAGGAACTCAGCCCCATTGACCAGGCCGCTGCCCTGCGCCTGGCGTGGTTGAGTGCCAATGCCGCGGCCCTGGGGCTGGCAGACCAGGCCGCCGCCATTCTGGAACGCCCCCGCCCGCCCTCCGGGGCGCTGCCCGACATGGAAGTCCTGCTCTTCGAGCACGGTTTCACGCCCACCGCTCCACCCGTTACCTGGGAAACCGTTCTGGATGAACTCGGCGTGGAAATGACTCCCGCCCGGCGCAAGAAACTGCTGCGGGTGCTCTCCATCCCCCAGGACGTGCAGGAAACGCTCCGGGAGACGCCCGTTACCGAGGCTGCCGTGCGCGCCATTGGCACCCTGGAGGAGACGGCCCAGCGCCAGGTGGCCGCTGCCATCCAGGAAGACCCCACCCTTGCCCGCAAGGCGCGCCGCATTGCTCGCGCGGTGCGCGACCAGGACTACAGTGTGGAGGAAGCCCTGGCCGAAGCCCGCGGCGAGTTTCTGGAAGATGAGCCCCCTGGGGAGGAAATACGCGCTTTCGAGAACGATGACACCGTTACGGACGCTGTGCTGGCAGTTATCGAAGCCGCCAATCTGCTGCTGGATGCTCTGAGTTCATTGCGGGCAAGAGCACCCGACCGAGCAGACATTCCCGACCCCTGGAAGAACTTTTACCTGAACGCCCTCGATGCCATCCGGGCGGAAATTGATTGACGTGGAGGAGTATATATGTCTTGCGATGGAAACCGACATAAATTCTGGCAGCACCTGACGAGCGGGAAGAACCCCTTTAGCGCCCTGCTGGGGGGGAGCGCCGCAGCAGCCCAGCAAACCCTGGAGCGCGTCTACCAGCGCGGCAAGGCGGAGGCCGAACGACGCCTGGGCAGCGGCCAGGTGAACGAGGTCGAAAAGGCCCTGGCAACCAGTTTGACCCAAAAACTCTTCGACCGGATGCGGAAGGCAGGCATCAAGCCGCCTACCCACAGCAAGGACGGTCTCCCCAAGATGTCCTCCCGCTTCGGATACGCCGCCGCCTACCGCACCCTGGCTGCCGTGGAAAGCGGGCAAACCCTGCCCCCGGATGCCCGCGCCGTCCTGCAAATGAGCCGCGGCGGTCAGGGCAGCGGCAAATCCCAGCCCAAGGCCACTCTGCGGGGCGGAAGCATCTCCGCCGTGGGTTTCGATACCAAAGGCTACTACCGCTGCGCCAACTGCGGGCGCTTCGCCTCGCAAACCCGCGGGCACGTCTGCCCCTTCACGGCCAGCGAAGCGGAACTCTCCCGGATGCTCTCCCGCCGCCTGGGCCTGCCCCCCAACGCCTGGCAGGGATACCGCGGGCAGGCATTGCAGCGCATCCTGGCCGAAGGGCGCGACCAGGGCGTGGTGACCATGGTCCACGACCTGACCGGCGCTCAGGTGCAGGTCACCCTGGACGGCATCCCGCAGGCCATGATGGGCGGCTACATCCCCCAGGAGTGGGCCGGGAACACCGTCCTGGTAGAGCAGGAGGGACGTTTCTACTCCGTCGTCAGCGGAGAGGGCCTCCACGTGGCATCCGACCCCGCCGGGATGGTGCAGCAAGTCGCCCAGAAATACGGCATCGCCATTCCCCCCGATGCGCCCGTTTTACAGGCCGTCAATCTCCAGGCCGGGCTGAAGCAGCCCCCCACCCCAGGAAACGGCCCGCTTGCCCTGGAAGACGGGCAGACATACGACCTGGGACATTTCATCGGGACGGAATTCCGCAAGAACGATGCCCGCGGCACCTTCATCGAGGCCGGTGGCAAACGCTACGGCGTCTACGCCCGCTCGAAGAACCCCGCCGACCGCTCCAGCGCCCGCGGACGCTTTGCGCCCCTTGTGGACGCGATTGTGGTCGGGCGCACCCTGCCCGCAGCCGTCGAAATCCTGCGCACCGGCAGCGTCGCCACCGACGCGGACGGGAAGGTCTCGGTCTACGACGCCAGCGGCAGTCTGCTGGCAGTCTACGACCCGGCCACCAACACCGCCGGGGACACCGCCGGGAACCCCAATGCTTCCCCGGAGCAAATGGCCGCCGTCCTGGCCCACCGGATGCAGCACCCCCAAAGCGCTTTCGACTACGCCCTCATCCAGGACTTCGCCGCCTTCAGCCAGGGGCAGGGCAGCCCGATTGCCGCCGCCGACAGCGCCTATCTGGCCATCCGCAACGGGTACGAGAGCGCCGACCGGATGCTCACCCTGGGGGCACGCATTACCCAGGGCGGCCTCCGCAAATGCCCACAATGCGGGCGCTTCATCGGGAGCAAGCCCCACGTCTGCCCGGCGCAGCAGACCGCGGGGAACGAACAAGGGGCGCAGCCCGCCCCGGTGGCCGTCCAGGAGACGCCCGCCGCCCCAACCGCGCCTCTCCCCGAGGCGGCCCAGGTGAACGCCCCCGTGGTCAACGTCACCGTGACCATGCCAAACGATTTCGCCGATACCCTCCGGGACGTGGTACGCGATATCCTCGGCCAGACCGCTCCGCCCGTCCCCCAGACCGTCTCGCAGCCCGCCCCGGCCACGGACCCCAGCATCGCCGCGGCCCTCTCCCAACTGGCCGAGGTCCTGGCCGCCCAGCAGCAGGCCATCGAGCGCTTGCAGCAAACCACCGTGCAAGCCCCAGCGGGAAGCGCCGCGCCGGTGGACATCGAATCCCTGGGCGTCGCCATCGGGCAGGCCGTCGCCAGCAGCATCCCCGCCCCGCAAATCGTGAGCGGCGGAGACGGCCAGGTGGTTGCAGCCCCAGCCCGCCCGCGTAAATGTCCCAAATGCGGGCAGTACATGGGCGAGAACCACACCTGCCCGCCGCGGGTGGAACGCCGCGGCCTGCGACGCCCCGAAGACCTGCCCCCCACCGAGACCGAGAAGATTCTCTCCGGCGTGCAACTCCCTGCCCCCGACCTGTATCTGGACAACGTCCCCGAAGAATGGGGCGGGCAGCGAGCCGTGCCGCTCCCGGAGAACGTCCCCGACCTGAAGCCCGAATACGAGATGGGGCAGCAGGAACGCCTGGTCTTCAACATGATTGCCATGCAGTTGCGCAAGAAGAGCAAACGCCCCACCAACCGCGCTTTCGGCCTGTACGGCCCGGCAGGCACCGGCAAGAACACCATCGCCCGCCAACTGGCCGCCAGTTTGAAGACCGACGACGGCAAGCAGGGCCTGCCCTATCAGGAAATCAACATCACCCCCGACATGGACATCCAGCAGGCTATCGGGGAAGTGGTGCTCACCACCGACGAGAACGGGAACACCGTCTCCCGCGTGCGCCTGGGCCCCATCGGGCTGATTGCCGCGGGCGGCGGGGTGGCCGCGGTCAACGAAATCGTGCGCTCCCCCAAACTGGCAACCGCCTTGCAGTCCATCATCGAGGACGGCGAACTCTCCATTCCCACCCCCGAAGGCGGGGCCTACAAGATACCCGTCCACCCCTCCGCCATCTTCATCGCCACCTGGAACCCCGGCTACGAAGGCGACGCCGACCGCCCGGCGCAGGCCTTCCTCTCCCGGATTACCGCCCTGCCCCTGAACTACCCATCCAAAGAAGAGCAAATCCGCCGTTTGGAAGCCTATTTCACCCGCGAGAATCTCCCCCTCCCCGCCCCCGAAGTGATGGATGCCGCCGTGGGTTTCTGGAACGAACTGCGCGTCCTGACCGGCGCAACCGGCGAGACGCCCCAGGTGGGCGCGTTCAGCCCCACCCGCACCACCCCAGGACCGCGGGAACTGGCCCGCTTCGTCGAGTACGGCACCCAACTGGGCTGGGATGAGGCTCTCCAGACCCTGGAAATCATCTGCGACCAGGACGCCGAGTATTTCCCCGTCCAAAAGAGCATCCTGCACGACCGTTTCGAGAGCCACTTCGGAGGGTTGGTGTAGATGTCGTGCGAAGGCAACCGTCACCGTTTCCTGACCCGCATCGCCCCTCTCACCGGCCTGGACCCCGTCCAGATGGAGAAGGTCTACCAGGCGGGCAAGGCGGGCGGTATCCTGGGGAAGGACCCCGAAGAACTGGAAGGCAAGACGCGCTTGCTCTTCGATGCCATGCGCGCCCTGGGTATCCGCCCGCCCACCCATAGCCAGAACGGCCTGCCCAAGTTAGGCTCTCAGGCCGGGTACGCCGCCCTCTACGACCACCTGCTCGCCAACAGCCCAGCGGAGCGGCACAAGGCCGACCGGCGCGCCCTGATGAGACAGCAGGGCACGCCGGACTTCCCCGTCGACCCGGGAAGACTCATCGGCAAAGACGGACGCAATGCCGCCGGGTACGACGAGGGCGGCAGACGCCCCGGCGTAATCACGGGTCAGGGCGTCCGAAACCTCGTCGCGCATATCGGCGAGGGCAATTTTCGGATGGACACTCTGGAGGTATCCCATTACCAGACGGCGTTCCTCCAGCGCAAAGATGCCGACGGTTTCCTTCCCGACGGGTACGACGAGAAAGGCTTCGACCGGGACGGTTACGACACCCAGGGCCTTAGCCTTTACGGCCTGACCCGCACCGAGAGCCTGGACCCCGCCCTGGTGAAGAAGGCAGCCGAAAAGGTGTGCCATGTGAGGGTCGCCCGGCGCCGTCTCGCCAACCCCAAAGAGTACCCCGTGGACATCGAGGGTTTCTCGCCGCAGGACGGCTTCCGGCCCGCCGCGAAAGATGAGGATGACGACACCGACCGCTTCGGCTACAATCGCCTGGGGTTCCGGCAGGGGCGCTCCTGGACCGGGTATGACGAGAACGGCCTGGATGCCAGCGG
>JANTFR010000179.1 GCA_024763355.1 Anaerolineales bacterium
CCCTCCGCCCGCTGGAAGCCATCCTGCAAGCCGCCGCCCTGCTGGACGAAACGGGAGCGGTGCGCCCCGAAGCCGTCCGAGATTTCCTGAGCGCCCCCCGCCCGCAGGCCCTCCTCACCCTGTGGAAAACCTGGCTGCACAGTCCGGCCTGCAACGACCTGCGTCTGATGCCCGGCCTACAAAGCGAGGGCGCGTGGCACAACGACCCCATCCAGGCTCGCCAGGCGCTTCTCGATTTCCTCGCCGCCGTCCCGCCGGATACCTGGTGGAGCCTCTCCGCCTTCGTCCACGCCGTGCGGGAGCACCACCCCGGTTTTCAACGCCCCGGCGGGGATTTCGACTCCTGGTATTTGCGGGATGCCGAGAGCGGGGAATACCTGCGCGGAATCTCCCATTGGGATGCCGTGGACGGCGCCCTGCTCCGCTACCTGATAGGAGGCCCGCTACACTACCTGGGATTGCTGGAGGTTGCCGCCCCCGATGAGAGTGCCCCCCCCGCTGCCTTTCGCTGGTCCCCCTGGGCCGCGGATTTGCTGCGGGACCGCCCCCCGGAGGGCCTGCCGGCCCGCGAGGAGGGCAAAATCCTGGCCGCATCCAACGGATGGCTGCGCGTCGAGCGGCGCGCCCCCCGCGCGGTGCGCTACCAGATAGCGCGCTTCGCCCGCTGGGAAGGGATGAAAGCCGAAGCATACGTTTACCGTCTCACCCCGGCCTCCCTGGAGCGCGCCCGCGGCCAGGGATTGACCGCCCGTCACCTGCTGCAACTCCTCGCCCGCCATGCGGAGCGCGTCCCGCCTGCCTTGCAGCGCGCCCTCCTGGATTGGGAGCAGCACGGCACCCAGGCCCGCTTGGATCGCCTTCTCGTCCTGCGCGTCCGCACCCCGGCCCTGCTCCAGAAAATCCGGGAATCGAAAGCGGCCCGCTTTTTGGGCGAGCCGCTTGGCCCGACGGCCGTCATCGTCAGGGAGGGAGCGGGAGAAAAAGTGCTCGAAATCCTGGCGGAGTTGGGCTATCTGGGCGAGGGGGACATTCGGGAAACGTAGGAGACCTCCGGGGTTTGCACTGGCATACTGCGCCGGCAAAATCCCGGAGGTTCGATTCTCATCTCGGTTACGGCAAATCGCCTTTGGCAATCACGAAGTATTCCACGGCATTCGTATCCAGGCCGGGTTCGATATCCAGCGAGACTTCATAGGCAGCGCTGCCGCCCGCGGGGATGCCCTCCAGATAAGTGTAGTCGGCAGCCACCACGGTTCCGCTGGCGGTATCCCGCAAGCCGACGATGACCACGCCCGAATCCACGTCCTGCCCGGAGTCGTTGGTGATCGTCCCGGTGAAGGTGGCGCTGTCCTCGTCCACGCTGTTGTCCTCGTCGGTCACGCTCAAATCAACCGTTTGGGCGGCAGTATCCCACGTCCAGGCGGGGTCCCACTGGATGGTGTAGGTATCAATCTGGTCGCTCAAGCCGGCGGCGGAGTTGACGGGGCCCCATCCATCAACATCGTAGGGAGCAGTCTCCCCGGGGGCCAGCGCATGGAGCGGCAAATCCACGTAATCAGCATCCAGCACCACCCCGTTCACATCGTAGAAACCGGCCACCAGACGGACGTTCAGGTTGGCGGTATCGTTGTTGCTCACCTCGCCTACCAGGTGGTAATAACCCCAGGCGTCGGTGTAGATGTGTTCTTCGTCTCCAAAGGTGATGTTCCACACGGTCGTCGGGTCGGCGACGGAAGCCTCCGCGAAGACCTGGTAATCCGTGATGTCGTCCGCCCCCTCCGCCGGGCCGCTCATCGTCACCCGGAAGGGGCCGGATTCGCCGGGGTCGAGGTAGCCCACGAAGACATCGTTGGCCCCCGCCAGCGCCAGGTCGTTGAAGGAATCGAAGGCCGCCGCGGCCAGGTTGTCAATCTTCACCGGCTGGTCGCCATTGTTGACCAATTCCCCGGTGACGTACACATCGCCGTTGTCATCCACCGTCATGCGGCTGTTGGTCACATCCACAGCGGCGCGCTCGACGGAGGAAGAGTCGTAATCAACGACCGAGGCGGCGAAACTGGCGGCATCGGGCAGGTCTTCCAGCGTCCACCACTGGAAGGTGGTCGCTTCTCCGGGGGCCAGGGCATAGAAGTCGGTGCCGACGGTATCCTCGTAAATCACCGTGCCGCTGCTATCCAGGACGTTGATGTCAATTCGGATGTTCTCCACCGGCGAGTCGGTGTAATTGAGCACCAGGCCGACCACGTTGAGGTAGCCTCCCGTATCCTGATAGCCGTTGACGGCCTCCACCGTAACGTCGTTCACCGGTTCGGGCGGCGTCATGGCCGCGTCGGTGAAGTGCACGGAATCCAGCACGGCGGCGAGCAGCGGACTGAACGCATCCCACTGGTCGTCGGGGGCGTACCCCACGAGAGTGAAGACCCGGGAGTCGGAGACGGATACCACCGCGACCTGCCCGGTGGCCGATTTGCCGCCTTCGCTCCGGGTGATGGTCACCATCACGCCGGGATGCCCGTCCACGGTGATGTCCGTCTGGCCGGCGGAAGTGCCCTTGGCGCCTTCCACGGCTTTGGCGTACAGTTCGTCGGCGCTCAGTGCGTGGTCTGCCGGTTCACTTATCAGCAGGATGGCAGGGCCGGTATCGGGGTCGGCGTCGGGGGCGCTCATGCTCGCCAGCCCCATCATCTCGTCCACCGCGTAGCCGGGGATAACCTTGAAGGCGTAGCCGCCCTCTTTGCTAACGACCTCATCCCCCAGGGCAGCAGATTGCGCCAGAGGTTGCGTAGGCTTGGCGGGAGGCTGGGTGGGTTGTGCCGGAGGCTGGGTAGGCTGCGCCGGAGACTGGGTGGGTGCCGCAGCAGGAGCCGCTTGCTTTCCGGAGGAGCCGCAGGCTACAGCACTGAGCGCCAGGATGAGAATAACAAACAAGAGGGAAATTTTATGTTTCGCGTGCATGGTGGTTCTCCTATGAAGAAAAAATTTAATGATGGGGTTCTTCCGTCTCGGAGCATATCCATTCGCCGGTTTGCGCCTCCAGAAAGGCAACCAGTTGCCCCAGACGGGCAAAAAGCGTCTGCCGGCCGGTGTGCGGGTCTTCGAGGGCGGCCCGCCAGGAGGCGTCGTCGCTCTCCCGCCACAAGCGCAGCAGGTAGGAAACGTAGGCAGGGGGGGAACGGGATTCCATAGGCGACTCTCGCAGCAAGGGGTCGTACGCGGGCATACGATACCGGGATACCCTTCAGAAATCCTTCAGAAATGCGGAAACTGGTCAACCGCCAAACCCCCCGTTGTGGCACACGGAGCCACGGGGAACACGGCGAATATCGGGAAAAAACTGGCTCCGCCCAGATTTGTGGGGGTAAGACTTCCGAGATTTTGACGAGAGCCGCTCCGGGCGAACATCGTCCCCCAGAAATCTCGGAAGTCTGCTCCTCATTACCCCACAATTCCGCGTTGACCCCAAAAACTCCGTGTTCCCCGTGTCGCTGTGTGAAAAGAAACACGGCATTGATTGTGGCACACGGAGCCACAGGGAACACGGTGGATACCGGAAAAAAACCGCGTTCCCCGTGTCGCTGTGTGAAAGGAAACACGGCATTGCTGGAAATTTTCACTCTCGGTACGCTGGAAATCCGTCTGGACGGCGCGCCGCTCCCCGAACTGGCCTCCCGCAAGGCCGAAGCGCTGCTGGTCTATCTGGTCTGCAACCCGCGGCCTCACAGCCGCGAAGTGCTGGCGACCTTCTTCTGGGACGACCGTCCGCAAAGCCGGGCGCTGGGCAATTTGAGCGTCCTGCTCACCAGTTTGCGGAAGCATCTCGCCCCCTACCTGCACATCACCCGCTACACGGTAGCCTTCGACCCCCAAAGCCCCTACCGGCTGGATGCAGAGCAACTGGAACGCACCTTTCAGGAGGTCCTGGGGCGGGAAGAAGCGGACGAACAACTCACCCCCGAAGCGGCAGCCCGCCTGGAAGAAGCGCTCCGCCTCGCCCGCGGGCGCTTTCTGGAAGGCTTCTACCTGCGCGAAAGCCGCGGCTTCGACGAATGGGTCACCCTGGAGCGCGAGCGCATCGAGCAGCACACGGCGCGCCCCTCCGCCGGCAGGTCTTTGATTACCTGCGGGGGAAAGACATCCTCCTGGTGCTGGACAACTTCGAGCAACTGACGCAGACGCCCGCCGCATCCAGCCCGATTTTGCGCTTCCGTCCCGGCGGGAGACGGTGGCCAGCATCTGCCGCCTGCTGGAGGGCCTCCCCCTGGGCATCGAACTGGCCGCCTCCTGGGTGTGGGCCTACCCCTGCGAGGAGATTCTCCGCCGCCTGGAGGCCGACCCCGACTTCCTGACGGCCTCCGCCCCCGATATGCCGGCGCGCCACCGCAGTTTGCGCCGCGTTTTCGAGTACTCCTGGGATTTGCTCACCCCGCAGGAGCAGCGCGCCTTTCGGGCACTGGCGGTCTTCGAGGGCAGTTTCTCCCTTGAGGCGGCTTCCGTTGTGGCAAGCGCCCCACCCCCTGAAGTGATGCCCCTGGCCGACAAGTCGCTGCTGCGCCGCACGGGGCCGCACCGTCGAAGTCCACACGCCGCTGGACCCCTGGACGCGCTACACCTACGACGCTGCCGACCGCCTGGTACAGGTGGAGCAGATGGACGGGGACAACCCGCTCTCCGGCCTCACCACTACCCTTGACTACGATTACGCCGGACGCAAAACGGCGATGACCGACTCCGATATGGGGCATTGGACCTACGCTTACGACGCCTTGGGCAACCTGACCGCCCAAACCGACGCCCGTGGCTGTACGCTCTCCATGACGTATGACTCTCTCAACCGTCTGACGCACAAGAGCAGCAACGGTAACTGCGGGACGCAAGTCAACATCACCTACGGCTACGACGCCGGAACCAACGGCGCGGGACGCCGCACATCCATGAGCGACGCGTCCGGTTCCACCACATGGGCCTACGACGCCCGCGGGCGTATGGTCTCAGAGACAAAGACAATCGACGGCCATACCTTCACCACCCAATGGACGTACTTCAGCAATGACGCC
>JANTFR010000180.1 GCA_024763355.1 Anaerolineales bacterium
GGCTGCGTGGGACGCGTCATCGGCGTCACCAAAGCCTTCCAGACCCGCGTCGGGGCGGGGCCTTTCCCCACCGAAGTGAAAGGGGCTACCGCAGAACACCTGCGCGGCACGGGGGCCAATCCCTGGGACGAGTTCGGCACCACCACAGGCCGCCCGCGGCGCGTTGGCTGGCTCGATTTGGTTTTGCTGCGCTACGCCCTGCGCGTCAACGGCGTCACCGAACTGGCGCTCACCAAACTGGACGTGCTCAGCGGGCTGGAGAGCATCCGCCTGTGTACCGCCTACCGCCGCGAGGGCGAGACTCTCACCGACCTGCCTTTCGGCCCCGGCAGTCTGGAAGGCTTCGAGCCGGTCTATCAGGATTTCCCCGGCTGGCAGGAGAATTTGCGCGCCGCCCGCCGCTGGGAAGACCTGCCCGATGCGGCCTGCGATTACATCCTGCACATCGAAGACCAGATGGGCATCCCCGTCACGCTGGTCTCTGTCGGCCCGGAGCGGGAGCAGGTGGTGGAAATTGTGTGACGGGAACGGCCTCCCTTTGGGGCGGCGTGCCCTCCTCGGGATTTTTCTCGCCTTTTTGATGGGAGGCTGCTTCCCGGCCCCCTCCCCGGAGGCTCCTCCCACCCTTACGGCGGCGCCTCTCCCCCAAGAGACCGCCACCCCCACGGTCGTCTGGTTCCCCCCCACCCCCACGCGGACACCACGCCCTACGGCCGTTCACACGCCCACCGCTCCCGCCGGCATCCCGCACGGGGCGCTCATCTTGAGCGACGCGTTTGCCAATAGCGCCGCTTTGTGGCTTTCCAACCCCGCCCCCGGCGGACGCATCGTGCTGGAGGGGGGAGAATTGACCCTCACGGCACAGCAGCCCCGCGCCTACGGCTTCGCCGTGCGCAGCCAGCCCTTGCTGCGCGATTTCGCCGTCCAGGTGGAGGCCGGCCTCAACCTGTGCCAGGGGCTGGACGAATACGGGCTGATACTGCGCTACACGCCGCCCAACAACTTCTACCGCTTTGCGCTCTCCTGCGACGGGCAGATGCGCGTCGACCGCATCTACAACGGAACGGCCACCTCCCCCCAGCCGTGGAACTTTAGCGGGCAAGCCCCGCGGGGCGCGCCGGGCAGCGTCTCGCTGGGGGTACGCGCCACAGGCAAAGAGATTGCCTTTTACCTCAACGGCATCCTGCAATTCACCGTCCACGACCCGGCCCCCGCCGCCGGTGAACTCGGACTCTTCGTCCGCTCCGACGCCGGCACGCCCCTGAGCATCAGTTTCCGCAATTTGCAAGTGTGGGAAAGTGAGTAGCGTGTCACGTACCAAGTACCAAGTACCACGTACCACGTACCACGTACCAAGTTTCTGCCCGACTACCCAACTACCCAACTACCCGACTACCCAACTACCCGACTACCTGACTACCTGACTACCCAACTACCTGACTACCCAACTACCCAACTACCCGACTACCCGACTACCCGACTACCTGACTACCCAACTACCTGACTACCCAACTACCCAACTACCCGACTACCCGACTACCCGACTTCTCCCCCATGTCCCCTTTCCGCAACCGCCTCAACGACCTGGACCCCAAAACGTGGCTCAAATTCCAGAAATCGTGGTTCATTCACAACCCCCCGCCGCGCAAGAAGGGGGTGCTGCGCCACCCCGCCAAATTCCCGGAGACTCTGGCGCAGGAATTCATCGAATTCTTCACCAAGCGCGGCCAGGTGGTGCTGGACCCTATGGCTGGCACCGGCAGTGCGCTGGTCGCCGCGCTGCGCGCCGGAAGGCACGGTTACGGGATTGAACTCAATCCCCAATACGCCGAGATTGCCCGGCAGGTGATTGCCGAAGAGCGCTCCCGCCTCGGAGAGGCCGCCGCCAGCCTGCAAGCCGAAATCATCACCGGCGACGCATCCGAGATTGCCCGCCACGTGGAGGAACACGCCATTCCGCCGATTGACTACGTGCTCACCTCCCCGCCCTACTGGGACATGCTCCACGCCCGCGGCGCGGAGACGCAAAAGAAGCGCCGCTCCGAGGAAGCACTGGATGTCGTTTACTCCGACGACCCCCGCGACCTGGGCAACCTGCACGACTACGAACAATTTCTGGATACGCTGGTCGGCATCTACACCGCCCTGAAACCCTACCTCAAACCGCGCGCCTACCTGACCATCATCGTCAAGAACGTCAAGAAAGGCGGCGTCATCTACCCTCTGGCCTGGGATTTGGGCAAACGTCTCAACGAAACTTACACCCTCAAAGACGAACGCCTGTGGCTGCAAGACAACCAGCGTCTCTTCCCCTACGGGATGGGCAACGCCTGGGTGAGCAACACCTTCCACCACTACTGCCTGCAATTCCGCAACGAGTGACCTCATGCTCTCTCCCGCGGACTTCGTCAACCTCCCCTACACCTCCGACCTGAGCGAAGGCGGGATTGCCTACGCGACGCGCTCCCTGCCACACACCTACGACCGGATGGGCGGTTCGAAAATCGCCCGCATGCGGCGCATCGCGGCCGGAATTGCCGTGGAACTGGCCTTGCGGCGTTTTCTCGACCGGAAGGGCGTTTCCTTCGACACGCTGGGCGCGACCCCCTTCACCGAGCCGGACCGCTACGATGTCTCCATCGGAGGGCGCAGGGTGGACGTCAAGAGTTTCTTGCTGACCTCGCGAGGCAAAATCCGTTCCGTGCTGCAATCGCCCTCCCGCCTGCTGGAGGCCGCCGCCCTGGTTCCCAGCGACCAGATAGGCACCGAGCGTTTCAAGCCCAACGATGTCTACCTGTTCGCTTTTCTGCTGGGGTTAGTCACGCGGAACCGGGAATCGCTTGCCAAAGCGCAAGCCGCCGGGCAGCCGGTGTATCTCATCCACCCCATGCCTCGGGCCTGGGCCAGCCCACAAGGGTGGCATCCTTTGGGGGAACTGGCCCTCAAAAGCGAGCGCCCTCCCGCCATCTCCCTAGAACTCGGCGGTCAGGACGGGGAGCGGCGCTTCATCACCCGCGAGGTGCGCTTGCCCCATCTCACCCGCCGCACTTGTGGAGGAGATTTTTACACCCTGGTCTACCTCCACAGCGACAAACTTCCGGAGGGAAGGGTCGGCGTCCACAGCCCGGCGCTGAGCGAGACGCATCTCATCCCGCCGCTGGTCTCCGAAGAGGGATGGGGCAATCTATGGGTGTACGGGATGAAAATCTTCCTGGCGGGGTACATCACCAAAGGGGAATTCCGCCAAAAAGCGCGGCGGCTGCCCCCCGGCAGCGCTACCTTCCAGTACCGCCACACCCGCACCGAAAATTTCGCTCTCCCCGTGCGGGAATTGCATCCCCTCTCCGCCCTGCTGGACGCCGCCCGCCGGTGGCAGGAACGCAACACCTTGTAGTACAATTGTTCTGTTTTCAAAATTTCACATTCAGGAGAATTCCCATGTTCCAGCAAATCACCATCGTCGGCAATTTGGGGCGCGACCCCGAGTTGCGCTACACCCCCACGGGACAGGCCGTCACCACCATGTCGGTCGCCACAAACCGCCAGTACACCACATCCAACGGGGAACAAGTCAAAGAAACTACCTGGTTCCGGATAACAGTGTGGGGCAAACAGGCCGAGACCGTCAATCAGTATTTGCGTCGCGGCAGCAAAGTATTGGTCACCGGGCGGCTGAACCCCGACCCCGCCACCGGCGGGCCGCGCATTTGGACGCGGCAGGACGGCACGCCCGGCGCATCCTTCGAAGTCACCGCCCAAACGGTGCGCTTCCTCTCCTCCCGCGCCGAGGATGCCGCCGCCCAGAACGCCGCCCCCGGCATGGGCGAAGAAACGCCCCCCGGCGAAGACGACATCCCCTTCTAGTGATGAGCAATAAGCCCTCCCCCCCGCCCAAACCCCAGCCGCCGCGCCTGGAGTTCGACGATAATACCGAGCCTGTCTACGCCAACATGGCGCGCATCACCCACTCGCCCTCCGAGTTCGTAATTGACCTGGCGCGCCTTCTGCCCGGCGACAGCGGCGCAAAAGTGCAAACGCGGGTGGTCATGTCCCCTTTGAGCGCCAAATTGTTCTTCCGTGCCCTGAGCGAGAACATCGCCAAGTACGAGGCCAATTTCGGCGAAATCAAGATGCCCGGTTCCCCTTCCCTGGCCGACCAGTTATTCCGCCCCCACCCTCCCAAAGAATGAGCCTTTACGCCCTGGATTCCATCGCCGAGGGCATCCGCGCCGCCTTCGATGCCCAGACCGCCGAGCGAGAGCGCGCCCTGGCGCAGACCCGTAAGTTGACGCGCTATTGCGCCAACGCCATTCGCGCCATCCATCGCGGCGAAGTGGCGCAGGCGCGCGCCACGCTGGATGAGGCCAAAACGCTGGCGGAAGAACTGCGCCACAATTTGCAGTCTTACCCGGCTCTATATTTTGCAGGCTATACGCAAGATGCCCTCAAAGAGTACACCGAAGCCCAAACGGTTTTTGCCCTGATTTTCGACCAGCCCCTCCCCACCCCAGAAGACCTCGGCGTGGAACCCGCCACTTACCTCAAGGGACTGGCCGAAGCGGTCGGCGAACTCCGCCGCCGCTGCCTGGACATCCTCCGCAATGGGTACTCCGATGAGGCCGAGCGGCTGCTCTCCCACATGGACGACATCTACGCCGTCCTGGTGACCATTGACTACCCCGATGCCATCACCCTGGGATTGCGCCGTCTGACGGACATCGCCCGCAGCATCATCGAGCGCACCCGCGGCGACCTGACCCTCAACTTGCGCCAGCAGCAATTGGAGCAGGCCCTGGAGCGTCTCGAAAAGCGCCTGCCCCCCGAAGCCTGACCTCCCAACCCTGCCATGCCGCCCATTCGCGCCTCCGAGATTGCCACCTACCTGTACTGCGAACGCGCCTGGTGGTATCAGCGCCAGGGAAAAGCCTCCCGGAACACGCAAAAAATGGCCGCCGGGACGCGTTTGCACTACCGGCACGGACGCGCCGTCCTGCGGGCAGCCATGCTGCGGGCTGCGGCTTACGCCCTCATCCTGCTG
>JANTFR010000181.1 GCA_024763355.1 Anaerolineales bacterium
AAGGCAACGAGTTTGACTTCGCCATTCTGGATATGGCAATCCCAGAGATGAACGGCTTGCAAATAGCCCAGGCGCTAAAGCAAATTGAAGAGGTGAAGGACAGACCCATCATTTTGTTGACATCCATCGGCCACAATGACGTCACACCCGACAAAACCCTTTTTACGGCCCAAATCACCAAACCCGTCAAACCCGCCCAGTTGTATAACATAATGCTTGATGTTCTGACGGAAAAAACGGGGCAGCAAACCCGCGTCTCCGGCGGCACAGGTGAATTCCGTTTTGACCCCCACATGGCGGAACGCCTGCCCCTGCGCATCCTGGTAGCCGAGGACAATACCGTTAACCAGAAAGTCATCCTGCACATTCTGAAGCGCCTGGGGTACCGCGCCGACATTGCTGCCAACGGGCTCGAGGTGTTGGATGCTCTCCAGCGGCAATGGTATGATGTGGTTTTGATGGATGTTCAAATGCCCGAAATGGACGGCGTGGAGGCCACGCGCCGCATTCGGGAGAATATCCCCACAGACAAGCAGCCCCGCATCATTGCGCTTACCGCCCACGCCCTACTTGGCGACCGGGAACGCTATCTGGAAGTTGGTATGGATGATTACCTCAGCAAACCGGTGCAACTCGAAGCACTGGTGGAAATATTGCAGAAATACGAACCGCGTACCGATGTTCCCCATACAGCCCCCCTCACAGAGAGAAGTTTTACGTCCGCTCAGAATGTCTCCATTGAACCGGCTGTACTCGACCGCTTGTACAACATTATCGGCAAGGACCGTCCTCAAATGATGGTAGACCTGATTGATACTTTTCTGGATGACATCCCCAAGCGTTTCACCAGCATCGAACAAGCGCTCCAGGATAACGACGCGGAAAGCATCCGGGCAGCGGCTCACCCGATGAAATCCAGTGCGGCCAGTTTGGGCGCCTTGCCTTTTTCCCGCATGTGCGAACAACTGGAACATCTGGCTGCCGACGACAGCCACCCGGACGCCATTCCTGCCTTGTACGGCAAACTGCAAGAGGAGTTCAGCCGCATTCAGCAAGCGCTGGAACAATACAAACGGTCTCTACTTCACTGAAAGGAAAAACCATGCACTACCGACGCCTGGGAAAAACCGGTATCAAAGTAAGCGAAATCTCCCTGGGGGCCTGGGTGACGTTTGGCGCACAAATTGACGATGCAACCGCCGCTCGCCTGGTGCACAGCGCCTACGAGCAAGGCATCAACTTCTTCGACAATGCCGATGTGTACGCCGAAGGGCGCGCCGAATTGGTGCTGGGGCAAGCCATCCGGGATTTGCCCCGCGAGGCGCTGGTGCTCTCGAGTAAAGTTTTTGGCCCTACCATGCCCGGTCCCAACGGGCGCGGCCTCTCCCGCAAGCACATCATTGAATCCGTCCACGCATCCTTGAAGCGCCTCGGAACGGACTACCTGGACATCTACTTCTGCCACCGCTTCGACCCGGATACATCCATTGACGAGGTAGTCCGCACGATGAGCGACCTGGTGCGCCAGGGGAAAATTCTCTACTGGGGCACCTCCGAATGGCAGCCATGGCAGATTGCCCTGGCCTGGGGCGTCGCCCAACGTGACGGGCTGGTTCCTCCCGCTGTGGAGCAGCCGCAGTACAACATGTTCCATCGGCAGCGCGTGGAGGAGGAATTGACCCCCTTGTGCCGCGAAATCGGTTTGGGATTGACCACCTGGAGCCCCCTGGCCTTTGGGATTTTGACCGGCAAATACAATGACGGCATTCCGGAGGACAGCCGCGCCGCCCGCGAGGACACCCTCTGGTTGCAGGGGCACATCACCCCGGAGCGCATCGCGATTGTACGTGCCCTGGGGGAGATTGCCGCCCAAATCGGGTTGAGCACCGCCCAACTGGCAATTGCCTGGCTGCTGCGCCGCAAGGAGGTCAGCACGGTGATTACCGGGGCCACCCGGGAAGAACACATCGAGGAAAACGTGGCCGCCGGAGAAGCCGTCTCCCGCCTGACAGATGACGTGCTGGACGCCGTGGAGGAGGTTTTGAAAGAGGGCTGCGAGTTGTAAGCCCTGCAAATCTCACCCGTCGGCCAGGGGGAGATTCAGGGGGGCAAGGGGGTCTGGCATCTTTTCGAAGTTGGCGAAACTTAAATCACGGAACTTCCACCCCAAAGCGCGGCGGGCGCGCTCGAAGAGGGCCAGGTAACTGTCGGGCAGCCGCGCTTCCCAGCGCAATCCCAACAAGTCGCTCACTTCGTGGATGCTTTCGGGCGTTTCCCCCTCCAGTTCGACAAAATCCCCATAAGGCAATTCGTCGAGAGTGACGAGGACGCCGCGCAGGCGGTAGGTGGCGCGATATTTCTCATAGGCCACGCTGACGCGGTAGCCCAGGGCCTCCAAAAAATGCCGCGCGGCGGTGAAATCGCTGACTTCAAACTCGATTTCCTGCCGCAGACGCGCTCCCCCGCGGTTTTCGGAGGGGCCTTTGTAGGTCAGGCGGGCAACGGTGTCCTGCCGCAGGCGCAGCACCCGATAAGCGCGGCTCAACCCGCCATCGGGCGTATCGAAGCGCAGGTTGCGCTCGAAGATACGCGGCTGGAGACATTCCCCACCCAGCGCCTCCACCCGCTCTCGCATCCGCTTCAAATCCGTCACGCGGTACTTGACTTCCAGTTCTTGTTGGTTCATCGGTGCATTGGTTCATTGGTTAGTTGGTTAGTTGGTTGGTTGGTCAGTTGGTTGGTTCGTTCACCGGTTGGTTGGTTGGCCGGTTCATTCGCCGGTTGATTCGTTGGTTCACCGGCACACCGCCAACTGGGTGCAGGCAAATGCCGTAGAAGCCCTCCTTCCTGGCCTTCCCCCGATGGGGGCAGGGACGGTTTTCTCCCCCTATCGGGGGGAGATGTCCGCAGGACAGAGGGGGGAACAGGAAACCAATCTACATCTTTTGCTTGCGCCCCCGCCTACTTTCCTACTTGCTTACTTTCCTACTTGCCTCACTCCGCATACACCGACAACATGACCTGCTTGCGCTCGACGCTTTCGCCGGCCTTTACGCGCACGCGGCGCACGACGCCATCCTGGGGGGACTTGAGTTCGTTCTGCATTTTCATCGATTCGAGGATGAGGAGCACATCGCCGGCCTGCACCTGCTGCCCCTCCTCCACGGGGACGGCCACTACCAGGCCGGGCATAGGCGCTTTGAGATGGAAATTTGCATTTTGCGCCTGGGAGCCTCCCGCTGCGGTCCGCAGCCGTTTCTCGCGCTCGTCCTCGACCCGCGCCCGGTACAGGTAGCCCCCCAAGAGTACCTCCCAGACATCTTCCATGGGGTACACCATCCCCTCGTAAGAAGCGCCGTCCACCAGAAGGGAGTAAAGCGGCTGCCCGTTGATGGATTCAAAATCCACGCGGTAAGGCTTGCCGTTGACCGTCACCCCACCGTCTTCCAGAATCTCGACGGTAAATTCCTTGTCATCAATCGTGGTGATGTATTTCATAGTCGCCTACCTGTGCATCCGCTCCCAACGGGAGAGCCATTTCCAGTTGCTCGTATCACGCGCCCCGCGCCGCACGATGTTGGCGGCCTGCTGCTGGGTCTCGTGCGCCACCAGCGTCGCCAGGATGGCGGCAATTTCGGCATCCTGACGCTGCCCCTGAGTGTACTGCGGGGTAAAGCGTTCCTCCACGAAGCGCGTATCGTACTGCCCCGCCATGAAACGGTGCGAATCGACCAGTTTCTGATGGAAGGGCAGATTGGTGCGCACGCCCATGACGCGGTACTCCTCCAGCGCCCGGCGCAGGCGCAGGATAGCCTCGGCGCGCGTCTCGCCCCACACGACCAGTTTGGCAATCAACGAGTCGTAGTAGGGGGTAATCTCGAAGCCGGAGAAAACGCCGGTATCCACACGCACACCGGGTCCAGTGGGCAGCAGGATGTGGTCGAGTTTGCCGGTGGAGGGCATGAAATTGTTGTACGGGTCTTCGGCGTTGACGCGGGCCTCAATAGCCCAGCCGTGCATGTGAATGTCCTCCTGCTTCCAGCGCATCTGCCGCCCGCGGGCGATACGGATTTGTTCGCGCACAATGTCCACCCCGGTGACCAGTTCCGTGACGGGATGCTCCACTTGCAAACGGGTGTTCATCTCCAGAAAGTAGAAATTTTTGTCGGCATCCACCAGGAACTCAATCGTCCCGGCGTTGACGTATTCGACCGCTTCGGCAGCCCGCACGGCCACTCCGCCCATCTTCTGGCGAAAGGCCTCGTCGTCGGCCACAAAGGGCGATGGGGATTCTTCCAGCAATTTTTGATGACGCCGCTGGATGGAGCACTCACGTTCCCCCAGGTGGATGGTATTCCCAAAAGAGTCGGCCAGGATTTGGATTTCGATGTGGCGCGCCCCTTCGATGAGTTTCTCCAGATAGACGTTTCCATCCCCGAAGGCGGCCTCCGCCTCCCGGCGGGCCGAGCGCAGGAGGGAAGGCATCTCCTCCAGAGAGCGCACCTCGCGCATCCCCTTGCCGCCCCCGCCCGCCGTAGCCTTGATGAGGAGCGGAAAACCGATTTGGGGAGCCAGGGCCAGCAATTCGTCATCGCTCAAGTTGCCCACGCCTTCGGTGCCGGGCACCACCGGCACGCCCGCCTTGCTGACCGTCTCGCGGGCCACGGCTTTATCTCCCATGGCGGCAATGGCAGAGGGCTTCGGCCCGATGAAGGCGATGCCTTCGTCCAGGCAAGCCTGGGCAAAATCGGCGCGTTCGGCCAGGAAGCCGTAACCGGGATGGATGGCTCCTGCCCCGCTCTTGCGCGCCACATCCAGAATTTTGTCTATACGCAAATAAGAATCCCGCGAAGGCGCTTCGCCGATGCAGTAGGCCTCGTCGGCATAGCGCACGTGCAGCGCCTGCCGGTCGGCCTCGGAATACACGGCCACGGTCTGCAAACCGATTTCCCGGCAGGCCCGCAGGATACGGACGGCGATTTCGCCGCGGTTGGCAATCAGGACTTTCGTAAACATAAACGTTCTCCGGTGTCACGT
>JANTFR010000182.1 GCA_024763355.1 Anaerolineales bacterium
GCGATGCTGAACATGAACTTCCTGCTCCAGAACCCCAACGCCCTGGCGCGCTGGGCCTTGTTGCGCCCGCCGCTGTTCGCCGCCGGGAACCGCGGCTACGTCCACATGGCGCAAGCCTTGGAGACCGCCACCGATTCGCAGGCGCGGGTGGCGGTCGTCACTGCGGGGGTCACGCCTTATTTTGCCGAGCGTCCTTACCTGGACATGCTCGGCAAGAGCGATGCTTACATCGCCCGCCTGCCCTACCGCACGGACGTACCCATCTCGAAAATCCGCCCCGGTCACATGAAGTACGATTACGCCTACTCGATTGGCGAGTTGCAGCCCGACGTGGTCACCATGTTGTGGCACGACCAGGAGGAAGGCAAAGTCTTCCTGGCTTCCTATGCCCTGGTCGAAGCGGAGGGAACGCGCTTTTGGGCGCGCTGGAAGTCGCCGCACGTGCGCTGGGGGGAAGTGCGCGTCATCCGGGAACCCGGCGAATGAAGGGAAAGGATTCCGCATGCTGTTTCGCCCCTACGACCCCGAACACGATTTTGAAGATGCCTGCCGCATCTGGAAAGAAGTCGGCTGGCTGGAAGACGGGCAGGAGGAAATCGAAAAAGCCTTTCTGGAAGGCAGTGCGGCCTGGGTCGCCGAACTGAACGGGCACGTCGAGAGTCTGGTAACGGTGGCACCAGGAGGCATGCGCTACCTGAATGCCGACCTGCAACTGGCCGCCGTGACGGGGGTGGTGGTCGGACGGGTGGCGCGCAAACAGGGCATCGCGGCGCGCCTGACGGCCAAAGCGCTGGCCCAAGCCGCCGCCGATGGCGCGCAAGTAGCCGGATTGAGCATCTTCGACCAGGGTTTCTACGATAAACTGGGCTTCGGCACGGGCAGTTACGAACACACCTTTTCTTTCGACCCCGCCGACCTGCGCGTTCCCAATCCCCCGCGTCCTCCTATCCGCCTCACCAAAGACGATTGGGCGCGCGTCCACAGGGCGCGGCTCGCGGCGCGGCGTTCCCACGGAAGTTGCGTCCTGCATCCCCCCGGCGTGACGCGTGCCGACATGGGCTGGGAGAAACAAGCCTTTGGGTTGGGCTACACTGCCGCGGCGGGGGAACTGACCCATTTTCTGTGGGTCAGCCCCACAAGCGTGGAACACGGCCCTTACGACATCTGGTGGCTGGTCTATCGGGATGGAGCGCAATTGCTGGAACTGCTCTCCGTGGTGAAGAGTTGGAGCGACCAGGTGCACACGGTGGCAGTCGGAGAGCCGCCCGAAATCCAGATGCAGGATTTGCTGCACCAGCCCTTCCGGGCGCGGCGCACCCGCCGCGAGGGGAAGCACCGCGTGGAAACCCGCTCCGCCGCCTACTTCCAATGGCGTATCCTGGACTTGCCCGCCTGCATCGCCCCTATGCGGGTCTCTGCGCCGCTGCGCTTCGTCTTGCGCCTGGATGACCCCATTACGCCCTATCTGCCGGAGAACGCTCCCTGGCGCGGCCTGACGGGGGAGTACACCGTCTTCCTGGGAAAGACCTGTGCAGCGCAGCCCGGCAGGGAGGCCGGCCTTCCGGTGCTGGAAGCCTCCGTCGGGGCGTTTACGCGCTGGTGGATGGGAGTGCGCCCCGCCGCATCCCTGGCCTTGACCGACCACTTCCGCGCCGACCCCGCCTTGCTCTCCGCCCTGGACGATGCCCTGTGCCTGCCGCAGCCGCATCCCCGGTGGATATTTTGAGGGAATTGGGGCGCCTATAGGTGTAGGTGACAGTCACTTCGTAAGTGACTGTCACCTGACGAAACGACTGTCACCTGTCCTAACCTTTGGGGGGACTTCAAACTGAGGCCAGCGCCCGGACGTGCAGAATCTCTTCCCCTTTCATGGGGCGCACATCTTCACGGTCGAGCGTTACCACCGCTACGGTAGCCCCCTCCCCGCTCACAAACTCTACTTCGAAGCCTTTCCCCCCCTGGTAAACATGCACAACGGCTCCCACGTCCCCCGCCTTGAGGCCGTATTTCGGCAAATCTCGTGCCAACACCACGCTATCCAATTCTCGAATCATAGTTCACGCTCCTGCAACAGGATAAGCGGTTACGAAACGGGGGCGCTCCCGCCCCGTTTCCACAATCCAGACCGTCCGGATGTGCACCCGTTTCCCTACGGGAGTGGGCAATGCGCCATCCACTACGTACTTCATTCCGTAGGGGGTTTCGACAACGCTTCTCACCTCGCCTGTCTCAGCAACTTCCAGCAAAGCCCGCATCAACATGTCAGGGTGTTCTTTGCAGAAACCCATTTCACAAAAGAATCTGGCTTTTGCCCGACCGACAGCATGGGTTTCCGAAAGCAAGTATGCCGTCAGTTTTGGCAAAGGAACGTAAGCGAAGCGGGCATTGGGAAGTTGCATCGGGATGCGCGACCTGAGCTGTGGCAGAAAAGATTTTTTTGTATGTTACCACAACGTCCCGGTCAGGTGACTGTAACCTGGGGCAGACTCAATACACCGCCATTTGGGGGTCAACCGCCTCCGCCCAGGCGTTAAGGCCGCCCTTCAGGTTCTTCACCTTGCGAAAACCGGCGCCGACCAGCACTTCCAGGGCGCGGGCGGAGCGGGTTCCCGCCTTGCACAGGACGACCATCTCGCGGGTGCAGTCCAGTTCCGCCAAGCGGGAGGCCAGTTCGCCCAGGGGGATGTTAAGCGCCCCATCCAGGGCGGAGATTTCCAATTCGTGGGGTTCGCGCACATCCAGCAGCAGGGGGGCATCTCCGCTCATCAGACGGGCAGATAACGCTTCGGGGGTGATGTCCCAGGCTGCCCCGGCGGAACCGCTCTCGTGGTCATGGCCCGGCACGCCGCAAAAGGCCTCGTAATCAATCAGTTCGGTAACGGCAGGATGCGCTCCGCACACCTTGCAATCGGGATTCTTGCGCAGTTTGACGTACTCGAAAGACATCTCCAGGGCATTGTAGAGCAGCAGGCGTCCCGCCAGCGTTTTGCCGATGCCCAGGATAAGTTTGACCGCTTCGGTAGCCTGGATAGTGCCAATCACGCCGGGCAGGACGCCCAGCACGCCGCTCTCGGCGCAGGAAGGTACCGTTCCGGGCGGGGGCGGTTCGGGAAAGATGCAGCGGTAGCAAGGCCCGTCCTGGGTAGCGAAGACGCTGGCCTGCCCCTCGAAGCGGTAGATGGAGCCATACACGTAGGGTTTGCCGGTCAGCACGCACAGGTCGTTGACCAGGTAGCGGGTGGGGAAGTTGTCGCTGCCATCCACAATCAGGTCGTAGGGTTCGGCGATACGGAAGGCATTTTCGGAAGTGAGCGGCTCGTTGTAAGCGGTGACTTCGATGGCGGGGTTGATGTCCAACAGGCGGCGGCGCGCCGATTCCACTTTCAGGTCACCCAGGCGGGAGGTTCCGTGAACAATCTGGCGCTGCAAATTGGAAAAATCCACCACGTCGTAGTCCACCAGCCCGATGTGCCCGACGCCGGCAGCAGCCAGATACATGGCGACAGGCGACCCCAGTCCACCGGTGCCCACCACCAGGACGGAGGCGGCCTTGAGTTTGCGCTGCCCCTCCAGCCCCACTTCGGGGATGAGCAGGTGGCGCGAGTAGCGCAGGATTTCCTGGTTGGTTAGTTGCATTGGTTGCGTTGGTTGCATTGGCGTCGCGCTGAGCGTGTCGAAGCGTTACATTGGCTGGTTGGTACGCTGGCTGGGGGGCGGGGGGTTATCGCAACAGAATCGGGAAATCCAAAAGAGCGATGGTCTGACCGGGGGCGACGTCCGTCCACGAGAAATTACCCGTTGAATCGGGGACGACTGAGGTCATCTGGCTGATTCCGGGGGGGACGGTAAAACTGCCGCTGCCCCAGGCCACATAGCGGACGGCGCCATCTTCGGTTTCCACCCGGTAGACGTTTGCTCCCCGCGGGTCTACGTTGAGAGGCGTGACCTGATGGAAGGGAATCAGTTCCTGGGTCAGGAGTTGGTAGGCGTAATAGGCAGGTTTTGGTTCGGCGTCCTCTGTGAGAATGCCGTAGCCGCGCCAGACATTTTGAGGATTATCCGCCGAACTGATGTAGGTATGCCAGAGCACCAATCTGTCGCCGCCGCCCCAGCCCTGGATGAGACGCCGGAACACATCCGCAGATTGAGTCTCCGGGCTGTTTGGATAGTCGGTGCGCTCGGTGAGGGTGGCGCTGGAGGTAGACCCGGTCTCCGTCATCCAAACCGGTTTATCGGCAATGCCGTGCGCTTCCAGAAAAGCGGTCAAGTTTGCGCGCAGGCCCGGATAGCGTTGCCAGGGCCCGTAATAGTGATAGTTGACGATGTCGAACCAGTCTCCGCCGCTCTTCATCGTCCCGGCAAGCCAGGTATCCAGCGAATAGTCGGACAACCCGATGAGGCCCGGCATCACAATGACGGCATCGGGGTCGTGTTCCCGGATGTATTGCGCCGCCTGGGACAAGAACAGTCCCTGCTCCTCAGGAGAGAAACCGTCTACGGGCGCGCACTTGGGCATGGGCGCTACCTGCCGACCGCCAGTGTCGCTGCCGGGGTCTGCTATCCGCCAGTGTTCCATTTCGTTGCCAATTTCCCAGTACTTCACGTAGGGGCCGTAACGGGTGACGACGCGCTCCAGATACTCCCTGGCATCCGCCCCCAGCGTCTTCTGAAAAGCATCGGGGCTGTCACACCAGGGGGGCGAAGGGGAGGCGTACTGATTAGAGAAGACGGTCACGATGGGTTCAAAGTTTGCGTAGGGGATGATGGAATCGGTGCTCGAGAAATCCCATTGCCCCTTTTGGGGTTCGACGACATCCCAGTAAAGGTCTGCCTTGATGAATTGCCGATAGGCTTGCACGCCCAGATGGGCGAAATCCTGAAAGATAAAATCCGGCTGAAAGTACTGCTCGTCCCCAAAGTAGAGGCGGATGAAATTCAATCCTACCTGAAGGTTCGCCGGACGCGCGACAGGGCCGGGGGGCAGAGTCGGGCTTGCGAGAGGCAACGGCAAGGAGGGGGGCAGGGT
>JANTFR010000183.1 GCA_024763355.1 Anaerolineales bacterium
GCAAGGGGCTGGCGCGTTCCGAGTGGCTGCCCGACGAGTTCGGGGAGTCCATCATGGAACTTTTCCGGGAACTCAAACGCACCGCCGACCCCCAGGGACTGCTCAACCCCGGCAAGGTGGTGGACGCCCTTCCAATGGACGCCAATCTGCGTTACGGGGAGGGCTACCGCTCTCAAGGCTGGCAATCCACCCTGGATTTCTCCCTGCAAGGCGGTCTCACCGGCGCGGTGGAGCAGTGCAACGGGGCGGGCGTATGCCGCAAGGATACCGGCGTGATGTGCCCCTCCTTCCAGGCCACGCGGGAGGAGATGTTCAGCACCCGAGGGCGCGCCAATCTGCTGCGGGCGCTGATTTCGGGGCGTTTCCCGGTGGAGGCCCTGGCCGAAGAAGCCGCCCGCTCCGCCCTGGATACCTGCCTGGCCTGCAAAGGCTGTAAATCCGAGTGCCCCTCGGCGGTGGATATGGCGAAACTCAAGTACGCCTTTCAGGAGCGGTATTACCGCACGCATCCCCGCCCGCTGCGGGATTACCTCTTCGCCCGTTTCGACCGCCTGGCCCCCTGGGGCGCGCGACTGGCTCCGCTGCTGAATCCGCTGATGGGGAGCGCCCCGGCGCGTTGGACGCTCCGCCGTTTGGGGATTGCCCCCCGCAGGGCGCTGCCCCGTTTTGTCGCCCCCCGCCGCGAACCCCCTTTGGGTGGCTCCCGCCCGGATGTGCTCTACCTGCCCGATGCTTTCACCCGCTACACCGAACCCTGGGTGGAGCGCGCCGCCCTGGATGTCCTCCATCGCGTTGGCCTGCGCGTCTGCCTCCTGAAGACCCTCGGCACGGGGCGTCCCCTGATTTCCAAAGGCTTTTTGCCGCAGGCCAAAACGCACCTGACGCGCCTGCTGGACGAATTGCGCCGCCTCGACCCCGCCGGTGAACTGCCCGTCGTGGGGGTGGAACCCTCCGAAATCTACACCCTGCGCGACGAACTGCTGGATTTCTTCCCCGGCGATGAGACCGTTCAATCCCTCGCCGGCCGCGCCTGGATGCTGGACGAATTTCTCCTGCGCCGCCCGGAGGCTCTGGCGCGGCTGCGGGAGGGCGTTTCCGGGGCGGGACGCCGCGTCCTGCTGCACACCCACTGTTACCAGAAAGCGCGCCCTCCCGCCGACGACGGCCTGCCCGCCGGCAGCGAGGCCACCCGCGCCCTGCTGGAGACGCTGGGCTACGCGGTCGAAATGGTGGGCGATACCTGCTGCGGGATGGCGGGGGCGTTCGGCTACGAGGCCGAACACTACGAACTCTCCATGCAAATTGGCGAACTGCGCCTTTTCCCCGCCGTGCGCGCCGCCGCCGAGGATACCATCGTGGCCGCCGTAGGCACCTCCTGCCGCCACCAAATTGCCGATGGCACGGCGCGGGAGGGAGTGCATCCCGCCGTGCTGCTCAGCAAAGACCTCACAAAAGACCTCACAGGTCTAAAAGACCTGTGAGGTCTCAGCACAATCTTAAAAAATTCTTCGAAGCCTTGCCATTTTTAGACAACTATGTCATAATTAAATTGCTCCGTTCGCTGGGTGCCCCCCTCACTCAGCGACGGGGCTTTTTTTGTTGGGAGACTATGGACGAGAGACCACGGAAGACGGACGACGAGACCACACCGAGGGACGCGCTGGCATGCATCGTGCTTGGCAACGTGGCTCTGGACGTTCTCTGCTACCCGGTGGATGAGGTGCCGCGACACGCTTCGCTGCGTTTCGAGCACAGCGTGGTGCAGCCCGGCGGATGCGGCTCCAATACGGCCATCGGGCTGGCGGCGTTGGGCGTGCCTACCGGCCTGGCCGCCCGCGTGGGCGATGACGAGACGGCGGCCCTGGCGCGGCGTTACTGGCGGCGCATCGGGCTGGATACGCGCTTTGTGGAGGTCTGCCCCGGCCAATCCACCGGTGTGAGCGTCGTCCTGCTGGATAGCGCCCTCCAGCCGCGCTTCATCCACGCGCCGGGAGCGAACCACTGCGTCACGCTGGATACACTGAACGCAGATGCCTGGCATGCCGGCGGGGCGCGCTTCTTGCATGTTGCCGGTTTCTTTCTGCTGGAGAAGTTGCTGGATGTCGCTTTTGGGGATTTCCTGGCGGGATTGCGCGCCCGCGGCTGGCGCGTTACCCTGGATGTGGCGCTTTCCCCCAACATGGCGCATCCCGAACCGCTGTGGGCTGCTCTGCCGCATCTCTCCGCGTTGCTGTGCAATCAGGGGGAAGCGCAGGCCCTCACGGGGGAGTCCGACCCTGACGAGGCGGCAGCCGCTTTACGGAGGCGCGGGGCACCCGCGGTAGTGGTCAAACTGGGGGAGCGGGGCTGCTTTCTGGATTCCCCCGGATTTCGCGGGCGCGTGCCCCTTCCGGAGCCGCTTCCCGATGTGGTGGATACGACCGGCGGCGGGGACGCTTTCTGCGCCGGGTTCGCCGCCGGCCTCCTGCGGGGGGAATCCCTCTTGCACGCCTGTCGAAGTGGACACCGGGCCGCGGGGCGGGTGGTGAGTCGCTTCGGGGCGGTCACCGGCTGGCTGGAAAAAGGCGGGAGGCCCGCCTGAAGAGCCTCACTGCAAAACGGGGATGACGTACAGCAGGATGGCGAAGAAGTGCAGGATGCTGCCTGCCAGGACGAAGCCGTGCCAGATAGCGTGGAAATAGGGCTTGCGCCACACGTAGAAGACCACACCGACGGTGTAGGCCAGCCCGCCGAGGACGAGCAGGGTGACGCCGCCGGAAGGGAGGCTGTGCAGCAGGGGCTTGAGGGCGAAGACGACTGCCCAGCCCATCCCCAGGTAAAGAAACAGGGAGAGGAAAGACCAGCGTTCCAGCGAAAGGATTTGCAGGAGGATGCCGAGCACGGCCAATCCCCAGATGACGCCGAAAAGCGTCCAGCCGAGCGCTCCGTGGAGGGTTACCAGGGTGAAGGGCGTGTAGGTTCCGGCAATCAGCAAGAAGATGGCGGCGTGGTCGAAGACGCGCAGGGCTTGTTTGGCGCGTGGGTGGGTGATGCTGTGGTACAGGGTGGAGGCGGTGTACATCACAATCATGGCCGCGCCGAAAATGCTCACCGCGACCACGTGACGGGCGCTCCCGTACACGCTGGCGAAGGCCGTTAACACGGCCAGCCCCGCAATCCCTAGCACGATGCCCGCCCCGTGGGTGAGGCTGTTGGCGAGTTCCTCGCCGGGGGTGTAGGCTTTGGGTTTTTCACTCATCTGAAAGTCCTACTCTTCGGGTAGGTTGTAGTAGTTGTACACGGCGCGGGAAAGGTCTTCCACCAATCCGGCGGCGGTATCCCAAATCAACTCTTGGGGGTGATGCAGGAAGACCACCAGTACGTAATTGCCCCCCGGCGTAAAGACGATGCCCGCGTCCCCAATCGTGTTGATGACCCCGAAGGGGTCGGAAATCCAGCCGTGTTTGTGGGCGATTTTGGTTCCGTCGGGCAGGCCGGCCTCCAGCAGGTAGCCGATTTTGTTCTGACTGAGATAGTCAATCATCGTCCGGCATTCGTCGGGCGTGATTTCATCGGGGAAGGCGGCAATTAGCGAGCCGCCGCCCTGTTCGGCGCAGTAGTAGATGTCGGCCAGGAGGGAGCCCATATCGCTCACGCTGGTCTGGTTGTAGGGGTCGGGGTTGGTATTGACATCGGTGCGCTGGTTGCCGGGGGTTTTGTAGACTTTGAGAAGGGGCGCGCCGGCGTAGAAATACCCCGCCAGGAAGGTGTTTTCCAGTCCCAGGGTTTGCATGTCTTCGGTGACCTGCAAGGGGGCGGTGCCCGGCCCGATGACGCGGTCCATCAGCCAGTCGGAGGCCTCGTTGCCGGAGCGGTCAATCATCAGGAACATCAGGTTTTGGGTCTCCTCATCGGGGTTGTCCACCCGTCGGAACGTGGAAACCAGGATGGGAACTTTGATGGTGCTGGCGGCGGTGAAGGCCAGGTCCGGTTCGGTGGGCAGTTCATCGCCCTGCCTGTAGAGGAAATGGATTTCGTCCCCGTTTTGCAGGTCGAGCAGGTAGAGACCGGCGATGCCGTCGAAACCGCTGACCTGGATGGTTTGCTGCAAAAGTGTGCGCAGGGTTTGGAAGGCGGGGCGCGGCGGCTCAGAGCGTCCCAGCGGCAAACTGACCACCCGCGGGGATGTGGTCTTGAGGGCGGTTCCGATGAGCAGCACGGCGCGGTCAATATCCAGTTGGGTGCCGGGTTCGCCGGGCTGGAAGTTCACCGTGCCGACCGCGGGCCGGGCGGGCTGTGAGGGTTTGTCGTAGCGGGCAGCGATTTCGTTTTGCAGGTAATTTCGCAGCCGGGCCTCTGAGTAAGAAGCCCGCAAAGGGACGCTTTGGGGAGGCGGCGTGCGGTTCCACAGGTAATCCCAGAAATCGGCCCAGAACCCTTTTTGCGAGCGGGCCAGTTCCGCGGCGGCCAGCATGCTGTCGATATCCAGTTCAAAACCCACCACGGAAGGTTCCATCTGGATGGTGGCCTCTCCGTAACGCAATTCCACCGGCACGTTGTAAGCCTCGCGCAGGCGTTGGGCGGCCTCCTGGCGCGTCAGCCCGCCTACTTCGACGCCGGCAATCCGCATCCCGGTGGGGAAGACGGCGCGCAGGCGGCTGAAAGCAATCAACTGGCTGACCAGCAGGAAAATGGCTGCCAGAAAGGCCAGCAGCGAGAACAGGCGCAAGGGAGTCAGGGGAGAAGTTCTTTTTCGCATAGCGGCGGAATTGTATCACGCGCCAGTGGGCGGGTTGGGGATTGAGGGGAGTGCGAAAAGGTCGTGGGATGGTATCCGTTCGACCCGAACGCAGGAACGCAGATAGCGCAGGTTTCACGCAGATACCCGCAGCGCAGGCAAACGAAGCGGCAAAAATCAGCGAGAATCGGCGTGCATC
>JANTFR010000184.1 GCA_024763355.1 Anaerolineales bacterium
ATGGCTCTATCGTGACCCATTCGCCGTCCAGTCCGTCCCGATATTGCACGGTGGTGGGATGGTATGAAAGCAAGCCTGCCGGCCCGTAATCCATTGCTGACACTGTTACTCCCACGTCATGAGGGGATACAGATGGCAAGGGTTGTACCGTTGTAACCGGTGGCTGTTTGTCCAGAGAAATCCAGTCATACCCCCACGACAACGTATCTCCAAAGGGAGCCGAAATCTCTGCTTTCTGGATGTACCAGGTGCCATCGATTTGTATCCAGGTCAGGCGCGTGTACCCTCCGCCCATCGCGCCCAAACTGGCGAGTAAATCCTGATGGGAGCCCGGCGAGATGATTTTTCGGGCGTTACTGCCATCGAAATCGCTCTTCCAGAGTTCCATCCATCCATCGAAATCCCCGTCGGCGCTAAACAGCAAGCCATCGTAGGTCGCGAAAGGCCTGGCGCTATATGGCACATTCGACAACTGCACCAGATTGCTCCCATCTATATCCATGCGGTACACTCTGTACCCCCCTGTGCGTCGGGAAATGAACAAGATGTGTTGTCCATCCGGGGTGAAGGAAGGCTGCCCATCGTAATCCGGGTCGTTGGTCAGGCGGATTTGATTGGAACCATCGGCATCCATAATGTAAATTTCCGATTGCCCGTCGCGGTCGGATTGGAAAACGATTTTAGAGCCGTCCGGGGACCAAAAAGGATAAGAGTTGTTCCCTTGATTGGTTAACTGAATGCTGGTATGTTCCCCAATGTGCCGTCTGAATATTTTCGCGACGTCCCCGACAAACGCTGTGTACACCAACTGGGTACTATCTCCATTCAGACGGCCTTCCAGTTCATCTACCGAGGAAGTTTGTGTGAGCCGTTCTTCGGAAATTCCCGGCAGAACGAAAAAAATATCAAAACTTCCGTCTACAAAGCGGCTGTATACGGCCTTGCTCCAATCTCCCTGGGCAGTACCGCTGTTGGGCGAGAGCGGCTCCAGAGCAGGGGTATCTTGCAACAAGAGGTCTGCGCGCACGTTTCGGGCCAATGCCCCCGGGGCATAAACCCGCGCTGCGAGGGCGATGTTGTCTTCCATGGGCTTGTCTTCCTGAGCCAAAGCATTGCGCTTTAACATCGCCGGGGAAAGCACGGCCAGCATAAGGCCCAGAACGACCAATACGTGGTAATACGATAAACGAGATTGCATGGTATCTCCTCCAAAATGTGAACGTGGAAAAGTATCCAGTGGGAATCGGGATGTCCAAGACGTCCCCGCATATCAATAAACTGCTTCAAGGATTTCTACGATGGTATAACCCCGACCACCTTTCCCATCACACATACCGTATGGGCAACATCTGGCATGTCTAGGGAATACAACACAAGGTCTCAATTTTCAAAGGACTGCGCTTGACAAGAATTTCACCCACCTGCAAAGGGAATTATATCCCATTTTGAGAGAATATAACGCAAAATTTCCGTCAATGATATGCAGCTCCATGGATGAAACCGTCTGGCTTTGCTTTGCTGTGCTGTGGGGCAATTCATGAATTGCCCCACAGCACAGCAGGAATTGCCACCCAACAGAAGGGGCTGCATCCCCGCAAAACCAGCCGCCAGAAACCAGGAACCAGAAATCAGAACAAAGAGACGGGGACCACGCCCACCCGAAACCCCTGATTGTCATTCCTGTTGTCGGGGTTGCGAGGGGGTGCGATTGCGCTGGAGCGCGATTCATGAATCGCGCCCCAGCGCCTCGCTGCCGGTCCCGTCTCGGCAGATGGATTATACCCCGGCGACCTTTTTTTGCCAGACGCCCAGCAGTTTGCCGCATTCCACCATCATGCGGGCGGCATGTTCGTACTGCCCCAGGGCCCGCTGATGCCGATGGTGAAGGGGGTAGGCGTGTGTTTATCGGCAATCAGGCGGGCGAAGGTGGCGGCATAGGCATCGAAGTGAAAATCCGCCTTCTCGTCCCCTTTCAGGGGCAAATCGGGCTAGAAATCGGGGGGGTGGTAAGTGGGCATATCCCCTCCGCGGAACGGTTGCTACGATGCGCTCATTATACCCGCATTCCGCGGGACAAGCGAGACGCATGTCCTACGTCGCACGCCCGCACTCGCGGGCCGTGGGATGAAACCCCGCGGCTGGCACGCCGCACTTCGCACCTGACACCTGACACTTGACACCTGACACCTGATACCTGATACTTCCCCCCGTGAACCACAAACCCGCCTTTCTCCTCATCGCCGTGTTGAGCGCTTTTGCGCTGTGGGGCGCGGCGCGGGTGCCGTTCCATCCCGACGAGAGTACGCAACTCTTCACCAGCGCCGATTTCGACCTGCTCTTCACCCGTCCCTGGGCGCTGGGATGGCAGGCCGGTCAGGATGAAGACCTCCGTCAGCGCTACCGCCTGCTGGATGCGCCCCTGACGCGCTATCTGCTCGGCCTGGGACGCACGCTGGCCGGCCAGCCTCCCCTCCCCGCGGATTGGGACTGGGGCAAGACCTGGGCGGAGAACGCCGCGGCAGGCGCGCTCCCCTCCGCGGCGCTGCTGAACGCCGGACGCTACGCGGTGACCGCCCTGCTGCCTTTCACGCTGCTTTTCCTCTACCTGACGGGATGCGCCCTGGGCGGACGGCGCGTCGGGCTGCTGGCCGTCCTGCTGCTGGGGCTGCACCCCCTCGTCCTGCTCCACGCCCGGCGGGCGATGGCCGAGGGCGCGCTGCTCTTCGGGGTGAGTTTCACCCTGTGGGCGCTCCTGGCCGCCCCCTACCGCCGCCGCGCTTCCCTGCTGGGGCTGGCGCTGGGGCTGGCAGTGAACGCCAAGCAAAGCGCGCTCGGTCTGGTTCCCCTCGTCGTCCAATGGGGGGAGGAGAGGGGAGAGAGGAAACCGTCAGCCGTTCGCCGTTCCTTGCTCTCTCTCGCCGTCTTGCTCGCCCTCTCTGGCCTGCTCAACCCGGTCTTTTGGCCGCACCCCGCTTTGGCTATGCGCAGCGCAATCCACCTGCGCGCCGATCTGGCCGCCCGCCAGGTTGCCGATACGGCCCGGCTCGCCCCGGAGACGCTCCTGGATACCCCCGGCAAGCGCCTCCTGGCCCTGGTCGGCAATCTCTACCTCACCCCGCCGCGCTTTGCCGAGGTGGGCAATTACGCCGCCGAGACCGCCGCTGCCGAGGCCGCCTACCTTGCCAATCCCCTCCACGCCTGGGGACGCGGGCTGTACGGGGGGGCGTTCTTCCTGGCGCTGACCCTACTGGGGATGGGACGCGGGGTGCGGGAGGTCATCAGGGGGCGCACCGCCTTTGGGGAAGCGCAGGCAGCCCGAAAGGTGGTCTGCCTTCTGGCGGCCACCCTCCTCCAGGGGGGCGCGCTGCTCCTGATGATTTCCCTCCCCTGGCAGCGCTACGTTATCCCCCTCCTGCCGATAGTGGTTTTGTGGGAGGCGTATGCCATAAAAAAGTAGGACAACTGTGTACCAGTTGTCCTACGCTGTAGTGCAGGCCGTTGTGCTATCTCAGCCCAGGTATTCGCGCAGTTTGCGGCGGATGGCGGGGTGGCGCAAGCGGCTGAGGGCCTGGGCCTCGATTTGCCGGACGCGCTCGCGGGTGACGCCCATCTTGCGGCCCACTTCTTCGAGGGTGTAGGCCTGGCCGTCGAGAAGGCCGTAGCGCAGTTGGAGGATGCGCACCTCGCGGGGCGGGAGGCCCTCCAAAACGCCCTCCAGATGCTCGCGCAGCAGGTTGTAGGTGGCGGTTTCGTCGGGCGGGGGGATTTCCTCATCCTCGATGAAGTCGCCCAGGACGGAATCCTCCTCGTCGTCGGTGGGGGTCTCCAGCGAGAGGGGACGCCGCGCCACCTGAATCATATTCTCCACTTTCTGAGGGGGAACTTCCAGGGCAGCGGCCAATTCTTCCACTGTGGGGTCGCGCCCCAGTTTCTGAGTCAACTGGTGCTGAACGCGGAGCAGTTTGTTGATTTGGTCGCCCATGTGGACGGGGACGCGAATGGTGCGCCCCTGGTCGGCGATGGCGCGGGTCACGGCCTGCCGAATCCACCAGGTGGCGTAGGTGCTGAACTTGTGGCCGCGGCGATAGTCGAACTTCTTGGCGGCGCGAATCAGGCCGATGTTGCCCTCCTGGATGAGGTCGAGGAAGGGGACGCCGCGCCCCATGTACTTTTTGGCGACGCTAATCACCAGCCGCGAGTTGGCGGTGATGAGGTGCTCGCGGGCCGCCCAGCCGTCTTCGATGAGGGCGCGCAGTTCCAGACGACGCTCCGGGGTGACGTTGCCGCGGGCCATTTCCACGCGGGCCTCACGTCCGGCCTCGATGCGTTTGGCAAGTTGGACTTCTTCTTCGGCGGTCAGGAGGGGGACGCGTCCGACCTCCTTGAGGTACAGGCCGATGGTGTCGTCGGTATCTATGTTCGCCAGGTAGTTTTTTTCCTGCTCGAGGAGAGTAGCATCTTCGCCGCTATCTTCCTCTTCTTCCAATTCCTCGTTCTGGGGGCCGGATTTGTCGGGGACGTTTTCCACGTAGGGGATACCAGCGCTAATCAAGGCCGCGAAGGCCTCTTCCAACTGGTCCATATCCTGTTCGGCATCGGGCAAGAACAAGAGGATGTCGTCAATGGTTACAAAAGTTTTTTTGCGTCCGTAATCAATTAGACGCGCCAAGGCTGCGCTGCGGTCGGAATCTTCTTCGGATTCAATCGTAGTCAACAGGGATTTATCAATCATCCGCACTCCTAAAAAAGCCAGGATTGGCTGTATTTTGCAAGTTACACAGGTAAAAGGTTCGACATCCGCCAAAAGGGGCGGGACGTTTTGTTACGCCTGCCACGAATTCAGGATACTCTTTTTTGGA
>JANTFR010000185.1 GCA_024763355.1 Anaerolineales bacterium
ACGCCTGCCAGGCTGAAAATCGTTTCGGTGAGGACTGCCCCGGCGAAGAGGGTGCCCATTTGCAGCCCGATGATGGTCACGATGGGCAAAAGGGCGTTGCGGAAGGCGTGTTTGAGGATGACCACCCTTTCCCGCAGCCCTTTGGCGCGGGCGGCGCGGACGTAATCCTGCCCCAGGACTTCCAGCATGGAGGAGCGCGTCATGCGGGCGATGATGGACATGGGAATAGTGCTGAGCGCCACGGAGGGCAAAATCATGTGTTTGAGGGCGTCCCCCAGCACAGCCCAATCGCGGGTCAGGATGGAATCCAGAATGTAGAGATTGGAAATGAACTCAACCACGTGATAACGCAGGGTTTCAGGGTCTATTTGCCAGTTGTAAAATTCGTAAAAAGGTACCGGCGAGGCCCCGGCGCTCAAACGCCCGGAAGGCGGCAGCCAGAAGGGGGTGCCGCGCAACTTCAAGGCGAAGACGTACGCCAGCATCAGTCCCAGCCAATACACCGGCATGGAGACCCCCGTATTGGCCCCAATCATGGTGATGACGTCTATGATGGAATTGTTGTGCACGGCGGAAATGATGCCCAGGGGGATGCCGACTATCACCGCCAGGAGGAGGGCGATGGTGCCCAGTTCAATGGTCAGGGGCAGGCGCTCGATGAGGATGATGCTCACGGGGCGGCTGAAGCGAATTGATTCGCCGAAATCGCCGTGCGCCATCTTGTTGATGTAGATGCCGAATTGCACCGCGACGGGTTTGTCGAGACCGTTCTCGTGAATGAAGCGGTCGCAGACTTCCTGGGTGGCCTTTTCCCCCAGAATAGCCTTGCACGGGTCGCCGGGAATGGCGCGCACCAGAATGAAAGTGACCAGCAGAATGCCGAATAATACCGGGATAGAAGCGAAGATACGGCGGATGATGTATTGGGTCATGGGCGCTTGAACGGGAGGCCGGGCACTTGCGTACCCGGCCTCCTGAAATGGGCGGAGAGGCAGGCACAGCCTGTCTCTCCGTTGAGTGGGAAGGTTATTTCTCGGCGTTCATCAGGGCATCCCACAGGTAGGCGTAGTATTCAAACGCCCCGGTGTCGCCCGTGTGGTAAGGGCTGGAAGCGTCAATGCCCGCGGCCCAGGAAGCGACCACGTCATTGGCGTCCAGCATAGAGCCGTCGTGGAACTTGACGCCCTGGCGCAGGGTGCAGGTCCACTCGGTCAGGTCTTCGTTGGGCTTGCACTCGGTTGCCAGGGTAGGCACCACGTCACCGGAGTCCACGGCGTAGCGGTAGAGCGGCTCAACAACCTGCTGGCAGGCGCTCAAACTCTCGCCGTCGGTCTCGTCGGCGCAGTAGAGGCTGATGGGTTCGGCGTTCTGCATGAAGACCAGGGTGTCTTTGCCGGGGTCCATGAACTCAAAGCGCGGCGCGCCGAAGGGAGGCACGCTGGCACCCTTGAGTGTCTTGAGGGATGCGTAGGCGGAAGCGCCGTGCACCATCGGAATCGTGGGGACCAGTTCTTTGATGGCGTTGTTGGCCTTCTCGTAGAGCGGAGCGGCTTCAGCCGGGTCGCCAATCTGGGCGGCCTGTTCCAGCACCTCGTAGATTTCGGGGAAGGGGTTGCCGAACTGGGGGTTGGATTTGCTGAAGTGGAAGTCCAGGAAGTTGGTCACATGGGGGTAGTCCGCGCCCCAGCCGAGCAGGTAGAGGCCGTCCAACTGACCGGAGGTGGATGCGTCAATGAAGGCGCCCGATTCCATCACCTGGATGTCGGCTTCGATGCCCAGGTTCTCTTTCAACTGCGCCTGGATGTCCTGCGCCACCAGACCGGGTTCGGGCAAATACACGCGGAAGACATCGCGATAGTAGATGGTGGTCTTGAAGCCGTCGGGGTAACCGGCCTCGGCCAACAGGGCCTTGGCGGCGTCGGGGTCGAAGTCGTACCACGGGTCGCCCACGCAGCCGTTGGGGATGGAGCAAGGGGTGAAGTAATCGGCAACTTCAGAGCCTTCGGGGTAGAAGTTATCCACGATGCGCTGGCGGTCGATGCCCATGGCAATCGCCTTGCGGACGCGCACGTCGTCAAAGGGAGCGAAGGTGTTGGTCATCGCCAGGTAGAGCACGTTGGGGTTCTCCACCGGCAGGAGGTCCAGGTTGGGGTCGTCTTCTACCGTCGCGAAGTCATCCGGGCTGACGTTGGTAATCATGTCCACCGTGCCGGATTGCAGTTCGAGCAAGCGGGCGGCGCCTTCGGAAGCCCAGCGGAAGACGAGGGTCTTGAAGGCGGGTTTGTTGTCGCCCCAGTAGTCATCGTTGCGGGTGAAGACCACGCTGTCGCCGCGGTTCCAGGACTCGATTTTGAAGGGGCCGGTGCCGATGGGGTGCTCCAGCAGTTCGCCGGTGCCGCCGGTCTTTTCAATCCACTCTTTCGGCTGGATACCGAAGGGGGTGAAAGCGGCTTTGGCGAGGAAGGCCGGGTCGGGGCGGCAAAGGTCGAACTTGACGGTGTATTCGTCCACCGCGCTGATGGACTTGATTTTTCCGCCGTAATCGCAGTTACCGGCGTCCACGGACATGGGTTCGAAGGCCATAGGGGCTTCTTCTGTAGCCATAGGGGCTTCTGTCTTGGCCGGGGCTTCGGTAGGGGCAGGAGCCTCAGTCTTGGCGGGAGCCTCCGGCGTGGGCGTGGCGGCAGGCTTGCAGGCTGCCAGAACCATGCTGGCGAGTACCAGAATGCCTACCAGGGTAAATAAGGTCTTGTGTTTCATGCGCTTTCTCTCTTCCTTCCTTTATGAAAAATTAGGGAAAACAGGGGAATGGGAAAAACGGACGTTGAGCCTGCGGATGCGCCCTAAGACGCCCGCGGCATTCGGCGGGAACGGTTATGCTCTCCCGCAGACAGGGGGACGAAGGTTGAGGTTCTCGAGGGCGATACTCACCTCCTTTCCGAATACGCGCCATGCGGCGTTGCGGCAGACAATCTGACGACTGCCCTACGGTTACCCTTCGTAAACCCGATTATACGTTACTTGGGGGAGTTGTCAATGTGCATAGGCTTATCCATTCGGCGAGTGCAAGCAAATTCATCTGCTGCTTTCTACAACATTTGCTTGCACCCCATTCGGCGTAATGTTTGACGTTTCCCCAGGCTGTGGCTATAATCGCCTGTACATAACCTTCGGGGCAGGGTGTAATTCCCGACCGGCGGTGACAGCCCGCGAGCGCTTCGGCGCAGGAGCCGGTGAAATTCCGGCGCCGACGGTGACAGTCCGGATGAGAGAAGGTGTTTTCGCACAGCCAGGCTGCGCGTTCGCGGCGCGTCTTTCAGGGTTGCAAAACTCCGAAAGGCGGCGGACGACGCGTCTCTTGACTTGCAAATTTCCCGCGCGCCCCGAAGAAGAACCTTTTGGGGCGTTTTTTGTTTTCAGCCCTATCAAGGCGTTGCCCGGCTCGATGGTGTATCTTGCTATGAACTTTCCTTCTCCTTTCTCCCGGATGTGGTCTGCCAGATGGCTGAACGCCGTGCTATCTCCGGTCGTCCTTTTGCTGGGATGGCACATTCTTGTGCGTCAGAGCGGACTACCCCCCTTCATTTTGCCCGCGCCGCAGCGCGTTGGGATGCGCTTCTTGCAAGTGGCGTTGGACGGTTCCCTGCTGTATCACACCCTGGTTACGCTGGGAGAGATTATCCCGGGACTGGGTATTGGGGCTGCCCTGGCCTTTATCCTGGGGTATGCTCTGGCGAAATCTCCCCGTCTGGAGCGTTTCCTTTCTCCGTACCTGGTGGCCAGCCAGGCGACACCGATGGTAGCAGTTGCTCCCCTCCTGGTCATCTGGTTTGGCCCCGGTATGACCTCTAAGGTGCTTATTTGCGCCCTCATAGTCTTTTTCCCTGTGCTGGTCAATACCATCGTGGGGCTGCGGAGCGTTCCCCCTGACCTGCGGGCGCTGATGCGTCTGATGCGTGCCACTCCCTGGCAGACATTCCACTTGTTGGAACTGCCTGCCGCCCTGCCTGTGCTGCTGGGCGGTTTGCGGGTGGGGGCTACGCTGGCGGTCATCGGCGCGGTGGTGGGGGAATTCATGGGAGCAGACCGCGGGTTGGGTTTCCTTATCAATCTGGGGCGCGGCCAATACGACACCGCCCTGGTTTTCGTGGCCGTGGCTACCCTGGTTGCGTTGGCCTTGGGCCTTTACGCGCTTGTCTTGCTGCTGGAGCGCCGCGCCCTGGCCTGGCAGAGAAATCGTTGAGTTCAAACAAAAAGAGAAACAATGTGAATCCTATGAAATCTCGTATTGTACTGACCATCTTTTTGGCGGGCATCTTCCTGTTGAATGCCTGCGCGGGAGCGGTCTCTCCCTTTGGGAGGGCAGTCTCTCCAGAAAATGGCAGCCCCCAAGAAGGGGGTCTGACCCCGATTCGCCTCCCCATGGGATACATCCCCGACATTCAGTTTGCTCCTTTTTATGTGGCGGATGCTAAGGGTTTCTTCCGGGAGGAGAACCTGGATGTGACCTTCGATTACAGTTTCGAAACCGATGGCATGGCGCTGGTGGGCAGTGGAGAATTGCCTTTTACCATTGCTTCGGGGGAACAGGTGCTCATGGCGCGCTCCCAAGGCTTGCCGGTGGTGTATGTGGCCGCCTGGTATCAGCAGTATCCCATTGCGGTGGTGGCGCGAACTGAGAGCGGCATTACCGTCCCCGCCGACCTGAAAGGGCACACTATCGCCTTGCCGGGCTTGTTCGGCGCGACCTATGTGGGACTGCGCGCTTTGCTGGCGCAAGCCGGCTTGAATGAGACGGATGTTACTTTGGAGACGATTGGTTTCAATCAGGTGGAGGCCTTTGC
>JANTFR010000186.1 GCA_024763355.1 Anaerolineales bacterium
TCCGAAGGGCGCAGTTCCTTGAAGGGGCGGTGACCCACCAAAAGCAGGATGGCATCCGCCTCCTCCAGGGCGGCATCCAAATCGGGGACGAGGGTCAACCCCTCCAGGGCGGCATCCGGTTTGTAAGGCTCATACGCTCGTACCAGCGCGCCCTCCGCCTGGAGCAGATGGCAGACTTCGATAGCCGGACTTTCCCGTAAATCGTCCACATCGGGCTTGTAGGCCAGGCCGAGGGCGGCGATGCGCTTGCCGAACAGGTCTCCCAGGGCGCGGCGGGTAAGTTCCACTACGAAACGCGGCTGGGTATCGTTGACCTGGCGGGCGGTGGCAATCAGTTGCGCCAGGTCGGGAGCGGCCTCCACCAGGAACCAGGGGTCCACGCTGATGCAGTGGCCGCCCACGCCGGGGCCGGGACGCAGGATTTCTACTCGCGGATGGCGGTTGGCGAGGGCGATGGCCTCCCACAC
The DNA here is from genome assembly GCA_024763355.1 of Anaerolineales bacterium. GTDB lineage: Bacteria > Chloroflexota > Anaerolineae > Anaerolineales > DRKV01 > DRKV01. The sequence continues at coordinate 468 of JANTFR010000186.1, forward strand.
ATCCACGCCGAAACGCTCGGAGAGGCGGGCAAAGGTGTTCGCGATGGCGATATTGACATCCCGATAGGTGTTTTCCATCAATTTGACCATCTCGGCGGTGGTGGCGTCGGTGAGGTAGATTTCGCCGCGCACGAAAGTAGCGTACAGGTCGCGTCCCGCTTCGGCGGAGACCCGGTCAATGCCGCCAATCACGCGGGCGTTCTCGATGAGTTCCCGCAAAATCTGGCCGGGAAGGACGCGCTCCGGGGAATAGGCCAGATGGAAATCCGCACCCGCCTTGAGGCCGGAACGCTCCAGAATGGGGGCAACCACTTCCACGGTGGTGCGCGGCGGGGAGGTGGCCTCCAGAACGACAAGGTTGCCGCGGCGCAGGTAGGGAACGATGGCCTCGGCAGCGGCGACGACGTAGGAAAGGTCGGCGGCGGGGAAACTGACCGCTGACTGCTGACCGCTGACCGCTGTGTTTTTGAACGGGGTCGGGACGGCGATGATGAAGGCATCCGCCTCTGCGGGGGTCTCGCTGACGGTCAGGTTGCCGGATTGCAGGGCGGCGCTTACCAGCGTCCGCAGGCCGGGTTCATGGAGGTGCAGGCCGCCGCTGCGCAGCGTGGCGACGACGTGCGGGTTGACGTCCACGCCGACGACGCGCAGGCCGTGGGTGGCGAGAGTGCTGGCCGTGGGCAGTCCGATGTATCCCAGGCCGAGAATGCAGACAGTTTCAAAATTCACAGGATTTCTCCAGGGGGTACATGGTACGTGGTACATGGTACGTGGTACGTCATTATGCCACATTCCTGAATGGAGGGAAAGACCCTTGACAGAATCGAAATTGTCCATACAATACCCGACTGGCATGAAGTACCAACGCACCATTCCTCCTGTTCCTTCCCGCGCCCCGGAGATTGTTCCTCCGTTGGGCGCTTTTTTTATCCCCTTCCCCGTTTTCCCGGAGCCGCAAGGCTCTATTTTTTTGCCTGAGGAGGCCCGATGCTCAAACTCCCCGGTTTGATAGACCCTCATGTCCACGTGCGCGACCCCGGCGCGACCCACAAGGAAGACTGGACGACGGCTACTGCCGCGGCCCTGGCGGGCGGTTTCACCCTCATTTTGGCGATGCCCAACACGACCCCGCCCATCACCAGCGCCGCCCGCCTGGACGAGGCCCTGGAAGCGGCCTACGCCAAAGCCCGCTGCGATTACGCCCAGTTTTTGGGCGCAGGGCCGCACAACGGCGGCTGGTTCTTCCCCGCCGATTTGCCCTATCGCGCCGCCGGCCTCAAAATGTACCTGGACAGCACCTACGGCGACCTGCGTCTGGACGAGATGACCCTCTGGGAGCCGCACTTCCGCAACTGGCCGCGGGATTGGCCTCTGGTAGTCCACGCCGAGAAGCGCACTCTGGCCGCCGCCCTCCTGTTTGCCGCCCTCTACGAGCGCCCCGTCCACATCGCCCACGTTTCCCGCGCCGAGGAAATCCTGCTCATCCGCCGCGCCAAAGAAAAAGGCATCCCCGTCACTTGCGAGGTCACCCCGCACCACCTTTTCCTGAGCGCCGAAGACATCCCCGCCATAGCACACGGACACCCCGGACGCGGCGAAGTACGTCCCCGCCTGGCGACGCCCACCGACGTGCAAGCCCTGTGGGACAACCTGGACGTGATTGACTGCTTCGCCACCGACCACGCCCCTCACACGCTGGAAGAAAAAGATGGAGAAGACCCGCCCCCCGGATTCCCCGGCCTGGAGACTGCCCTGCCCCTCTTGTTGACCGCCGTTTCCGAAGGCCGCCTGACCCTGGATGCCCTCGTCGAGAAGATGTATCACAACCCCCGCCGGATTTTCCGCCTCCCCGAACAGGTGCAGACCTGGATTGAAGTGGATGAGGCCGCCCGATGGGAAATCCGCGCCTCGGAGCAATACACCAAATGCAACTGGACGCCCTTTGAAGGCCGTCAGGTCACCGGACGCGTGCGGTGCGTCGTGCTGCGCGGGCGCGAAGTTTTTCGGGATGGCGAAGTGGTTGCTCCTCCCGGATTCGGCTACAACCTGCGGGAAACGGAAACCTATGAAGACCCCGAACCCCTGGAATGTTGGTTATAGGAGTTACAGGAAAGGAAAATCTCATGTCAACGTATGCCCCCCAAAACCCCCACCTGCCCTTCGGAGACCAGCGCACCGCGCCCTGGTACGGCAAATCCATCGTCTCGGTCAATCAGTTCAGCCGCGAAGACCTGACCTACATTTTCGCCGTGGCGCACGAAATGCGCGAGATGGTCGTTCGCATCGGGACTTTCGATTTGCTGAAGGGAAAAATCCTCGCCAACCTGTTCTACGAACCCTCCACGCGCACTTCCTCCAGTTTCACCGCCGCGATGGAACGCCTGGGCGGTTCGGTCATCCCCATCAACGAGGTCAAATACTCTTCCGTATCGAAAGGGGAATCCCTGCCCGATACCATCCGCTCGCTGGAGTGCTATGCCGACGTGGTCGTGCTGCGCCATCCGCAAAAGGGCGCTTCGGCGCTGGCGGCCAGGTACGCCCGCAAACCCATCATAAACGCCGGCGACGGAGCGGGCGAACACCCCACGCAGGCGCTGCTCGACCTGTTCACCATTCGCGAGGAATTGCGCCAGGTGGACGGCCTGACCGTCACCATGCTGGGCGACCTGCGCTACGGGCGCACCGTCCATTCGCTGGCGCGGCTGCTCTCGCTCTACAATGTCAAAATCAACTACGTCTCCCCCGAAGTGGTCGCCATGCCCCGCGAAATCATCGCCGAACTGGAGGCCAAGGGCATCCCTCAGGCCGAATACACCGCCCTGGAGGCCTGCCTGCCCGAAACCGACGTCCTCTACGTCACCCGCATCCAGAAGGAGCGCTTCGAGAACCCGGAGGAATACGAACAGGTCAAGGGCGCGTACGTCATCACGCCGGAGACGCTCAAAGCGGCCAAAGAGCGCATGATTGTCATGCACCCCCTGCCGCGGGTCGGCGAAATCAGCATGGATGTGGACGACGACCCCCGCGCCGCCTATTTTCGTCAGATGGAATACGGCCTCTACGTCCGCATGGCGCTCCTGGCGATGGTGCTCGGCAAGGCGTGAGATGGACGTGTCATGTATCACGTGTCACGTATCATGTAGCACGTGGAATCGGCACTTGGTACTTGACACCTGGCACTTGACACTTGGTACTTGATACTCCCAATGCCCTCTTTCTTCTCCCTCCTCGAAACCCGCGTCGAGACCGTCCATTCGCTGCTTTGCGTCGGCCTTGACCCGCACCTGAACCTGCTGCCGGAACCCACCGCCGCCGCAGGGCGCGATTTCTGTCTGAACATCATCCGTCGAACCGCTCCCTACGCGGCGGCCTTCAAGCCCAATGCGGCTTTCTTCGAAGTCTTCGGTGCGGCGGGCTGGGATGCGCTGGCCGATGTCATCGCCGCGGCCCGGCAGACGGGCGCGCCCGTTATTCTGGATGCCAAGCGCGGCGACATCGCCTCCACGGCGGAGGCCTACGCCCGTTCCGCTTTCGAGCACCTCAAGGCGGATGCCATCACTCTCAATCCTTACCTGGGCTACGACGCCATCGAACCCTTCGTCCGAGAGGCTGCGCACGGCGCTTTCCTGCTGTGCAAGACCTCCAACCCCGGAAGCGCCGACGTTCAGGACCTGCCGGTAAGTGATGCGGCCTCCGGTCTGCCTTCTCCGATTTACCTCCACGTCGCCCGTCTGGCACAGACCTGGAACACGCACGGTAACATCGGCCTGGTTGTCGGGGCAACCCATCCGGAGGCCCTGCGCCGAGTCCGCGCCGCCGCGCCGGATTTGTGGTTCCTCTCCCCCGGCGTAGGGGCGCAGGGCGGGAATTTGGAAACCGCCTTGCGCGCTGGCCGGCGCGCCGACGGCCTGGGGATGCTGATTGCCGTCTCCCGCGGTATCGCCCGCGCCGACGACCCGGCCCAGGCCGCCGCCGCCTTGCGGGATGCTATCCATGACGCCCTCGGGTAGCCTCCCCTGACCCCGCAACTCCTAACCTCGCAACTCCCAACCCCGCAACCCCTAACTCCGCAACTCCCTCTCCCATGCGCTACCCTTCCCTTGCCGACGGTCTCCTCGACCTGGGTTGTGTCCGCTTCGGCGAATTCACCCTCAAATCGGGACAGACCTCTCCCATCTACCTTGACCTGCGCCGCCTGGTGGCCCGTCCGCACCTGCTGGCCGAGGCCGCCGTGGCCTATGTCGATTTGCTGCGTCCTCTCTCCTTCGACTTGCTGGCCGCTCTGCCTTACGCCGCCCTGCCCATCGGGACGGCGGTCAGTCTGCACGGCAACTGGCCCCTGATTTA
>JANTFR010000187.1 GCA_024763355.1 Anaerolineales bacterium
GCGCCGCCTGCGCTACGGCGGCTGGATTTTGCGTCTCGTCCTGGCCGGTATCGCCGTTTCCGCCCTCTTCTCCGCCGGGCTGGGACTGCTCAAATACTTGGCCGACCCTCTCAGCCAATTGCCGGAAATCACCTTCTGGCTGCTGGGCGGGCTGGCGGGATTGACCTGGCAGCGTTTTCTGGTCGTCCTGCCGGTGACGCTGGCGGGGCTGGCGGTGATGTACGCCTACCGCTGGCGGCTCAACCTCCTGGCGCTCAATGAGGAGACCGCCTTCGCCCTGGGCGCTGCGCCGGGGCGGGAACGCCTGCTCCTCATTCTGGCCGCCGTCCTGCCCACCGCCGCTCTGATTTCCATAAGCGGTATCATCAGCTGGGTGGGGTTGATTATGCCCCACATCTGCCGGCGGCTCTTCCGCGCCGATTCCCGCTTCAGTTTGCCGGGGGCCATGCTCCTGGGCGGCCTCTTCACCGTCCTGTGCGACGACCTGGCGCGCGCCCTCCTGGCCGGCGAAATCCCCCTCGGGATTCTCACCTCCCTTTTCGGGGCGCTGACCTTTCTCGGTTTGATGATGACCCAAAAGCAGAAGGCAAAATCATGAGTCGCCCCGTCCTGTGTTTCGATAACGTCACCTTCGGCTACGAACCCCATCGCCCGCCGACCCTGCGCGGGGTGCGTTTCAGCCTCCAGCCGGGGCGCATTACCGCCGTCCTGGGGCCAAACGGGGCCGGGAAAACCACCCTGCTCTACCTGGCGCTGGGCTGGCTGCGTCCCTGGGAGGGGGATATTCGCCTTCAGGGGCAGTCCTTGCGCGGCCGCGGCGCCCGCGAGCGGGGGCGCTGGCTGGCCCTCGTTCCCCAGACCGAACACACGCCTTTCGATTACAGCGTCCTGGAATACGTCCTGATGGGACGCGCCCCGCACCTTCCTCCATTGGGTATCCCCGGCGAGGAGGACTATCAGGCCGCCTGGCAGGCCCTCGAACGCGTCGGGCTGTCCGACCTGGCCGCCCACCCCGTCCCGCAGTTGAGCGGCGGGGAGCACCAGTTGATGCTTCTGGCGCGCGCCCTGGCGCAGAACCCCCGCCTGCTGCTGCTGGACGAACCCACCGCCCACCTCGACCTGAAGAACAAGGCCCGTCTGATACGCATCTTGCGCGACCTGCGCGCCCGCGGCGGCACCTTCCTGATGACCAACCACGAGCCGGATGTGGTGCTGGCCGTCGCCGACGACGTGCTTCTCATCGAGCCGGATGGCAGCGCCCGCTTCGGCCCCCTGACCGAGGTCTTCACCGCCGAGACCCTCAGCCGGATTTACCAGATGCCCATCCGTCTGACCCAAATAAGCGGGCGCTTGCAGGTTTTGTGGACGTGAACAGACCCCCTTTGTGGCTGCTGACCGCTCCCAGCGGGGCGGGGAAGACGACCTGGTGCCGTCACCTCGCCGCGCAGGCCCGCTCCCTCGGCTGGGACGCGGCCGGATTGCTCTCCCCGCCCCGCTTTGAGGACGGCGTCAAGACGGGGATTCGCCTCCAGGACCTGCGCACGGGGGAATCGCGCTTTTTGGGGAGCCGCGCTTTGCCGGAGGCCTCCCTCTCCGAGAAGGATGTCATTCCCGTGGGGCAATGGCGGCTCGATGCCCGCGTCCTGGCGTGGGGCAACCGCGTCCTGCGGGCGGCTCTCCCCTGCGATTTGCTCCTCGTGGACGAACTCGGCCCTCTGGAGTTCCGGCGGGGGGCAGGGTTGACCGCCGCTTTCGAAGCCCTTTCGACAGGCGCATACCGGCTGGGAGTAGTCGTCGTCCGCCCGGCGCTGGTGGAGGCAGCCCGCTCCCGCTGGCCCTGGGCGCGGGTGCTCCCGCTGGAGGAGGGCGATAAGGTGACAGTCACTTCGTAAGTGACTGTCACCTGGCTTCAACGGTGGACAAGCCCCGAGAATCGCTTACAATTGCCCCATGTTCAAGAGCATCTTCTCCAAACACGTCGCCATCCCCCAAGACCACGGTTCGTGGGTTTTTCTGTTCAGTCCCTTGCTGATTGGGTTGTTCGCTGGGGCGACCTGGCACACTGAGAGTCTCGTCCTGGCGCTGGCGGCCCTGTGCGCTTTCCTGGCGCGCAACCCCATCACCATCCTGGTCAAAATCTACAGCAAGCGGCGCAGCCGCCGCGATTTGCCCGCCGCGATTTTCTGGTCAGCGGTTTATACTTTTCTGGGGCTCCTGCTGCTGGGGTATCTCGTCCTGCAAGGGTACGGTTTCCTTCTTTGGCTGGGGATTCCCGCCGTGCCCGTTTTCGTCTGGCACCTGTACCTGGTGAGCCGCCGCGCCGAGCGCCGCAAGCCCGGCCTGGAAATCGTCGCTACCGGGACGCTGGCGCTGGGCGCGCCCGCCGCCTACTGGGTGGGAGTGGGCAGGCCAAATCCCGTCGGGTGGTGGCTGTGGCTGCTGGCCTGGCTGCAAGCGGCAGGCTCGATTGCCTACGCCTATCTGCGCCTGGAGCAGCGCGCCTGGGAAACGCTTCCCCCGCCCGCCGAACAGTGGAAAGCGGGCAGACGCGCCCTGCTCTACACGACCTTCAACCTGCTGGTCACGCTGGGGTTGGGGCTGGCGGGTTACCTGCCCCGCTGGCTCTTCCTGGCCTACCTCGTCCAGTGGAGCGAGACTCTGTGGGGCATCACCCATCCGGCCATGAAAACCAAACCGACCGTAATTGGCTTCCGGCAGTTGATGGTCAGTACCCTGTTCACCGTCGTCTTCATCCTGGCGTGGCGAATTTGAGATTCTGTGCGAGCGCGGCGGACGAAAAGGCAGAAGGCAGAATCGCGCCTTGCATCTCGGCGGATATGATGTACAATTGCAACAGATACGTTTGTATTTCCCTATCGTGAGACGCGCCTTGTGCTTCTGCATTCCGTAACAGCCGGGGACGTCTCTCCACCATTCAAAGAGGAGTTTTGTTATGAACGACCAATTCAACACCGAAGACATCACCAGCGACGATAAATTGTGGGCAGCCCTGGGATATCCCATCGTCATCGTTGCCATCATCGTCCTGTTCATGGAGGACAAGAAAGCGCGCCCCTTCATCAAGTTCCACGCCGTGCAGTCCATTGCTTTCAACATCATCCTCTTCGCCATCAGCCTCGTTCTGAGCACTATCACCCTGGGCATCGGGGCGATTTGCGTGCCTCTCCTGTGGCTGGTCACCTTCTGGCCTGCTTATGAGGCCTACCAGGGCAAATACATGGAAATGCCCTTCATCACCAATTTCATCAAGAACCAGGGCTGGGTATAAAACCCGCCCTTTTTCTCCCACAAGGGACAAGTCCGCAAGGGACGAGTCCGCGATGGACGAGAACACTCCCCAACCCGAAATCATCCCTGCTACGCCCCCGCCGCTCTCCCCATCGGATGAGCGGACGTGGGCGATGCTGGCGCATCTGAGCATCCTGCTCAACCTGGTGACGGGTTTTTTGGGCGTCGTCGCTGCCCTGGTGATTTACCTGGTTTACAAAGACCGCTCCCGCTACGTGGCCTACCAATCCATGCAGGCTTTTTTGTTCCAGTTGATTTTCTGGGGCGGCGGCACCTTCCTGACCGCCATCGCCTGGGTTGTCAGCAGTTTGCTCTCGGCAGTCCTGATTGGTTTTCTGCTGATGCCCATCGCCTGCATCATCTCCGCCGTGCCGATTGCCGCCATCATCTACGGCATCGTGGGAGGCGTGCAGTGCTCTCAGGGCACGGATTTCCGTTACTGGCTGGCAGGAGATTTAGCGGACAATTTTTGGGCCGGCTGACCTCATCCAGAGGGCAGCCCCTCCAAAGGGAGTTTGTTCTCATTCTCCCACTCCCGCGGGGGGAGGGAAAAGTACAAGTGCATATCCAGCATCAACGGGGAGAGACCCGCTTAGCGGGCACCGAAGGGGCAAGCCCGATTTTTCGGGGCGAAACTCTCAGGTACAAAGGACCCGTTGATATCCGGCCTTCTGGAAAGCGGCTGGTAACAGTCCACCCACGGAGCAAATCCCGACGGGATGAAACTCACAGGTCAATGACAGAGGCACATGCGTAGCGTGCATGTGCCTTTTTGTTTTCTCACATTCTCGGTTACAGGAGGTTGAACCATGAATATCCCGGCAGATTTGAAATACACCAAGAACGACGAATGGGTGCGCGTCGAGGGCAATATCGGTACGGTCGGCATCACCGACTACGCCCAGGAACAACTTTCGGATGTGGTTTTCGTCGAAATCCTGGTCGGCGAAGGGGATGCCGTTTCGCAAAACGACAGTTGCGCCACGGTCGAATCGGTCAAGGCGGCCTCGGACGTTTACATGCCCGTAAGCGGAACGGTCACCGCCGTCCACGAGGAACTGGCCGACGAGCCGGAGGTGGTCAACAGCGACCCCTACGGAGAAGCCTGGATGGTCAAGGTGGAACTCAGCGACCCCTCCGAACTGGACGGCCTGATGGACGCCGCCGCCTACGAAGCCTATTGTGAAGAGAGGGAGTAAAGGAGAGAGCCTATGTATTCCCCTCACACCCCGCAAGAGCGGCAGCGGATGTTGCGCGCCATCGGCGTCGAAGGCATTGCGGATTTGTTCGCCGATGTTCCCGCCGAACACCGCTTTCCCGCCCTTGAATTACCGCCCGCCGCCACAGAAATGGAAGCGGCGGAGGAATTGGGACACATCGCCGAAGCCAACGAGAGCATCCATGAACTGGTCTGCTTTTTGGGCGCCGGCGCGTACCACCACTATATCCCCGCCGTGGTGGATACCATCCTGCGCCGCGG
>JANTFR010000188.1 GCA_024763355.1 Anaerolineales bacterium
CCTTAGGGGGAGGGGACAAAGGGGAGGGGGCGGGGGTGCGCATTTCCCGCACCAGCAATTCCACGCTGCGGCGGGAGCGGGCAAAGACCAGGGTTTGCAGGCCGGCGGCCAGCAGGTCGGAGGCGAGATGGGCCGCTTCGCTGAGCACGCCGCGGCGCAGGCCGAGTTCCTCATCCAGCAGGGGCGGGGTATAGAGCAAGAAGTGCTGCGGCCCGCGGGCGGAACCGTCCTCGGCGATGAGGCGCGCCGGCGCGCCAAGCAGGTTTTCGGCCAGTTCCCGCGGGTTGCCGATGGTAGCGCTGGTGAGCAGGTATTGAGGGCGCGCTCCGTAAAAGCGGGCGATGCGCTCCAGCCGTCGCAGGAGGTTGGCGACGTGGGAGCCGAAAACCCCGCGGTAGACATGCATTTCGTCTATCACCACGTAGCGCAGGCCGCGAAAGAACCGCTCCCAACGGGTGTGCCCCGCCAGGATGCCGTAGTGCAGCATGTCGGGGTTGGTGAGCAGCAGGCGGCTTTCTTTGCGGATGGCGGGGCGCAGGCGGGAGGGGGTGTCGCCGTCGTAGAGACGCGCCCTGACTCCCGCCCCCGTTCCCACGCTGGAGGGGGGCGGGGAGAGTTTTTGCAGGGTCTGGTATTGGTCTTGAGCGAGGGCTTTGGTCGGGAAAAGATAGAGCGCCGTGGCCTGCGGGTCACGCAGGGCGGCGTCCAGGACGGGCAGGTTGTAGGCGAGGGTCTTGCCGCTGGCGGTGGCGGTTGCCAGGACGCAGTTTTCCCCCTTTTGGGTCAGTTCCCAGGCGCGGGCCTGGTGGGTGTAGAGCGTTTCGATGCCCTGACCGCGTAGGGATTCCCGCAAAGCGGGATGGAGCGTGGGAGGCAGGGGGCGGGTACGGGCTTCCCGAGGAGGCAGTTTCTCCCAGGCGGTGATGTTTCCCCCGATGGTGCTTTCGGCGCGCCAGCGAGCCAGCAGGCGTTTTAAGGCGGCGCTCATCGGCGTTTATTGCTGCGGCTGGCGGCGCGGCAGGACGATATGGAAACGACTTCCGGGGCATTTCTCCTCGTCATAGCCTTCGCTGTAGGCCCATACTTTGCCGTTGAGGGTTTGCACCAGCCCGCGCACGATAGCCAGACCCAGGCCGGGGCCGCCGCCTTTGAATTTGGTCTTCCCGCTGGAGTGTAGCGAAACCTCTCCGGTCTGGTAGAACTTGGTGAAAATCAAGTCCAGGTGTTTGGGGTCTATCCCAATGCCCGTATCCTGAACGACAACTTCCACGCTCTCGGTCTGGAGAGGACTTTTTTCGGCGGAGAGCAACCGCGCCGCTACGCTAATTTTTCCGCCGTCGGGCGTGTACTTGATGGCGTTGTTCAGGAGGTGGGTGAAGATTTTCTCCAGGGCTTCGGGGTCCGCTTCTATGGTGGGGAGGCCTTGCAGGTTTTTTGTTTCCAGGGTGAGGTTGCGTTCTTCCAGCGCCTTTCCGAAACTTTTGGCGACCATACCAATCAAGGGGGCCAGCATGAGCGGTTCGATGCGCAATTTGATGGAGCGGGCGTCAATACTGGCCATATCCAGCATGCTGCTGATGATGGTGTGCATGCGGTCGGTGCCGTCCAACATTCCCTTGAGCAATTGCTGGTGGAATTCGTTCTCCTGTTGCTGGGCGTCCTCCAGAAGCAGTTGAGCATAGCCGCTGATGAGGGTCAGCGGGGTGCGTAACTCGTGGGAAGTCACGCTGATGAAATCGGATTTGGTGCGGTCCAGGCGTTCCAGTTGCCGGTTGGCCTGCTCCAGTTGCAGGTTGGCCTTTTGCATGGCGTTGTAAGCCCGGCGGAAGTCGTTGTTCAGGCGGGTGAGACCCTCCACAAGGCGGGCGTTGGAGAGGGCGACGGCGGTCTGGTCGGCCAGGGTGCGGAGCAGGTTCAGGTCTTCCTCCTGGTACGGTGCGCCGGAAAGTCTCGGGCCGAGTGCCAGGAGGCCAATCCATTCCTCTTTGGTGTAGATGGGGACGTACACTTCCTGCCCGTGCTTTGCCAGCCATTGCCGGGTTTTTTCTCCTACATCCCGGAATTCGGGAGAAAAATCAATTTCGTACTGCGTCAGGGGGGTGGAATCCTCTTTCAGACGCTTGACCAACGGGTCGTCCGAGGGGAGTTCCAGGGGGAGCGGTGCAGTCTGTCCCATCCCGCGCACGCCGCGTAATTCGTAAACCGTTTTTCCCTCTTTGGTCGGCTTGCTTTCGGTCAGGAATAACATGCCGCTTTGCACTTCCAGGGCCTCGTTGATAAGACCGATGGCGACGGTTGCCAGGGTATCGAGTTCGAGGATATTGCTGATGCTCAAACTGTACTCGCGCACCGTGTGGGTCATGTCGTACCCTGTGGTGGGCAGAATGCGTTCGCTCCAGCGGGTCAGTCCATCGAGGGCGGGTTTGATGGCCACGGCGATACCCGCGGCCAGCAGGCTGTAGGTCTGCCAGGGATGGAGACGCAAGGCGGGATAAGCATCGTTGAGAACGTGCAGCACCAGGAAAAGTGCCAAAAAGAGCAAGGTGCTCAGGACGGTGACCAGCAGATACCGCGTTCCGTGGCGTAGAAGACGACGAAGGTCGGGCAAACGGTACTGGATGGCGGCGTAGAGCGCCAGGAGCAACACAGTAGCCTGGATGAGGTGCGCCGCGGCCGTGTATTGGAGGATGAAAAGCGCGGCGCTTAAGGCCATCAACAGGGCGGAAATGGACCACAATTCGGCGCGGTTGCGGTGGAGGGGCTGCTGCGCCCTTTTTCTGGCGGAGAGCGCGCTTCCCAGAGCGGCCCCTGCCAGAAAAAGCGCCATCCCCCCGCAGACGTGCTGCACCAGGACGGGTGGCAAAGCGGCCGGCACGGCGACCAGCGCCGCCCCGATAAGCCAGCCCCACCATACGAGTCCTTTCTCCAACACTGTGACGCGGGTCAGGTGCAGATACAGCACCATGACGAGGATGAGCGCCATGTACCCCATCGGAAACAGGAAGGGCGTCCCGCCGCTTTCCAGAAGGGTGAAAACGCCCCACAGGGCCACGCCGAGGGCGTAAAACACCAGGGCGCGACGTGTGGCTGCCTGCGAGGGGCCGCGTCGCAGCGTCAAGATGATGGCGGCCAGGGCCGCAGCAAATTCCAGAAGTGTGACGGTTAGGATGAACGAGTCCACAAGGGTTGCGGGAGGTCGCGGTAGAGAGCGGGGTGATTGCGGATGTGCCTGTCAAGGGCCTCTTGCATGGTGAGGTCACCCTTGAGGATGGCGTCTCTGTATTTTATCACCCAGTTGTAGAGTTGCGAGCGGGCATAGGTCAACTCGGAGAGCATCAGGTAGGCCAGGGGACCGCCTTCTTCGAGAAAGCCGCTGGTGAGAAAGTCTTCCTGCGCGGCCTGGAGGTCGTATGTCACGCGCACAATCCGGGCTTCCCAGGAATGCCCGCCCCAGACGAGTTGTGCATAGCCGGGGCGCGGGTCGCGGTCGAAGGGCACGCCCGCCGAACCCACATTGACCACCAGCGTCTCGTCCACCTGGCGGATGAGCGGACGGTGGGTGTGTCCGGTCAGGAACAGGCCGGGAGAGGGGGCGGGGGCAATCTTGGGGCGGATGTCTGCCACCGAATCTTCGGGGTAGATGCCGTCGCGGTTGTGGCGCATGGAGGCGTGCAGGACGCGCACCTCGCTGCCGTCGGGAGCGTGCAGTTGCAGGCGGTCGGGCAGGCCGGCAATCTCGGTGATGGTCTCGCCCATTTGCCGGTAGGTCCAGTAGGAGACGCGGTGTACCTCGCGCTCTTCCGGCTTCAGGGGCTGGTAGGCGTGTTTGAGGATGTAATCTTCGTGATTGCCGCGCATCACCAGCCAGTTTTCCTCGTCGCGCTTCCGGCGCACGAATTCCCAGCATTGGCGCGGACGCGGGCCGCGGTTGATGATGTCCCCGGCCACGATGACGCGGTCAGGCTTCCAGCGGGCGATGTCTTCGGCCACGGCTTGCAGGCCGAGGTAGTTGGCGTGGATGTCGGCGAGAACGGCAAGTTTCATGGAGGTATCAGGTGTCAGGTATCAGGTGGCAGGTGGGCAGGCGTCCCCTCGCCTTTAGGGAGAGGGATAGGGTGAGGGAGCAAGGGGGCGGTCTACGGAGTACAAGGTACAGGGTGCGGGGTGCGGCGTGTGAGCGTAGGACATGCGTCCCGCTTGTCCGGTGCGGCGTGCGAAGCACCGTCCACCGTCTACGGTCTATCGTCCCTCGAACACCGCTATCACCGGGTCGTGGTCGGATTTGCGGCGGGGAGTGGTATCGGCGGGGTCGGGGAGTGTGTAGTCGGCGTTGACGTGGAACACCTCCACCCGGCGGAAGGCCTCCCACATGGGGGGCGTCACCAGGATGTGGTCGAGGGTCTGCGCTTCGCCCTGGTAGATGTAGGTGTAACGCTCCGCTTCGGGCAGATTCTCGAAGACGTGATGCAGACCCGCGGCGCGGAGCGTATCCAGGGGCAGGGAGTCGTAGAAGGAATTCAGGTCGCCGAGCACCACAATCCAGGCATTCGGGTCTTGCGCCTGGATGTCCTGCACCAGTTTGACGTTCCAGGCGGCCTGGGCGTTGCGGCGCGGTTCGGTGGCCTCCACCCCCCCGGCCATGGAGGTGAAGTGATTGTTGAACAGATACACCTCGCGTCCCCCGATACGCACGTGGAGCATCAGCGGCGGGCGGCTGGTCAGCCCTTCGGGGGCATCGTACTGCTGCACGTCCAGAATTTCGGCCTGGTCGCCGCG
>JANTFR010000189.1 GCA_024763355.1 Anaerolineales bacterium
TGCGTGGGACGCCCCTCCCGGCACTGGGCGCAGGTTCCGCAGGCAGCGTTGATTTCCCCCACAACGCGGCGGCCTTCCCACTGCGGCGCGCCGGGGGCGCGTTCTACCACGCCAACGAATTCGTGACCGGGGATGCCGTCGAAAGGGTAGTAGCCGCGTACCAGTTCCAGGTCGGTAGCGCAGATGCCCGCCAGGCGGACGCGAATCAGGGCTTCACCAGCCGGCGGCTGCGGAACAGGCAGGTCGGTGCGATAGGTCAGGCTACGGTTGGAGAGGTAGAGAGCATTCATAGGAGGAGGTGCGGGGTGCGGCGCGCCAGGTTCCACGCGCAACTTTGTCAGGATTTCCCTCGCGGGTGCAGCCTTGCGCTCACCGCGCAGCCCCACCCGAACAGCCCGAGGCCCAGCGGCACGGTAATCAGGTAACCGACTACGTTGCTGGGGATTTGCCATCCAGTACCCGCCAAGAAGATGTATTCCGCCGCGGCTATCAGAGGGAAAGCCAACCACGCCAGCAAATTACCCCAATGCGGTTTCCCAGGCAGCGTATCAAGCAAATCAGGTGCGTTTTCTACTCTGGCATTGCGGCGCAGTACCCACCAGCAAATGCCCAGCAGTACCGGCAGAATAAGCAACGAAATGGGGACAGCAAAGGCCGTATTGAGCAGATACCAGCCAAGGAACAACGCGCCCGCCAGGAGCATCCCGCCGCGGCGGGGCTGAAAGGTCTCCAGGCCCAGGTACCCCAGAAGAGCGTAAGCCGCCAGCAGCAGACCCACGGTGGCAAAGGAAAAAACGGCGAAGCGGCCCCCGTTCAAGGGAACGACTTGCGCCGGCCAAACCGCCCAGAAGCCCCACAAGAGACCGGTCAGCGCAGCGACGCGCAGGTTGAAGCCGAAACTCCGCTCGCGCAGCCATTTCGGAACCAGATACCAGCCGAACAGGACATCAATCGGCATGTGCCAGGCCAGGGCGGTGAAACTGAGTGACCATGGTAATTCTTCGTAAACCGTTGCCACAATTCCGCCTTCCAACATCCAGCCATACGCCGCGCCGACCACGAGAAGGGCCGGAATCCCTGCCACGCGGTAGCGGCGGATGAGGGCCATCAGAATATAGGCCATCAGCGCGTAGGTGACCCACAGCAGAAACAGGTCCGCCGCGCCGGGCGCTGGCGTGCCGGGGTCGTTGAGTCCGCCGTAGAAGAAGAACTCGGAGTAGAAAGTCAGGATGTAGCCGCTGGCAAGGCTCAGAGCGAGGTTGCGGAGAGTGGTTTTCATAGGCTATCGTTCCTCTTGCAGGGGTATTTTCAGCCAGGCGTCCCAGATATCCAGGGCAGGGCGCGGGTTTCCGTCCGCATCCCACAATCCGTTATCACGCCAGATAAGCCAGGCCGGGGAGGCCAGATGCATCTCCTGCAACTGGTCATAAAGTTGGTCGTAATCGCGGGGCACGAACCAGGCGACAAATTCCCCGCTCAAGGCACTCAAAGAGTGGAGCATAAAAGCGACGTAATCCGCCTGCCAGATGGGGTTCCCCTGGATGTGCACATTGTATTCCGAGATGACCATGTCCTCGGCAATATAGCCGGTCTCGCTGATGGCAAAAGGCTTTTCGGGAGCCAGTGCTGCCCATTGGGCAAACCAGTCGCGCGGCAGGTCGGCGGGGTCTGCCTGGCGTATCTTCATACCCGGCACCACCCAGTAGGGATAGGTGCTGATAGCGACGTAATCGGAATAGGCCAGCGCCCGCCTGCCGGCCTCCATCAGCACGTCCAGGCTGTCGGTGTCGAAACTGCCGGTGCAAATAGTGTGGAAAATGGGCAAATCGGGATATTCAGCCTTGAGTGTAGTGTAAACCTGTTGGGCTAAAGTCAAATAAGCGGCAAACTCTGGCGCTTCGGGGTCGGCGGTAGAGCAAGTGACTTCAATGCCATAGGCGAAATAGTCCGGTTGGAAGGTGTCTATCATGAATCGGGCGAAATTCAGGTAGGCAACGAGTACATCCGGGTCGTCGAAGGACTTGTTCTCCCAATCCGGCGGCAAAGGCTGGCCATCCGATTTTTCTCCCCAGTAGAGGGCCAGTTGGTCACGCTCCGGCTGATTGGGCGTGATGGCGAGGTAGAGTTTCTCATAATCCCGGCGTTTTTCGGCCATGGGCTGGATTTCATCCAGAAAATTCTGCGGCCAGGGGCCGCCTGCAAGGGCTTCCGGCCAGGGGACGCCGCGGTCGAAGTGGTAAAAGAGCAGGTCGGCGTGCCGGGAGACATATTCGTGCGCCTGCTGCCCCGCTTCGGCGGTCAGCGCGTGGGGAAAGGGTTGCAACCCCAGACGAAAAGAGCGGCTTTCGGGCAGTGCAGGCAAAGGGTATTCCCCGGGGAAAGGTGTGGGCGTGGCCTTTGGTGTGGATTCTCCGCAGGCCAGGGTCGCGGCCAGTAGAGCGGCCAGAAGCAAGAGAAATGAGAATTGCCGTTTCATGCGTGAGAGACCTCGATAGAGATTTCTTTGATTGCTAATAGGAAAGCCCATCCTGCGAACAGGACCCCCGTTCCCCAGCCGGCCAGAGTGACAGCACCGGCGCCATTGCCCAACACGATTTTCGCCAGCGGCAACGCGATGGTGAAAAGCAAACTGACAAGCAGTATAGCACGAACAGATGGAAATGCACTCGGTTGGTCTGATGATAATGAAGCGCCCTGAGACGTGCGCCGCAGAGCGCGCACCAAGAGAACGATGAAAAAGGCGTACATTCCCCAGACAATTACTTGTCCCGGCCAGACGGGCGGCAGCCGCTCCGGGAAAAGAGCCATCCCCAGAAAGAGATACAATCCCCCCAGCCAGAGAGCCAACAGGCGGAATTCCCCCTTATCGGGCAGCAGGTCGGAGAGAGCATAATCCCGCCTGCCGGTGACGCGCCGCCACAGGACGGTCAGCAGCGCCAGCACGCCTACCATCCCCGCGCCGGAGGCCAGCGAGTGCAGCGGCGAAGGCGAGTTTATGGACTGAAAGGCAGCCCCGAAGAGCGCAATTGCCAACCAGCCCTGCCACGAGCCGTAGAAACCGCGCAGACGCAGCGGCAAGGCAAGCAGCACGTCCCGCGAGGTGGTCAGCAGGCCCTCGCCCAGCACCAGGGGGGTAATGAACGAGAACCAGGTGTGCCACCACAGTAACACAAAGGTCTCGAACACGGCGATGTCCCCTGCGATGAGTAAGGAATCCCACGCAGGCCGCCACAGCATCTTGGTCATGTAGGCTTCGTACAGGCAAAAGAGCGCCCCGGCAAAGACCAGGGAAGAAAAGCGCGGCCGCCTGCCGTAGCGGTAAATGAGCGTGAGCAGAATGATTGTGTGCAGGCCGTAAAGCGGCACCACCACCAGCAACCCCCAGGCGTGGAAGAAAGGAAAAAGGTCCGACCCGGCAAAAACCTCGGCGAAGAAGGTACTGTAAGCCGCCAGGATGAGCCAAAACAGGTAACGATGCGTGCGGGGAGGGACAGCATTATTCATAAAGTAAAAACGAGGCGTCAGGTGGCAGGGGTACTTCCTCACCGCGGCCCGCGGCGGCCAAACTGGCGTTCGAGAACGTCCACGGAGAGATGAATCATGGTCGGGCGGCCATGCGGACAGGTGCGCGGCGAGCGGCAGGCCTCCAAATCGCGCAGCAGGGCTTCCTGCTCAGCCTGCGAGAGGGTCTGCCCGGCTTTGACGGCGGCGCGCTTGCACACGCGGGCGATGATTTTGGCCTCCACACGGCCTTGCAGGGGCGTTTCGTCCTCCTCGAAGTCCTCCACCAGGACGCGCAGGGCGGCGGCGGGGTCCATCTTTGCCAGCAGGGTGGGGACGGCGCGCACCAGGAAGGTGTTGCGCCCGAAATCTTCCACCTGAAAGCCCAGTTTCGCCAGGACGGACAGTTCGCCCTCCAGCAGACGGGCCTGCTCCGGCGGCAGGGTAACGGTGACCGGCTCCAGGAGGGTCTGGGAGGGGAGGGTTTCCTCCCGCCGGGCCATGAAACGCTCGAAGAGGACGCGCTCGTGGGCGGCGTGCTGGTCAATCAGGTAGAGACCGTCGGGGCCTTCGGCAACCAGATAGGCGGAGGCGATTTGCCCGACCAGCCGCAGGAGGGGAACGCCTCCGGGGAGGGGAGGCTGCTCCGGGGAGGCGGGGGGAGCAGGCCCCTCTTCGGGGCGGGGCAAAGTACCCGGAAGGTACGCGCCCCCCGCGGGGAAGTCCGCACCCGCGCCCCATTGGGGGGCAGCAGAATCCCAGGGGGCGGCGCGCCCTTCGAGGGAACTCCCCTCCTGGGGGGTCATGTAGGGCGAATCCACCTGAATATCCGGCACGGGAGTATGCGCCAGCAGCGCCCGGCGGGTCGCCCCCTGCACCGCCCGAAAGATGGCGTCCTTATCCCGAAAGCGCACCTCGGATTTGGTGGGATGCACGTTGACATCCACATCTTCGGGGGGCATCTCCAGGAAGAGGGCGGCGTAGGGGTAACGTCCGACCATCAGGAGGGTGTGGTAGGCGCGCAACAGGGCGGCGGAGAGGGTGGCATCCTGCACGGGGCGGCGGTTGACGAAGAAGAGCATCCCCTGGCGGTTGCCGCGGGTCAGGTCGGTGGGGCTGATGAAGCCTTCCACGCGGATGCGGCCTTCGAGAGCCTGCACGGAGAGCATCCGGCGGGCGGTCTCCAGGCCGTA
>JANTFR010000190.1 GCA_024763355.1 Anaerolineales bacterium
ACCGGCAGCGGGCAGCATCCATCCGCCCCCGCCGAGAGCGCCGAAACGCCGGAAGAGCGCACAGAACACGGACGACCGACCACGGCCCCGCCCCAACCCTCCGCCGACCTTTCCGTACGGCCCCAGACCACGGTCAACCGTCCACCGTCCACTGTCCCCACACAGACCGTAGACCGTGGACCGCAGACCGGAGACGACAGCCGACCGACGACGGACGACCGACGGCAGGGCACGGTCAACCGTCCACCGTCCACCGTCCCCGCACAGACCGTAGACCGCGAACCGCAGACGGTAGGCGAGATGCCGCAGAAACCTTCTTCCCTCGACCTGGAGGCTCTCGCCGAAAAGGTCTACGAAATCATCCGCCGCAAACTCTACCTGGAGAAAGAACGTCTGGGGTAAATCCCGGAGAATTCCGGGATGAATCCCGCCGCAACCATCATGGCTAACACTCGAGGCAATCTGGTTCCCGCACGCATTTACGAAGTGGACGACTCCGGCGAAGCAAAATCCGGAGGCGTAAGCGTGGATTGCATGTTCAATCCCTACGAGTACACCGTCACGAAGGTCAACACCTACGAGGAGAAGAGCCGCAACAACTCCGATGTCCCGCAAGTGGAGTTCAAAAAAGCAGGGCCGCAGATGCTGCGCCTGAAACTCTTCTTCGACACCTACGAAAGCGGCGAGGACGTCAGTCTGACCACCAACCGGCTGTGGAAACTGATGGAAAGCAAGACTCGCCAGGAGAACAACCGCACCCGCAAAATCCCGCCGCCGGAGGTGGCCTTCGAGTGGGGCGTCTTTCGTTTCGTGGCGGTGATTACCCGCATGAGCCAGAAGTTCACCCTTTTTCAGCCGGATGGCACGCCGGTGCGCGCCGAGGTAGATGTCGTTTTCACCCAGCACAAAGACCTGAACGATTACCCCCGTCAAAACCCCACTTCGGGCGCGGAGAGCAGCGAACGCATCTGGCGCGTCGTGGCCGGAGAACGGCTGGATACCATCGCCCACGCCGTGTACGGAGACGCCACCCGCTGGCCAGAGATTGCCGCCCACAACAACCTGCGCGACCCCCTTGCCCTGCGCCCCGGAACCCGCCTGAAGATACCGGAATAATCGCCCATGCCCGCCTCCAATCCGCTTGCCAGTCAAATCATCATCACCCTGGAAGGACAGCCCCTCTCCGAGGAAGTGCTGGGACGCCTGCGCCTCGTCAGCGTGGACCAGCACGCCCATCTCCCCGATACGTTCACCATCCGGCTGATGGATACCGACTTGCAGATGCTCGATGAAGGCCCTTTCGACCTGGGAAAGCGTCTCAAAATCGAGGCGGAAAACGCAGACGGGGAGAAAAGCACCCTGCTGGAAGGCGAGGTCACCGCCCTGGAGCCGGAGTTCCGGGATGGGATGCTGGCCGAACTGGTGGTGCGCGGTTACGATTTCTCCCACCGCCTGTACCGCCAGCCCCATACCACTGCCCACCTGAACGTCAAGGACAGCGACCTCGCCCAGCAGTTCGCGCAAAACGCCGGATTGAAGGCAGAAGTGGAAACGACCAGCGCTGTTTACGACCACGTTTTGCAGCACAACCAGAGCGATTTGCACTTCCTGCGGGAGCGCGCCCGCCGCATCGGGTACGAGTGCTTTGTGCGGGGCGATACGCTCTACTTCCGCAAGCCCCCCACGGAAGCGCAGCCGACAGTCACTCTCACCTGGGGCCAGGAACTCCACACCTTTACCCCGCGCATGAACGCCGCCGAACAGGTGGAGGAGGTAGTCGTGCGCGGCTGGGACCCCGGTCAACAGCAGCCCATCGTGGGGCGCGCCCGGCAGGGAAGTTTATATCCCGCTATCGGCGAGGAGAAGGACGGGGCGGCCTGGGCTAACGCTTTGGGCGGCGGCAAGAAAGTCGTCGTCCGGAAGGTGGTCTTTACCCAGGAGGAGGCCAACACGCTGGCCGCCGCCCTGCTGGACGAAATCAGCGGGGCTTTCATCCAGGCGGAGGGACGCGCTTTCCGCCGCCCGGAAATCCGCGCCGGAGAGAAGGTCAAAATCGAAGGCGTCGGGAACCGTCTGAGCGGCGAGTATCTGGTGACGCAAGCGCGGCACGTCTACACCCCCGCCGGGCTGGAAACCACCTTCCGGGCGCAAGGAACGCGCAACGGCCTTCTGCAGGAGGCCGTCTCTCCCCGAAAATCCTCGGCGGAGTGGGGCGGAGCCGCTATTGCCGTGGTCACCAACACGGACGACCCCGACAAGTTGGGGCGCGTCAAAGTGAAATTCCCCTGGCTGGGCGAGAATGCCGAAAGTTACTGGGCGCGGCTGCTTGCCCCCGGAGCGAGCAACGAATCCGGATTGTGCCTCATTCCCGCCGTGGGTGATGAGGTATTGGTGACTTTCGAGCACGGCGATATGCGCGCTCCCGTGGTGCTGGGCGGCCTGTGGAACCGGCAATCCCCGCCGCCGCCCGCTACCACCCAGGCGGGGAGCGGAGAGATGCCCAAAGTGCAATCCTGGCGCTCCCGCAGCGGGCACGCCATCGTGATGATGGACACCAGCGAGAACAAGGTAACTATCGAAACAGCCGGCGGACACACCCTCACCCTGGACGATGCCAACGGAAAAGTCGAGGTGCGCAGCCAGGGCGGGCTGAAGGTCGTCCTGGACGACAACGCCTCAAAAATCACCCTGGAGAGCGGCGGCGACGTGGAAATGGCCTCTCGCGGCAACCTGAAAGTGCAGACCAACGCTAACATCTCCCTGGAAGCCGCCGCCAACCTGGATTTGAAGGCCAACGGCGTTGTGACCATCAAGGGTTCGCTCATCAAGTTGAACTAGATGGCGGACAATAGACCACCGACGACAGACGACGGACGACGGACGACAGACGGCAGACCGCAGACGACAGACGACAGACCAACCAACGCAACCAATGAACCAATGAACCAATGCAACCAATGAACTAATGCAACCGATGCACCGATAAACCAATGTCCCAACCCGCAGCCAAGCAAGGCGACCAGATAGTCGCTACCGACATGCACATCGTGATGGTTCCCTCGCCAGGAGGCCCCGTCCCGACGCCCTTGCCGCACCCCTTCACCGGCATCCTGGACGGAAATCTCAGCCCGGACGTGTTCATCATGGGCGTGCCCGCCGCCACGGTAGGGAGCACGGCCACCAACACGCCGCCGCACATCCCCACCCCGCCGGGAACTGCCTTCCAGATTCCGCCCACCAACCAGGGCGTGATTCTGCAAGGCAGTGCCACCGTGCTCATCAACGGCAAGCCCGCCGCCCGCGCCGGAGACCCCGCCCAGACCTGCGCCGACCCCGTCCCCAACATGAGCGCCACCGTGGTCGCCAGCGGGACGGTGATGATTGGGTAGGAAGTACCATGTGCCATGTATCAAGTGTCATGTGTCAAGTGCCATGTGTCACGTGCCATGTGTCAAGTGCCATGTGTCACGTGCGGCGTGCGTCCGCCCAAACCAACGTAACCCATGCAACCAACGCAACCAATGCAACTGATGCAACCAATGAACCAATCCAACCAACCATGACCCCTTCCCCTCTCATCGGACGCGGCTGGGCATTTCCGCCGCAAATCGGCGCGCAGGGAGGCATCGCCCTCACCCGCGCCCGGAACGAAATCGAACAGGCCATGCTCATCATCCTGGGCACCGCCCCCGGAGAGCGCGTCATGCGCCCCGCCTTCGGTTGCCGCCTCCACGAACTGCTCTTCGCACCCAACAACGTCCAGACCGCAGCCCAGGCGCGGCGCTACGTGAGCGAGGCCCTCGGCATGTGGGAGCCGCGCATCCGCGTGGACGAAGTCAACGTCTACCCCGACCCTGACCGCGGGCACGTTCTGGTCGTCGAAGTAACCTACACCGTCAAAGATACCCTCGACCGCCGTACCCTCGTCTACCCCTTCTACCTGATACCGGAGGAGTAGCGGGCGGCGGTCAGGCGTCAGCCGGCAGTCATCAACTGTCAATCACCACCACATCATCTCACCACCTCACCACATCACCTCATCATTCCGCATTCCGGAGCTTCCCATGCCCCTCCCCACCCCCAAACTCGATGACCGCACCTTTCAAGACCTCGTGGATGAGGCCAAGAAGCACATCCCGCACTACTGCGAAGAGTGGACCGACCACAACGTCAGCGACCCCGGCGTGACCCTCATCGAACTCTTCGCCTGGATGACCGAAACGCTGCTCTACCGTCTCAACCGCCTCCCCGACCTGCACTACGTCAAGATGATGGAAATGTTCGGCATCCGCTTGCAGCCGCCCGTCCCGGCCCGCGTCCCGGTCACCTTCTGGTTGAGCGCCCCGCAGGAGACCCGCGTCACCATCCCCGCGGGGACGGAAGTCGCCAGCCTCCAGACCGAGACGGAGCCGTCCGTCATCTTCACCACCGAGGCCCCCCTGGACATCCATCCGCCGCGCCTGCGCGCCGTCCTGACCCGCGCCGCGGGGGAGAAGACCTACCACAGCCACAACCTGCGGCGGCTGCAAAGCGGCATCGAGGGAGTGAGCATCTTCAGCGAGCGCCCGCAAGTAGACGACGCCCTCTACTTCGGCTTCGAGAACGACCTCAGCCATCACCTGCTGGGTTTCGAGATGAACTTCGACCCCGCCGGCGGAGCGGGGATTGACCCCACCCTGCC
>JANTFR010000191.1 GCA_024763355.1 Anaerolineales bacterium
AAAAATGGCCGCCGGGACGCGTTTGCACTACCGGCACGGACGCGCCGTCCTGCGGGCAGCCATGCTGCGGGCTGCGGCTTACGCCCTCATCCTGCTGGCGCTCATCCTGGCGGCGGTGTACTACACGAGCCAATGGTTCTGATTGCCCTTCTGCTGGCCTGCGGGGGGCTGATACTTCTCTGGGTGGCGGGCCGCCAGCGCCGCGAAACCGGTCTCCCCCAGGGGCGCGTCGTCTACGTGGACAGCACCGCCTGGGAGGAGGCCCCTCAGTCGCTCTACGACCCCGTTACCAATTTGACGGGAAAACCGGATTACCTCGTTCAACAGGGGGAGATGGTCATTCCGGTGGAGGTCAAATCCACACGGGTGAAGGATGCCCCTTACGACGGGCATCTCTACCAACTGGCGGCCTACTGTCTGCTGGTGGAACGCACCTTCGGGACACGGCCTCCTTACGGCATCCTCCACTACGCTAACCGCACCTTCGAGATTCCCTACACAACCGAACTGGAAAGCGCCCTCTTGAACCTCCTGAATGAAATGCAGGAGAAGGGGCGCAAGCAGCGGCACCCTCGCAGCCACAATGTCCCCGCCCGCTGCCGGCACTGCGGATACCGTCACATTTGCGACCAAAAACTGGCATGAGCCTGCTATAATTGGCGCACCATGGACATTCCCCGGCGTATCGCCATCCTTGCCCATCCTCAGGTCGCCGCCGCTCCCGCAGAAGCCCAACGTATCGCCGAATTCCTGGCCCCCAAAGTCGAGGAAGTAACCTATGGGCTGCTCTACGACGCCGATTTGCGCGCCCGCGTCGGCAGCGGGGAATTCGAGGCCGTCATCGCCCTGGGCGGCGACGGAACCATGCTGCGAGCCGGCCACTTGTGCGCGCCCTCCAACACCCCCATCCTGGGTATCAACCTGGGGAAATTCGGCTTTCTCTTTGAAATCGGGCTGGACGACCTGCCCCGCCGCCTGGACGACTTGATGCGCGGCGCGTACTGGCTGGAAGTACGCATGATGCTCAATTGCACCCATTGGCGGGAGGGGAAGAAACTCGGCGAGTGGGATGCTCTCAACGAGGTGGTCGTCAGCCGCGGGGCGATTGTCCGTCCGGTACACCTCATCACCGAGGTGGACAGCCGCTACCTGACAACTTACGTGGCCGACGGACTGGTGGCCGCCACCCCAACCGGCTCCACGGCCTATGCCCTGGCCGCCGGAGGCCCCATCCTGCCCCCGGAACTGCGCAACATCCTACTCGTCCCTGTCGCCCCGCATCTCTCCATTGACCGTCCCATCGTCCTGGCGGAGGGCGCTTCGGTGCGAATCACCGTCCGCACCGACCATCAGGCCGTCGCTTCCGTGGACGGGCAGCCCCCCATCCCCCTGCAAACCGGAGACCAGATTGCCGCCCAGGCCGGCAGCCACAACGTCTCCTTCATCCGCTTCGGCGACCCGGATTACTTCTACCGCAACCTGACCCCCCACATGAACCGCAACCCCGTCACCCAGTCCATCCGCCCCTCCCCCTGACCCCGCATTCAGCCTTTAGCAGTCAGCGTTCAGTCTTCAGCATTCATCATTCCGCATTCTGCATTCATCATTCCGCATTTATCATGTCCTCCTCCCCCCCCACCCTCTACTGCGCCTACCATCCCGACCGGGAAACCACCCTGCGCTGTAACCGTTGCAACAAGCCCATCTGCCCCAAGTGCGCCATCGCTACTCCCACCGGTTACCGCTGCCCCGATTGCGTGCGGGAGATTCAGAGGAAATTCGATACCGCCCAATGGTACGACTACCCCATGGCTTTTGGGATTGCCGCCCTGCTCAGCGCTCTTGGCAACATCCTGGCTGCTTTCCTCGGTTTCTGGGGCATCTTCGTCGCCATCCTGGCGGGATACCTCATCGCCGAGGGGACGCGCAAGGCCACCGGCAAACGCCGCAGCGCCTGGCTGTACCGCTCCACCGCCGCCGGCGCGGTAGCAGGCTGCCTCCCTTTCCTCCTGCCCGCCCTGCTCTTGCTCCTGGCCGGTCTGAACGGAAACTCCCTGGCCGCTTTCTACCCCATCATTCTCCAAGGTCTCTACACCTTCCTGGTCGCCACCACCGCTTACCAGCGTTTCAAAGGTATCGTGCTCTAGCAATTCAGCATTCAGCCTTCAGCATTTAGCCTTCAGCATTCAGCCCTCCCCATGCTGCCTTCAGCATTCAGCCTTAGCCTTTAGCCTTCAGCATTCAGCCTTCCTCATTCTGCATTCTGCATTCTGCATTCTGCATTCTGCATTCATCATTCTGCATTCATCATTCTGCATTCCTCATTCTGCCTTCCGCCTTCCTCATTCCCCTCCCCATGCTCACGGAACTCCACATCCGCAACTTCGCCATCATCGAGAACCTGGACCTGAATCTCGATTCCGGCTTCACTGTCTTCACCGGCGAAACCGGCGCGGGAAAGTCCATCATTCTTGACGCCGTGGAGACCATCCTGGGAGCGCGCGCCGACAGCACCCTCGTGCGCGCCGACGCGCCGCGGGCCATCATCGAAGGCGTCTTCCGCATGGACGAGAGCATCCGTCCGGCCCTGCACGCCATTCTGGAGCGCGAAGACCTGCTCGACGACCCCGAATACCTCACCCTGGGGCGCGAAATCCGTCCCAACGGACGCAGTGTGGCGCGCCTCAACGGGCGCACAGTCAGCGCCGGGATGCTGCGGGAAGTCGGGGCGTATCTGGTGGACCTGCACGGACAATCGGAGCATCTCTCCCTCCTGCGCCCGCGGGAACACATCCACCTGCTGGACCGCTTCGCGGGCAGCGAACCGCGCTTGCAGGCTTATCACGAAACCTACCGCCGCTTGCAAAAAGTGCGCCGGGAGTACGCTCAACTCCGGCAGGACGCCGAAGATGCCGCCCGCCGCGCCGACCTGCTGTCCTACCAGGTCAACGAAATCGAGGCTGCCGCTCTCCAGCCGGATGAAGAAGAAACCCTGAAGGCCGAGCGCAGCCGTCTCGCCAACGCCGAGCGCCTCACCACCCTGGCGCAGGAAGCCCTCCAGGCCCTGGATGAAGGGTCCGCCACCGCCCCCGCCGCCACCGACCTGACCGGCGAGGCCGTCCATGCCTTGCAGCAAGTAGCCCATCTCGACCCGCAGCAAACCTCGCTGGCGGAAGGGGTCAGCGCCGCCCTGGAGTCTCTCAGCGAGAGCGCCCGTACCTTGCGCGCCTATCTGGAGACGCTGGAATTCGACCCCGACCGCCTGGACGAAATCGAAGAACGCCTCGACCTCATCCACACCCTCAAGCGCAAGTACGGCGGGAGCATTGCCGAGGTGCTGGCATACGCCGAAAAAGCCCGCCGCCAACTGGAGAACGTCACCCGCGCCGAAGAACGCCTGACCGCCCTGCGGGAGGAGGAAACCCGTCTGGAAAAGACCCTGGCCGAGAAAGCCCTGGCCCTCTCGGCGCATCGCCACCGCGCTGCGGAACGTCTCTCCGCCGCCGTGCAGGAGCAACTCAACGACCTGCGGATGGAGGGGGCCGGATTCCGCGTCCACTTTGCGACCCGCTCCGAAGCGGGCGGGCTGCCCCTCCCCGACGGGAGCAGAGTCGCCTTCGGGCCGGAGGGTCACGAAACGGTCTCTTTCCTCATCGCCCCCAATCCCGGCGAGGGTTTCAAGCCCCTGGTGAAAATTGCCTCCGGCGGCGAAACCGCCCGCCTGATGCTGGCCCTCAAGAACGTCCTGACCCAGGCCGACCCCGTCCCCACCCTCATCTTCGACGAGATTGACCAGGGTATTGGCGGGCGCGTCGGGGCGGTGGTAGGGCGCAAGATGCGCCGCCTGGCCGAGAACCACCAGGTCTTGTGCATCACCCATCTGCCGCAATTGGCCGCCTACGGCAGACAGCACTTCCGGGTCGAGAAGCGCGTGCAGGGAGCGCGCACCAGCGCCCAACTGACCCCCCTGGAGGGCGAGGCCCGCCTGCAAGAACTGGCGCACATGCTGGGCGATTCCGGCCCCGCCGGGCTGGCCGCCGCCCGCCAGATGATGGAACGCGCCCATGCCCCGCTGCCCCGTGAGTGATTCCGCCCGCCGCCCCTCCGTTCCCCTCATCCGCTCCCTGCGCCGCAAACGGCACAAACGCGCCGCGCCCATCCCCTGGAAGCGCCTGGGATGGAGCAGCGCCCTGGCGCTCACCCTCGCCCTGGCGCTGGTCGGGCTGGCCTCCGCCGCCGGCTACGCCTGGCTGACTTACGACCTGCCCTCCCCCGAGGCGCTCGTCTCCCTGCTCGATTCCCCCGGCGGGATAACCCGCCAGCCCACCCGTCTGTACGACCGCAGCGGCGAACACATCCTTCTCATCCTGCAAAACCCTGCCGCCGCCAACGCCCCGCCGCTCAGCGCCGACCCGCAGGCCGCCGACCGCTTCGCGCCATCCGTCATCACCGCCACCCTGGGAGCCGAAGACCCCGCTTTCTGGTCGCACCCCGGTTTTACCCTGCGCGGGGAGCCTTCCCTGGCGCAGCGTCTGGCGCGCACCCTCCTGCTCAGCGAAGAGCCGCCCGGCCTGCGCCGCGACCTGCGCGAACGCATCCTGGC
>JANTFR010000192.1 GCA_024763355.1 Anaerolineales bacterium
TAGGGGCACAGCAAGCCGCCCAAAGGGAGTCCGCTGCGGAGGAGACTTCCGAGTGGCAGGTCTTTCGGGAGGACATGCGGCATCTCTCTCACGGGCCGGCGGAATCCCAAATCGTCTTCTGGGAGAAAACAGCAGCACGCGCCCGCCAAAATGGGGAGCGCGTGCTGTTCGTGCCGGTCTTCTACGCCTGGGGGCGCAAAGCGTAAATTTCAGTACCCCGCCGGGTTTTGCGATTGCCAGCGCCAGGCGTCGGCGCACATCTCTTCCAGGCCGCGCTCCGCCTCCCAGTGGAGTTCCTCACGGGCGCGGGAGGGGTCGGCGTAACTGAGGGCCACATCACCGGGACGGCGGCCTACGATGCGGTAGGGAATCTCCCGCCCGCTGGCCTGCTCGAAAGCCCGAATGACCTCCAGGACGCTGTAGCCGCGCCCCGTGCCCAGGTTGTAGGCGCGCACGCCGGGGTTCTCGGCCAGTTTGTCGAGAGCGCGCAGGTGGCCGAGGGCCAAATCCACCACGTGGATGTAGTCGCGCACGCCGGTGCCGTCCGGAGTGGGGTAATCGTCGCCAAAGACCTGCACCTCCCGCAACCTGCCGACCGCCACCTGAGTGACGTAGGGGAACAGGTTGTTGGGGATGCCGTTGGGGTCTTCGCCAATTTGCCCGCTGGGGTGTGCGCCGACGGGGTTGAAGTAGCGCAGCAGGATGACATTCCACTCCGGGTCGGCGGTGTGCAGGTCGGCGAGGATGTCTTCAATCATCAGTTTGGTGCGTCCGTAGGGGTTGACCGCCGAACGGGGCATATCTTCCGTGAGCGGGGGCTGATTTTTGTCGCCGTACACGGTGGCCGAAGAACTGAAGACGATGTCCTTGACCTGATGTTCGGCCATCACGTCGCACAGGTTGAGGGTGCCGGTGATGTTGTTGTGGTAGTAGCGTAACGGTTCGCGCACCGATTCGCCCACCGCTTTGAGACCGGCAAAGTGAATCACGGCCTCGGGGCTTTCAATGTCGAACATGAATTGCAGGGCGTCGCGGTCCAGCAGGTCAGCCTCGTAGAAGACGATGGGCTTGCCGGTGAGGGTCTTGACGCGGTGCAAGGCTTCGATTTTGCTGTTGCTCAGGTTGTCCACCACGATGACATCGTGGCCTGCGTTGAGCAGTTCCACGCAGGTGTGGCTGCCGATGTATCCGGCGCCGCCGGTGACGAGAATACGCATAGGGGGAAAAACTCCTTGTGACTATAGGGCAGGTGACAGTCACTTGCGAAGTGACTGTCACCTGCCAGATTCATACACAGATAGCGGGTTGGGGGCGGGCGCGCAAGCGTTTATCCAAATCCGGAGGAGCCTCCGCCCCCGCCGCCTCCGCCGCCGCCCCCTCCGGAGAAGCCGCCGCTCCCCGAAGAGGAGGGCGAACTGCGGAAGGTGCTGCCGGCGGAGTTCAACATGCTGAACAGGCCGTCGCTGATGCTGTCCAGGCTGGAGAGCGTGCCGTTTGCCATCCCATCCAGGGAGGGCGCGCCGTGGGAGACGGGCATCCCCGAAGCCAGGTGCCCTCCGGAGGAACCGGAGCCGCCGTAATAGGGAGAAGTTCCCATCCCGTAGGGGACGTACCAGCGAGGGGCGGGCACCGTCTTCAGGGCCGAGAATTTCTTCGTCCAGGATTTTTCCAGTCCGAAGGCAATTGCATAAGGCAGGTATTTCTCGTAAATGTCGGTCGCTCCCTGGAGGTTCGTGTAGCGGTCTATTTCCTCCAGATAGCGCTTGAAGGCCCTCCAACGGGCCGCGGCGCGGGCACCTTCCTCCGTCTTGCGGGGCATGAAGCGCCCCACGATAATCACGCCTACGAGAACGAGGTCCAGTGCCACAAGGGGAGCAATCCCCAGGCTAAAGTCGGTTCCCACAATCAACGGGAAGGTGAAGAAAGAACAGAAACCGCTCAATACCATCAGACCAATGCCAATGCCTATGTATTGGTTGCGCATCTTGTTGGGATTGCTCGGAAAATAGCCGCGTGCTACGACTTCCTCGTAAAGGGCTTCCTGGAGTTTGGGGATGGCAGTGTAGAATTTCTCCCGCAAATCGGAAAGTTCGCGGCGGGTGCCGCGCCCGAAGATGCGGCGCAGGAGAAGCGCTTCGTAAGGCTGCAAGCCCTCCGTATCGTAACGCAGGCGCTCGAAGACGAAATCCCGCCCGCGGAACAGGCCCTTTTTGGTTTCCATGAAACGCATGTAGCCGCGCCGGGCCAGGTCCACCATCGTGGCGAGGATGTCGGCCATATCCGCTTTTTCGTCAATCAGCGTGCCGGCCACACCGGGAGGCAGGTCTTCGGGCGGCTCGGTCATCTGGGCCGGGGCCACGGGAACCGCGGGGTCGCGGCCTTTTTTGTACCACCACAGGTAGAGGCCCGCGCCGCCGCCCAGGAGGATGATGCCCGCCAGACACAAAAATCCCAGGTTGACAATGGGGGCGATGTCTTCCATCCGCTGCCAGCCGGGGGGCCGGGCATCCACCGCCCCGTGGGGCCACTGGGCACGGATTTCCCACTCCGTCCCGCCGGGGAAGGGGCCGCCGACAAAGACCACCGTGCTGCCGTCCTGCAAGGTGGCTTCCCCGCTGGCTTCACGGGAATCGTAATAGGTCGTGGCGCGCAAGGTATCCAGCGCAAAGTTTCCGGGGAGATGCACCGTCACCGTAGCGGCCTCGATGGAATAGGAGCGGTCGCTTTCGATGAATTTCCAGAAGAACTGGTCGCCCTCGTCGTAGATGCGCAGGGCGCCTTTGAGCGTGTAGCGCAGTTGGAAGGTGCGGGTAGCGTCCGTGGTGGGCGAAAAGTACCAGGTGATTTTGCGTTCCCCGTCCTCATCTTGCAGGATGAAGGTACCGGCGGCGTGGTTATCGGCCTGGCGGTAGGCCGCCCCGTTCTCACTGACGCCCCAATCGGTGATGTCTTCCACCTTGTTGAGGGGAATGCTGCGAAAAGCATAGGTGAAAGGACCGCCGACGAAACGCACCGCCCAGGTTTCGACCACCTGGACATCTCCGTTTTGCAGGATGGTGATGTCGGCATCACGGCGCGCCACGCGCACCGATTTGGAGGCCTCCCGCGCCCCGGCGCTTCCCGTTCCCCAAACGAAGAGCGCCAAAAACAGCGCCAGGTATGCCAAAATGCGTTTGGATGTCATCGCAGGGTCTCCTTGTGGATTGATACTGCAAAGTCATGGGGCAGATTCCAGGGCGCGAACCTTCCCGACACGGCGGGCGTGCCGCTCCTGACCGGGGTCGTGCCCCGTGAAGCGTGCTGCCAGAAAAGATTGCACCAGTTCCACGGCCAGGGCGGGGCCGATGATGCGCGCGCCCATGCAGAGGACGTTCATATCGTCATGCTCGACGCCCTGATGGGCGGAGTAGGTATCGTGACAAATGGCAGCATAGATGCCGCGCATCTTGTTGGCGGCAATCGAAGCGCCCACGCCGGAGCCGCACATGAGGATGCCGCGCTCGGCCTCTCCGTTCTGGATGGCGCGCCCCAGTTTTTCGGCGTAGTCGGGATAATCCACGCTTTCCGGCGAGTAGGTTCCCAGGTCGAGAGCCTCGTGCCCGGCGGCGTGTATCGCTTCGATGACGGTTTCCTTGAGGGGGAAGCCCCCGTGGTCACAGGCAACGGCAATTTTCATGGGTGTCCTTTCTTTGGGGTAACGGTGACAATCGCTTGCGAAGGGACTGTCACCTGCCGGTTCCACTTCACTCCAACGCGAACAATGCCGGCAGGTGCGCCAGGGCGCTCGCCAGGCGGGTGCCGAACCAGGTTATCAGGGTGCCGTCCACGAGATAGACGCGCCCGTTCTGCACGGCGGGCACGTCGGGAAGGAGCGCCATCATCTGGACAAGTTCTACCTCCCCAAAGGGATACGGCTCGCTGGGCAGCAAAATGACTTCCGGTTGGGCGGCGCGCACTTCCTCCGGGGTGACGCGGGGGTAGCGCGTGTCGCGCTCGCCCGCGTCCTGCGGCTCCGCCGTACCGAGGTCGGCCTCCAGCGGATAGCGGCGCTCACGGTCGGCAAAGACGTTCCCACCGCCCAAGAGGGTGAGCAAATCGTGGGCGTAGGTCTGGCGGTTGAAGGTCATCCACCACAGGCGGCCGTCGGCGGTGGTCTCCTGCCAGATGGGGCAGAAGAAAGGCACCGGCGGATGTTCAGCCCCGGCTTCTTCGGCGATGTCCAGGACCCGTTCGAGTACCTGCAACTTCGCCACGGCGCTGCCCCGCTTGTAAAGCCGCGTGAAGGCCCACAAAACATCCATCGCTTCGGCCACCGAGCGGGGAAAAGTGACCCAAACGGGGATGCCGGCGGCCTGCAAAGCCTCCACCGTGCGGGGCGTGTTTTCCTCACGGTTGGCAATCACCAGGTCGGGCTGCAAAGCGATGATTTCATCTACCCGCGGGTTCTTAGGGCCGCCCAGACGGGGAATGCCCTCCAGTTGCCCTTCGGGATAGATGCAATAATCGGTGATGCCTACGACGGTATCGCCAAAGCCCAGGCT
>JANTFR010000193.1 GCA_024763355.1 Anaerolineales bacterium
CTGCAAGGCTCCGGCGGCAACCTGAAACTGGCGCAGAAACTGGCCCGCCACGAGAACATCGCCGTCACCCAGCGCTACGCCCACCTCTCGGACGACGAACTCGACCGGGCGTATTATGAGATTTTCGACGACGGACGGTCGGACGAGGGACAGTAGACGGTAGACCGTTGACCGTGGAGCACGAACGGTGAACCAACCGATGCAACCGATGAACCAATGAACCAATGCAACCAACAAACCAACCACCATCCATCGCCCTCCAGGCCGGGGGAGAGTCCCGCCGGATGGGACGCGACAAGGGGCTGCTGCCTTTTCGGGGCCTGCCGCTCATCGAATTCATCCGCCGTCAGGTAGAGGGGCTGAGCGACGACTTGTTCATCATCAGCAACCGCCCCGAAGCCTACGCGTCCTTCGGATTACCCGTCCACACCGACGTACTGCCCGGCAAAGGCGCCCTGGGAGGGCTGTACACCGCCCTGCACTACGCCCGGCGCCCTCACTGCTTCGTCCTGGCCTGCGATATGCCCTTTCTCAATCGGGAACTGCTGCTGTGGATGGCGTCTTTAGGGGGAGAATGGGAGGCTGTAGTGCCCCGCGGGGAACGGGAAGACTGGGTGGAACCCTTCCGGGGATTGTATGCCGTTTCCTTGAAGGAGAACCTGCGCTCCGCGCTGGATAGCGGGCTGCTGCCAATAAGGGCTTTCCTGGCCCAAAGGCGGGTGCGCTATCTGACCCCCGACGAAATCCGCCGCTTTGACCCGGAATTCCGCACCTTCATCAACCTGAACACGCCGGAGGCCTGGGAGCGTTACCGTTGACCGGCCTGATGGCGGAGGTAATCGGCGATGGTACGCTGGATGAAACCGTCGGCAATCTCCTGAATGCGGAAACCGGCAATCGCGTTGGCGATGCGGTTCATGCTGCCCTGGGGGAGCATGCGCAGACCGCGCGGGCGCGGTAAATCCGCCCACAGGCGCAAACTGTATTCCACGGCGGTCTGTCCATCGTGATGGGGGCGAAAAATAGAGGTGCTGGTGTAAAACCCGGGGGCCTCCAGCCAATCCAGGCCGGCTTTGGAGGCGGCCGGCACGCCGCCATCCAGGGGAGAAAATTTGAGGGTCCAGGTATCCGCGTCAAGGGAGGTGGTCAAGTCGCAATACAATCGGACGCGGTAAAGCCTCAATTCGGTCGAGTGATACAGGAGACGGTAGGCGTTTTCCCCCAATTTTTCCAAGAGAGTGATGTGCGGCAGGAAGGTGAAGATGTGTTCGAGGCGGGCGTAATAGCGGAAGGCTTCTTCCAGCGGCGCAGGAAAGAGAAAGGCGCGATGGGTGCGCCCGTCCAGGCGAATCCCCGCGCTCATGCCTCATCCTGCGGCGTGGAAGGGGGCGTTTCGGCGGCCTTCGCTTTCTGGATGGCATCCAGTTGCGCGGCGAGCGCATCCAGTTGCTCCATGAGCGCTTGCAATTCGGAGCGGGTGGGGATGTCGCGTTCCTCCAGGATGACGGCGAGGCGCTCTTCGGTTTCCTCGGCGGAGGGGACAAACTTCGTCCCGCCCAGGGCGCGCAACTTGCCGAGCAGGGAATCGGCTTCCTGAACGCCCATCTCCCCTTTTTCGACCAGGGCGTCGAAGCGGCGGCGCAACTCGCCATCGAATTCTTCCCACCAATCGAAGGTGGAGGCCAGCCGGCGCTGGATTTTGCTCACCCGGCTGCCGCCGGCGCGCACCAGTTCGGAGAGGAGGGAACGCGGCAGGAAACCGCTCTGCTGGCGTTCCTGCTCCAAAATGACCTGGGAGAGAACGAGGGTGGTGAGGTCCTGCCCGCTTTCGTAATCCAGCACCTGAATATCCTGCCCGGAGCGAATGAGGTCGGCGATTTCGTTCAGGGTGACGTAGCGCTTGGCTTCGGTGTCGTAGAGTTTGCGGTTGGGGTAGCGTTTGATGACTGGCATAAGGCTCCCTCGGGGCATGGCGTGTGGGTATGTCTATTGTACTTGAAAATTGGTTGCATCGGTTGCATTAGTTGCATCAGTTGCATTGGTTGCGTTGGTTGGCTCGCCGTGCGCGGTCAACAGTTGGGTAGTGCGAGGGCAATGCCCTCTCACTACCCGCAGGAATCAAAAAAGGGGGAGGACAGGTACTGCCCTCCCCCTCCGCAGCGAGGGATGTTTCCCTTTACTCCTGCGCGCCGTTCTTTTTTAATTCCTCGACTTTGGCGGTCAAGGCGGAAATCTTCTCGCTGAGCGCCTGGATGTCGCTCTTGGTGGGGACGTTCATGCGGCTGAGGATGCTCTCCAGGCGCTTTTCCACTTCCCCTTCGGTTTTCTTGGTGGTTTCTTTGCGCTTTTTGCTGACTTCGTCCAACAATTTGCGGGCGTCTTTCTCGGCCAGTTCGCCGCGCTCTACCAGTTTGTTGACGAAGTTTTCGGCTTCGTCCTGGGCGAGGGCAACGGCGCCGATGCCGGCCATTAAGACTTTGCGGGCTGCCTCGTACAGGGTGCCGCGCTCTTCTTCGGTTTTGGGTTTGGTTGTCGTTTTCTTTGCCATGGGAACACCTCCTGGTGAGATTATGCTCAGTTTTTATAACGCATTGCGTCACAATTCGAATATAACACACCGCGTCATGAAAGTCAATAGGTTTGCGAGAATTTTTCCTTTGGGCTATACTATTCATACCGTAGCCGACCTTAACGAATTCCCCAGGGAGAAAAGCGATGAGCGTTTTTGAGAGTTCCGAGCAATTTTACGACTGTGTGGGGGCTTTGATGGACGAGGCCAAAATGGACCCCAAGGTAGGCGGGAAAATCGCCAAGTCCGGTATTATCATCCAGTTCCGCTACACAGACCCGGATGCCATGACCACCATCAATGCCAAAGGGAAGCCCACCCAGCCGGGGGCCTACGTGGACGTCATTCACGGACCCTGCGACCTGAAGCCCGACGTGATAATGAGCATGAAGGCCGATGTGGCGCACGCCTTCTGGCACGGCAAGGTCAACCTGATGGGAGCGCTGGCAAAGAAGCAAATCGTCGCTCAAGGGCCTATCCCCAAAATTCTCAAATTGCTGCCTGCCGTTCAGCCGCTTTACAAGCGTTATCCCGTCCTGCTGCGTGAAAAAGGTTACGGGCATCTGGTGATGAAGTGAGGGGAGATAGAGGAGAGATGGTAGAGGAGCGAGGGAAGATGATGGCATGAAAAAAGCCCTGCTTATCCACCTGAACGAGGGCGAGGAGCGTTTTACCGCCCGCATTTTGGGACAAGACCTGGAAATCATCCGCATTGGGGCGGGCGGCGACCCGGAGCGGGTGCGCGCTTTGTTGCAGGAGTACGACGGGAAAGTGGATGCCATCGGCCTGGACGGGTACCCCCGCGAACTCAACCTGGGCGGATACCGAATGCCGCACGAAATCGGGCGCACCCTCCCGCAGGAGGCCCCCAACACGCCGGTCGTGGACGGCAGCGGCGTCCGTCACGCTCTGGAAGGCTGGAGTTTGATTTTGGCGGAGCGCGCCCAGCCGGGCTTGTTCAGTAAAAAACGCGTCCTGATGACCCCCGGTCTCAACCATCAGAGTCTGGTGCGCGGCATGCGCCGCTACACGGATGACATCCGCTACGCCGACCCGGCGATTTACTTCGCCCTGCCCGATTTTCCCATTTTCACTTCCCCCAACCTGGCCTCCCGAATCGCCATCCCGACCCTGGAACAACTCAAAGACGCCCCTTTCCGGCGGATTCATCCGCAGCCCGGCGAGGCCGGAACGCCCAGGGCAGCTAAGCCCTTCCAATGGGCCGACGTCCTGGCCGGGGACATCGGCGCTATCCGCCGCTATGCTCCCAAGACCTTGAAGCGCAAAATCGTGGTCGTCGAGTGGGCAGATGAGGAGGCTTTGCAAGACCTGAGGCGACGCGGCGTTTCCATCGTGGTCAATCTGATACCGGCGCTGGACGAGGCCGATTCCCTGCCCTTTCGTTCCGCGGCCCTGGTGGAGGCTATCCTGGCGGCTCTGCGGGCAGACCCATCCCAGCCCCTCACCGAGAACACCTACCTGGACATGGTGGCGGAACTGCACTGGCATCCCGACCTCCACTTTTTGCAGCCGGAAGAAGCCGAAATCAACCGCTTTGCCTTCGTCATCCACCCCTTGAGCGTGGAATTCATCCACCAGCACAAGTGGTTCCGCTGGACGCGCCATCTGCCCGACCCGCTGGTGGAGGCCGTGGCCGCCTACATCCCACCCCTGTACATCTCGCGCATCACTGGCGGGCAGTCGCCCACCACGGGGCAAAAAATCGAAGGGCATCTGATTGCCCTGGGCGCCACCCCGCGGGAGATGATGCGCCACAGCGAGCACTTCACCTACCGCAAACTCAACCGGGCAGCCCGCATGGCCGAGCGGCTGGGGGCGCGCATCATGGGGCTGGGCGCGTTCACCAGCGTGGTGGGCGACGCCGGCATCACCGTGGCGCACGAAGCCGACATCGCCATCACCAGCGGCAACAGTTTGACCGTCGCCGCTACCCTGGAGGCCGCCA
>JANTFR010000194.1 GCA_024763355.1 Anaerolineales bacterium
CCCTAACCCCGCACCCCCCGAAGGCCTCCGCATCACCCGGCCGGCCCTGGCACTGGCCCGCGAACACGGCCTTGACCTGACGCGCCTCCCCGTTGGGCCGCTGGTGACGCAATCCACGGTGCGCGCCTTGCTGGAGGCAGACACGCAAAACGCCTTTACTCCACCGGAGACGGACTTCGACCCCGCGGCTATCGTCATCTACGGAGCGGGAGGTCACGGCAAATCCCTGCTGGACGTGCTGCGCGCCCTGAGGTATTACCGCGTCCTGGGTTTCGTGGACGACGGGCGACCGGCGGGAAGTGAGGTCATGGGGCTGCCCGTTCTGGGCGGGAAAGAAGTGTTACCCGACCTCCAGGCGCAAGGCGTGCGGATGGCAGTCAACGCCGTGGGTGGTATCGGGAACATCCAGGTGCGCGTGCGCGTTTTTCGGGCGCTGGCCGAGGCCGGGTTCGTCTGCCCGCCAGTCGTACATCCTTCCGCGGTCATCGAGCCGGGAGCACGTCTGGAGGCCGGCGTCCAGGTTATGCCGCTGGCCTATGTGGGCAGCGAGGCGCACATCGGCTACGGGGCGCTGGTCAATACTGGGGCGATTGTCTCGCACGACTGCCGCGTGGGGGCCTATGCTAACCTGTCACCGGGGGCAACGCTGGCGGGCGCTGTAACCATCGGAGAGGGGGCACTCATTGGGATGCGCGCCACCATCAACCTGGGCGTGACCGTGGGGGCCGGGGCACGCATCGGGAACGGGGCAACCGTCAAAAGCGACGTACCTCCCAAAGGGGTCGTCCGCGCCGGGGGAATCTGGCCCAACTAAGACCTTGTTCCCTGAGAATGGTACAATAAGTGTCCATGTCTCGTCTTGCTCGTGTTGGTTTGCTCTTTCTCCTCGGGGCGCTGCTGGCCGGCAGTCTGCTTCTCTGGCAGCGCGCTTATCAGGCCGCCGACGAACCCTACAACCGGCAGACGGAAATCGTCACCGCTTTTACCCAGTACGAGTGGTGGTTGAGCCGCTGGTCGGACAACCGTCTGGTGTGCCGCATCTACACCGACCACGAGGGCTGGCCGACCCCCAACGAAATCCAGACCTATTGCGGCCACACGCTCTACCAGCAATGGGAGAACACCCAGCCTTGCGAGGGGGCGGAGCAAGGGGATACTTCATCTTGCCAGGGGCTTTACCTGCACCAGATTGCCGCTACGCCCCAGGAACGCACCGTACTCATCAACCTGCCGGAGCCGGAAATGTGGCTCTCCCTGAGCGGCTGCGAGGATACCCTGCGGGCCAACGTCTGCGAGCGCATTCCCACGCTGGTGCTGCGCGCCGAGGAACCCCTCCCCAACGAATACATCACCGCTATCAACGGCACGCTGGACGGCGAGCCGTTTTCGTGCGCCGGAGACCGTTGCGAAATCCCCCTGCAGGCCACCGACGCCCGCGGCGTAGAGGTCGTCTTCTGGGCCGATTCCAGTTACGGAGATTCAAGCCGCAAGTACGACGCCCTGGTGCGGGTGGTGGATACCGGTATCCCGGCGGATGGCAGCGCTCCCGGTTGGTACGTGGACGTGCTCAGCGACCGCTGGGACGGAGGGCAGCCCCCTTCCAGTTGCGCCCAGGCCTGGGAATCCTTCCCATCTTTGGGCGAGCCGCTCCCCTGGCTGGCGAACCCCGACACGCCGGACGCTCTGGTCTCGCAGGAACCTTACGTGTACCTGGCCGGACGGCTGATTGCCTACGGCCTGGCGGATGCGTCCTCCTGCGCTGATGGGGGTCTGCTCCCCAACGGATGGGCCAGCGCCTGCGGTCTGGAGGTCGCTCGCGAGAGCGTGGATACCTGGCAGAATCAGTTCGACACACAAATCATCGCCGCCGCCCAGACCTACAATCTGCCCGCCCAGTTGCTCAAAAATCTCTTCGCGCAGGAGAGCCAGTTCTGGCCGGGAGCGGTGCGCGACTTGAAAACTCAGGAATTTGGGATGGGGCATCTCACCGAGCAGGGCGCGGACGCGGTGCTATTGTGGAATCCGGATTTCTTTGCCCAGTTCTGTCCCCTGGTGCTGGATGCCGAAGCCTGCAACCTGGGGTACGACGCCCTCCCCGAAGAGGACAAGGCCACCCTGCGCGGGGCGGTTACCCTGAGCGTCAACCCCTCCTGCGAGGACTGTCCCAGCGGGATTGACCTCTCCCAGTTGGATTTCAGCATCGAAGTCTTTGCCCAGACGGTAGAGGCCAACTGCGCCCAGGCCGGGCAGGTGATAGAGAACGTCACCGGACGCGTGCCGGGTCAGACCGTCAGTTATGAGGATTTATGGCGCTTTACGCTGGTCAACTACCACGCCGGGCCGGGATGTCTCTACCACGCGCTGCAAGAGACCCGCAGAGACGGCGACAATCTGACCTGGGAAAACGTCTCCCGTCATTTCGAGCCGGGCTGCCAGACGGCAGTCACCTTCGTAGAGAACGTGACCAGCATGCAGCCCATCGTCACCCCCACGCCGCTGCCAGCCCCTCCTGCCGAAACCGCTACGCCGACTATCCCCTCGCCCCCGACCCTGATGCCGACCTCCACACCGGGGGCGTATCCGCCGCCGGGCAGGGAGGCCACGCCAACGAGAGAGGCGTATCCGTAAACCATGCGGTGTGGCGCAATTCATGAATTGTGTCACACCGCCAAAATCGCGCCGCACCAGACTAAACGCCAACAAAAAAGCCGCCCGGATACAGGCGGCTTTGCTTTTTGCAAGGGGGAGGCCAAATTACAACTTCTTCACCAGTTGCAGAAACTCGTCCCACTCTTCCTGAAAGAAGTGCAGGGTGACATTGTTGACTTCCAGGTGATAGGTAGTCTCTCCATCCGGCTCATCCGCAGACCAGACGATATAGTGGGAGGTTTCGGCCAGGGTTTTGGTTTTGGGTTCCAGGTCTTGTTCGCTCATAGTCCTTTTTCCGGGGATTACATGCTCTTGTGCAGGGTCTCAAGGAACGTAATGTTATCGGGGGTTCGGCGCAGGCGTTCGAGGATGGCTTCGGTGGCCGCGCCCTGGTCCATACCGGCTCCGTGCGGCGGAGAAGCAATCATCTGTGAGTACATGCGGCGCATCAGCCAGACGCGCGGGGTCAAGTCGGGGCCGAGGAGCAGTTCTTCGCGACGGGTGGAGGAACGCTCAATGTCAATAGCAGGGAAGATACGGCGCTCTTGCAGACGGCGGGAGAGGTGCAATTCCATGTTGCCGGTGCCCTTGAACTCCTCATAGACCACGTCGTCCATGCGGGAGCCGGTATCCACCAGACAGGTAGCGATGATAGTGAGAGAACCGCCCTCTTCGATGTTGCGGGCTGCGCCGAAGAAGCGCTTCGGGGGATAGAGCGCCGAGGGGTCAATCCCACCTGAAAGGGTACGTCCGGAGGGGTTGACCACCAGGTTGTAGGCCCGCGCCAGGCGGGTGATGGAATCCATCAGGATGACTACGTCGTGACCGATTTCTACAATCCGCTTGGCGCGCTCCAGCACCATCTCTGCGACGCGCACGTGAGAAGTCACCGGCTCGTCAAAGGTGGAGGAAATCACCTCGGCGTCCACCGAGCGGTCCATATCGGTAACTTCTTCGGGACGCTCGCCAATCAGGGCGACAATCATGTGAACTTCGGGATTTTTGAGGGAGATGGCGTTGGCAATTTGCTTGAGAATAGACGTTTTCCCCGCTTTGGGCGGCGAGACAATCAGGCCGCGCTGTCCGTACCCGATAGGTGCAATCATGTTGATAAGGCGGGTCGCCAGGATTTTCGGGTCGGTCTCCAGGTCGAAGCGCTTATCCGGGAAAATGGGAGTAAGTTTCTCGAACCTGGGGCGGCGGCGGGCCTCTTCAGGGGTGAGGCCGTTGATGCTCTCCACCTTGAGCAGCCCGCTATGGCGTTCCGATTCCCGAGGCGGGCGCACATGCCCGACAACGAGGTCTCCGTTGCGCAACTCGTAACGGCGCAACTGAGCCTGCGAGACGTAAACATCATCGGGGTTGGTAGCATAGTTCTCGGTACGCAGAAAACCGATGCCCTCATTCATGATTTCGAGGATACCACCCCGGATTTCCAACCCCTCGGCGGCTGCTTGCGCCTGCCGAATATGGACGATAAGTTCTTCCTTTTTCAGGCGTCGGGCGCGAGGGATGTCCAGTTCTTGCGCCATGTGGCGCAGTTCAAGGAGTGACTTTTTATAAAGTTCGGCGATGTGGGCTTCAGGAGACACGGTTCAATCCCAAAAGTTTTGAATTTCGTAAATCGTTATCGAGGAAGTAAAAGAAGGAGTGCCACGTTAGATAGTTATCAATCTGGCAGTGGCAAAAATACCAGGCCCCTCTTGGTGTTACATTCGTTTTCCATGCGAAATGGGAACAATTGCATTATAGCACGACCCAAAACAGGATGCAAGTTTAAAAGAAAAAGTCTCTTGGCGACGACCTACTCTCCCAGGGGGCTGCCCCCCAAGTACCATCAGCGCTGGCGGGCTTAACTGCCGGGTTCGGGATGTTACCG